>NZ_JBMRGR010000023.1:0-34220 GCF_049384045.1 Enterococcus diestrammenae
TGGCGTATAAAAAGCGAGCGAGGATTGTCTGTTTTCGAGGAAGGACGTCTCGAAAACTTGATGTGTGGTGGATGGTGGGTATAACGTGTAGACCCTCTGTCATTACGAAACTGATTTTCGCAAAAAAAGCACCTCTTTTCTTCAATCGCGAAGAAAAAAGAGGTGCTTTTTCACTAACTGAGGTATTATAAAACTTTCACAAGTAAAAATCCCATAATACCAATTCTAGAAATGTCTGGCTTCACGAACTAGCTCTCTTCGGAATTAAGGCGAAACCGACTCATGATAAAGAACATCATGTGTCAGTTTCGCCTTAATTCTCGAGAGCTGAACGAGTTCGTTCAGCCTTTCTTATTGAGCTACTTTGGGGAAAATCGGCTAGAGCAGCCATTTTCACAAGTGAAAATTATTCCGCTTTGCTTTCGATTGTACCCACGATTTCATTGGCTACAACCTCTTTTGGTGTCACTTTCAAAGCCTGTAGCTGATCGCTGTTGGTGCAAACTACCATGATGTCCGTCTGTTTGCCATTAGCTAAGACTTTTTCACGATCCATTTTGGCTAATAATTGGCCGCGACCCACTTTTTGCCCTTCCGTAACGAAGACTTCAAATGGTTCGCCTTTTAGACTGACTGTGTCAATCCCCATGTGCACGAGAATTTCCAAACCGTTATCCGTTTTGATCCCCACTGCATGTTTTGTTGGGAAGACCGTCGTGATAGTCCCAGCCATTGGTGTAAAGACGGCATCATCACTTGGAGCAACAGCAAAACCGTCACCCATCATTTTTTGGGAGAAGACATCGTCACTGACGGTGGTGATGTCTTTAATCGCCCCATCACTGACGGCAAATACGTCTTGAATCGGTGAGTTTTCTACGACTACTTCTGCTGTTTCCACAACAGTCGCTGCAGGTCTAGCCCCACCATGATGCAATTGTTTCATTTCGTCAGCGACAAACTGCACTTCAGTACCGACGATAACTTGAATATTTTGACCATCGATTACTTTGACACCAGGAACACCCGTCCGTTTGATTTTGCTTTGATCCACTGTTTCGGTATCTTTGACTTGCAAACGCAGACGAGTTGTACAGTTATCGATCGACGTCACATTGGCTGCACCACCAAGAGCGTTGTAGATTTGATTAGCCATCGTAGCAAATTTGTCATCACCACTGGCAACAAAAGGATCGATATCTTCAGCAGCTTCTTCTTCCACTTCTTCGCGACCAGGAGTCATCAAATTGAATTTCTTAATCACAAACAAGAAGGTGAAGTAATAAACCACTGCCATGATCAAACCGAAGACGATTAACATGTAAGGTTTGTTGGCAATCGGCACTCGCAGACTCAAGAAGAAGTCGATAAAGCCAGCACTAAAGTTAAACCCAGCTGTCCAATGGAAGAAGGCAGCCACAAACATGGAGATCCCTGTCAAAGCCGCATGAACCACATACAAAGGCCAAGCGACAAACATGAAGGAGAATTCAAGGGGTTCTGTTACCCCGGTGAAGAAAGAAGCGAAAGCCGCAGCTACCATCAAGGAAGCTGTTACTTTTTTCTTTTCCGGACGAGCGCATTGGTAAATGGCCAAAGCCCCAGCTGGTAAACCAAACATCATCACAGGGAAGAAGCCAGCTTGGTACATCCCGGTAATCCCTTTGGTTCCTTCGCTAGCCCAGAATTTACCGATATCATCAATCCCTGCCAAGTTGAACCAGAACACATTGTTTAACGCATGGTGCAACCCAGTTGGGATCAACAAACGATTGAAGAAGCCATACAGACCAGCTCCCAATGGTCCCATGCTAGAGATCAATTCCCCGAAGGATACTAATGCGTTGTATACAGGAGGCCAAATAAAAATTAATAAAGCTGAAATCAAGGCCATCGCTCCAGCGGTAACAATCGGCACCGCCCGTTTGCCACTAAAGAAGGATAAAGCCATCGGTAATTTCACGCCGCTGAAACGATTGTATAAAGCCGCAGCTACCAAACCAGCTAAAATCCCGATAAAGACGTTTTTATTGTTGATGGCATCAAAGGCGACATTGACTTTTTCAGGATCGACTTTGGTAAACAACGCCACCGCTGCTTTGTTGACTAAGGTCATCGGTGTCAAAAAGGCAACCAAACCAGCCAAAGCGGCTGCGCCATCTTTGTCTTTTGACATCCCGTAAGCCAAACCGACAGCAAACAAAATCCCCAGATTATCTAAAATCGTGCCCCCAGCTTTGATTAAAAAGGCAGCTAAAATATTATTGCCACCCCAACCACTAGGGTCAATCCAGTACCCGATACCCATGAATAGGGCCGCTACTGGCAAAGTAGCCACAGGTAACATCAACGAACGACCAATACGTTGTAAATATGCTTTCATGAATTTTTCTCCTCTTCTTTTTGGGCTGCTTTCCGCAATCGCTCGATATGTATGGCGATGTAACCCAACTCTTCACTTGATGTCGCCAGTTGATACTGTTTAATCAGCATCACCCGGACTTTTTTGGCAATGGCATAGCTTTCGGGATATTTCACCCGAACCATCTCAATGATTTCCTCATCCAAAACGGCGTACTGCTGTTTTTGATAGCGTTCCAAGAGTAGCCGCAGATGATTGGCCAGACGGGAGTAATTCAACCCCATCTCCTCGGCATACAAATCGATTCCCAGCTCTTGGGCGATCAATCCCATCGTATCCGAAACGATAGTCACTTCCCGAATAATGCGATGATTGTTTTGTTCCCCGCGACGGGCACTATGGAGATGAATGGCGATATACCCCGCTTCATCATAGCTGTAAGGAATCTGCAGTTCATTGTTCAGATACTCTACCGCCCATTGTGCAATTCCAAATTCTTCTTGATGGAGAACTTCAATTTCTTTCAATAATTTATTACGGACAATGATGCCATTTTTGATATTCTCAGCGCTAAAAGCCAAGTGATCCGTCAGGGCAATCAACACATGTTCGTTTAGTTTTTCCATCAATACGAGTTCGGCGTGATTGACGATATGTTCAGCCGCAAAGAGAAATTTCTCATCGATTTGGTTCAACAAATTTTGCAACTTCATCTGGCTATCCGGTGCCATGACAAACATGCGCTCCACTTCCCGAGCAAACACCAAATCATTGCGCTTCTTGTTAAAGCCGATTCCCTTGCCGATTGCAACCTTCTCTTGACCGTCGTCATCGATTAGGACTGCATTTTGATTCAAGATTTTTCTGATTTTCATTTTGGCACCTCTGCAGAGTAAAACCTGTACTGGCCATGCCTAGTCCACAAAAAAGGCGTAGAAAAACCGTCTCCCGTCCACATGCTCTGCTTCCTTGGAGAGTGTCTTTCCACGCCTGGTATGATCCAGTCACATGAAATAATATTATTTACAAACGCTAGTATAAAGAAAACGTTTCAAAAGGTCAATACCAATTTGCAAATTTTTTTATTTTTCCCCACGAACACTTACGCACCTCTGTCAGTGGCAAGTCTTGCAATCTTTGGTACAATAGTGTCAATGACTGCGGAGAAGCACACTGACCACCGCAAACTTGGAGGAAAACCTATGATTACCATCTTTATTTGTATCTTTGCCCTTTTGTTAGCCGTGATTGGCTTTTGTTTGTTGAAAAAGCCCCGACTCTTCTTGCCTTTGATTGGCGATACGCCTGAGCACCGGCAATTTTTGCACGGTTTCGGCCTCGGCTATTTCATTGTTGCGCTAGTGGGCATTCCTGTCGCAATTTGGGGAACCAAGCTGATTGCCTTTGCTTATTTGTTTATCGCCTTGCTTATCACTTTGACTTTCAGCATTCGCTTTTCTGGAAAAATGAAACAGCCAAAGTAAAATCTTTTGTATTTAGCGGCAAGTGGTCTACAATAAAGTTGTAAAGCGTGAAGGTTGCCGTGCTTTGGCAGCTTTTACTCGATGAAAAAGGATGACAACTTTAAAGGAGTGAATGACATGTTACAACAATACAAAACCATCATGGTGGCCGTCGACGGCTCAAACGAAGCTGAATTGGCCTTCAAAAAAGCGGTCAACGTCGCTAAACGAAATCAAGGGAAACTGATTATCGCCCATGTAATCGACACCCGTGCCTTCCAAACCGTCTCTTCATTTGACGGCATGCTAGCCGAACAAGCTACCGAAATGGCGAAACAAACCCTTGACGAATACTTGGCCTACGCAAAAGAACAAGACTGTGACCAAATCACCACCGTCATCGAATATGGCGCTCCAAAACAAATCATTGCAAAACAATTGCCACAAGAACACCATGTGGATTTGATCATGCTAGGTGCTACCGGGCTGAACGCAGTTGAACGCCTCTTCATCGGCTCCGTCTCTGAATATGTCATTCGCAATGCAGCGTGTGATGTCTTAGTTGTCCGTACTGATTTAGAAAACGAAGAAGTCAAAAAAGCAAACTAATTTTGCTTAACCAAAAAGGTTGCCCTCACGTCATCTCTAGGAGGGCAACCTTTTTTTGTTTTCAATTTATTATTCCAGATAAAAAGCTGTCTTAGGCGCAGTTTCCCCTTGCGCCTAAGACAGCTTTTTTATTTATGCCATTGCTTACCCTACTTGTCGATGGAATTTTTTGAAGCCAAACAGCTCGTCAATCTTCGTAAAGTACTCAGTAGGAATTTCCACTTCCAAGGCTTGCAAGTTGTTTTCCAGTTGGCTGGCTTTCGTCGCGCCGGTGATCAAGCTGGAAATGCGTCGATCCCGTAAAGCCCATGCCAAGGAGAAACTGGCCAAATCGGTATCCAGGGAGTCTGCCATTTTGACGAGTTCTTCCACTCGATCCAAGTTTTCTTCTGTCAATAATGCTTGAATTTGATCTTGATAGGTTGCTCGGGAGCCAGCAGGAATTGCTTGTCCTTTACGGTATTTTCCTGTCAACAAACCTTGTGCCAATGGTGAAAATGGTACAATCCCCATGCCGAATTGTTCGCAGACATCCATCATTTCGTGTTCGATGTAGCGATCCGTCATATTGTATTGCGGTTGGATGACGCTCATTGGATGCAAGCCGCGTTCTTGAATAATCAATTGTGCCCGCAAAACTTGCACCGGCGTCCATTCGCTGACACCATAATATAAAACTTTACCAGCATCTACCAAATCGCTTAAAGCTTGCAAGGTTTCTTCCAAAGGCGTGGTGGGATCAAAACGATGGCAAAAGTACATATCCAAATAATCGGTTTGCATATTCGCCAAGGTATTGTCGATGGATTCCATAATATGCTTGCGTGACAATCCGCGATCGTTAGGGCCATCCCCAGTTGGGAAGAAAACTTTACTGGACAAAACGAGATTTTTCCGTGGAAATTCTTTTAAGACGCTGCCCAAAAAGCGTTCTGCTGCCCCACCGCTATAGGCATCGGCACAGTCAAAAAAGTTGACTCCTTTTTCATAAGCTAACTTCAAAGTCGCTGCCGCTTCTGCTTGTTTGACTTCATCAGAAACATCTGTCATCCAACTACCAACTGCGATTTCGCTGACTTTCAAGCCACATTTTCCTAAGTTACGGTATTTCATGGTGTTGCCTCCTAAATTTCGTAGTTGCTATTTCAAAATGGCATCGATACGAGCTAATTCTTCCGGTGCAAAGTCCAAGTTATCCAAAGATTTCAAGTTGTCCTGCAATTGGCTCACCCGTGAGGCGCCAATCAACACGCTAGAGACTTCCGGCAAGCGCAAGTTCCACGCCAAAGCCATCTCTGCCAATGTCTGGCCACGATCTTGCGCCACTTGGTTCAACTGACGGACTTTGCCGATGGTTTCTTCCACACGATCCTCTGATAAAAAGGGACTGTCGGAACGATGCGCCCTAGAATCAGCTGGAATTCCATCCAAATAACGATCCGTCAACAAGCCTTGTGCTAGCGGGCTAAAGACAATCGACCCCAAGCCCTCTTCAGCCAAGACATCCGTCAACCCTTCTTCGATACTACGGTTGAACATATTGTATTGCGGCTGATGAATCACAAACGGCGTCTGCCATTCTTTGAAAAGCTTGCTAATAGCTGCGGTTTGCTCTGGGGAATAGTTGGAAACTCCCACATACAACGCTTTTCCTTGACGCACCAGAAGATCCAAGGCATGAGCGGTTTCTTCAATCGGTGTCTCGGGATCTGGACGATGATGGTAGAAAATATCCACATAATCCAAACCCATTCGTTGCAAACTCTGATCACAGCTGGCGATCAAGTTTTTCTTTGAACCCCACTCCCCATATGGTCCTGGCCACATATAATAACCAGCTTTCGAGGAAATAATCATTTCGTCCCGATAAGCCTTCAGATCATCACGCAAAATCCGTCCAAAGTTGGTTTCTGCTGAACCGGCTGGCGGCCCGTAATTATTTGCTAAGTCAAAGTGGGTGATGCCATTGTCAAAAGCGGTAAAAATCACCTCTTTTTGAGTGGTCATTTTGTCGACGTCGCCAAAATTGTGCCACAATCCCAGCGAAATAGCTGGCAATTTCAGACCAGATTTTCCTACCCGATTGTATTGCATCTGGTCATAACGATTTTCCTTTGCGAGATACATAATCTTCCTCCTTATTTAGTCTGATGAAGAGCGGTGGTCAGAAGTAAAGGGATACGGTGGAGACAATGCGTGATGGGTTTTATCACGAAATAACTCCCAGCTTATCGCCGAAACTTCTCCTCGCCGAAGCTATCTTCCACCCTTGACGACTTCCTCTTTACATACTATAGCACTTCAAGTACACTTTAAGTAAAGCGGTTTCGAAAAATCTTTTTTATCAAAAGAAACATCCGACTTTTAGGAGGTCTATCATGACAAGCATTGCCAAAACTTATACCATTCGCGACGTCAGCCAGCGCTTTGGTCTACCAGCATCCACCTTGCGTTATTATGAAGAAGTTGGATTATTGAAGGATATCCGCCGCAATGGCAAACATCGGCTGTACGAAGACAAGCATCTTGGGCGCTTGGGAGCGATTCAGTGTTTCAAGCAGACGGGGATGTCCATCAGTCAGATTCAAGAATTTTTCTATCACGAAGATGTGACGGAAGATTATGAAGCCTTGGTGGACTTGTTGGCCCAGCAATCCGCTGCCATCGAAACCCAATTGCACCAGCTTTTGGAAAATCAACGGCATATCACTGCCAAACTCGCCTTTTACAGCGCTAAAAAAGCCGCCCGGCAACAAGGGTTACCTGAGCCTTGTTGGGACGACTTTGATTAATTTGCTTGTTTAACGAGCCAGTACACAACGATTAACGGTATCAGAAATACACGTTTGCAAGCTGATGCGTTCGCCCCCGTCATACAGCATTCGGGGTAGGACATCATCTTGCAAATTACGATTGTTGTAGCCTTCATCTGTGACATCTAACACTTCATATACCGTGTAGGTCCGTGAAGCACCACTGGCATCCACCACCGTGATGGTCGCCCCCACATCCAAACTCATAACCCCAGCAAAATCACCAGGATTGTGACCGATGAAATGGGTCGGTGCGCCATCGGAAACAGAACCCGAACCCATCCAGGTCCCCGCACCCGATCCAGGGGCGGCACTGGCACCATTGCTTTGACCAAAGAGAACAGTCCCGCCTGCAAATTTCAAAACAGAAGTCTCTGTTGCCATAGAGGCTTCTTCGTTAGCGGAGGCTGTCGTTTCAGTCTCTTCATTGCTCGTTACGGCGATGGCGGTTTCCGTTGTAGTTTCGGTTGTAGTTTCGGTTGTAGCTTCGGTTTCTACTTCTTCTTTGATTTCTGATTGAGAAGTGCTTGTCGCCTCTGTTACAGTCGTAGTAGCTTCGTCTTCACTAGTTGTCGTGGTTACTTCAGGGGTCGTGTCCCTTGTGCTTGCGACTGTTTCTTTGGATTCAGCGGTTGCTGCTTCCGAAGTTTCGGGAGTTTCACTGGCTTCATTCTCTTCATTAGCAGCGGTTAGCGAGGTATCTGCTTCAGCTGCCAGGACCTTCACGGAAACGTGGGCAGTCGTTTTATTGCCCGCCTGATCTGTCGCCGCCAGTGTCACCTTTTGTTGCCCCACTTGATTGGCATCGTAACCCGTGATTGACAAGTCTTCACTGGCGATTTTCCCATCGACTGCGTCTGAAACTGGAAATTTTGCTACCGGAAACTCAGCCCCAGCGGTCACTGTTACTGTCTTTGGTACGGTAATGTCGGGCCCTTGTTTATCCCAGACGTTGATGGTGACGGTCCGCGTGATTTCTTGATTGAAACTTAGCTGGATAGCTACGTTTGCGGTATAAATCCCCGGTTGCAAATCCCTCATCGCTGCTTCATCGGAAAAGCTGACAGCAGTAACGGTCCCGCTTTCGTCTGCTTGGCTTAATTGAACCAACTGTTGGGCCGTTAACTGCGGATAATCAGAAGCATCGATCACCACGTTAGGCCGAAAACTGGTTTCTACTTTTTCTTCGGCTCCTGCATATAATTGATACAAGCCGACACTGCTCGCAGCAGCTAACAACAATGCAACCAATCCTACTAGATATTTTCTTTTCATACGCTCTCCTATTTTCTAACGGATGCCGCTACCAACATTTGATAGGCTGCGCTTTTCCGTTTTTTCTGAAACTTTTCATTTCGATATTTCAGATTATAGGGGCAGCGGAGTAATTTTCGCTGATTTTGCAACTTTTCAAAAAATCGCAAAAAAACGCAGAAAAACTCATTCTATCTTGACATAAAATAGCCATATTTCATTTAAATCACTCTTCTATTAAAAAATAAAAGAACTTTTTTTATAATAAATAACAAAAAGAAAAAGAGTTTTAGGAAATGACTTTACTTTTTTTTAAATACCCTCAAAAAAGCCCATGAAACTGCCGGTTTATTCATTGACCAAGACATCTTTTTCCATGTTATAATAAGTACAAATAACATTTTAGAAAAGAGGGATTCGATGCGTTATGAAAGCTTGATGTTCACAAAAACTCAGCTGGAGTATTACCGCCTTTACGATAAGCTCTGTAAACTCCCCCGAAAAAACTATCCCATTCGTGACCTAGCTACTTTGATGGATAGTTCCTATAGCAAAATAAAATACACTTTGGAACGCATCAGCGAAATCATGGAAGACATTGATAAAACGCAAGCGGCTCATTTTCGGCAATCGAAAAACCTCCCTTTAGATCAAGTCACCGTCAGCTTGACGGAGTTCCGTTTCATTATGTTGCGGAAACAATCCATCGCCTTTCAGTTTTTACTCTGGTTGTTAACCACACCCGATCCACAGTTGAAAGACTTTCTGACCAAGCACTATGTCAGTCAGTCCACCCTGACGCGAAATCTCCGGGGACTGCAAAAATATTTAAAAACATATGGGGTCCATCTAAGTGTCACCAATGCCTCTTTGGAAACAAAAGATGAGTTGATGTTGCGGCAATGTCTCTTTTACTTATTTTGGATGGGAACGAAAGGGGATACCACGATTTTTGAACCTTACGAAATTGATGATGCCCTTTTGCCGAAGCTCGTGGCGCAAATCCCCGAAGAACACCATTACATCAGTTACAAAATTTATAAGCTCAAGCTAATCATTCAGTACTTTCGCCTACAACAAGGCCATCGTAACCAAGAGAATCTACGGGCACGAAGCATCTTTTTGGAGAACCCTTTGTTTGATCTAACCCTGTGTCAAGACAATCCGCTGATTTCAGAAGACATCTTGTGGCAAGAAAGCGGCAGTATCTTGATCAACACCGTCACCAGTCCCAATTTCGTCAATCCAAAGTCACCTTTGATTCCTGCACGAAAAGTTATGTTACAAGAAAAAGTCCCCTTGTTGGTAAGCTTAGCAGATGATTTTTTGCATTATTTTGAAGAGTACTATTTCAGCGGCGATATTCCATCAGAAAAACGCCAAGTCTTACACTTAAATATGACCCAAGCGGCTGCCGGGATTTGGGTTTACGGCGGGACCTTTCCCAATCTCCACTATTTTTTGGTACAAGAAGAAAAAGTCTCTAGCTCCAACCGGATTTTCGATGAACAAGTACGGACTTTTTTTGCTAGTGAGAAGGTCACCCCTTATTTGCACTATCGCAGCTTATTTCCAGTCATCGAAAAGAGTTTTGGGCATATTCTACGTCCTTATTATATGGAGCATATGACCTGGACTAAGCTAAAAGTTGGGGTCGTCGTGGAGCCCAATAGCATTCTTCACGATCGTATTTTATTACTGTTGCGAGCCATCTATTTTGTTGACGCCGAGGCCTTTAGTCCCGCCGAGGCCGATAAATATGATTTGGTGATCGCTTCAACGGCGGTTTTCAAGCAAGATTATCCTGAGATTCCCTTTTATTTGTGGAATATCACCACCAAAGACGAAGAAGCGAGCTATCTCTATACTTGGCTACAAGAAGCCTATTTCCGGCACAATGATCAGATGCGTTTTATCTAAAGTCCCCGCGTTTCTTCTATAGAATAAGGAACATGACAAAAGCCGTCAGAACTCCCCTTATTTTTCCGGAGTTTTGGCGACTTTTTTTCCAACGACTTGTTTATCTAGCCTCATCTGCTATAATAAACCTAATTTTTGAAAAATTGAGGGATGACAAGATGTTTCGTAAACCAAAAAAAGTTCCGCCGAAAGTGCTGCTGACAGCCATGTTTGGTAGCCTGATGACGGCGTTTATCTTATCTGTTTTAGGGGCCAGTATCTTAAATCTGCTAGGGGCCCGCTATGCCACCCATGGTAGTTTGATTGGCTTTATGTTTCTCGTGATTTTATTAGGTGTCTTTTTCACTCCCGTCACCGGCTTTTTGGAGTACCATTTGGCCCGTTCGAAAGTGGTGAAAGATCAAGTATTGTATGTGCTATTGGATAGCTCTTTAAACGTCTTGTTGATGTTTTTGGTAGCTGGCTTTACCCAACGCGTGACCATCACCTTACCAGCAGCGTTTGGCACCGCTTTGGTTTTCTCTATTTGGGAACTGTTCTTGACGGAAAAACTCCCTCTGGCGAAATCTTCCCATGATCACGACCGCCACTAATCAGCTAGCCTGCCTAACCTCTAGCTTTCGTAACGGGAAAGAATTTGCTAAGATGGAAGTGAAGGGGTGAAGAAGATGGTAGCTGAATTTCACTTGAGTATGTTAGAAATTTTATTTCGTTTAGCTCTGGCCATCATCATGGGGGGCGCCATCGGTTACGAACGAGAATACAAAAGCCGTCCTGCTGGTATGAAAACCCATATTCTCGTCTGTGTCGGAGCGACTTTGATTGCTTTGATCCAACAGGAAATCTCTTGGAATTCCATCGAGTTTGCCATAGCGCATCCGAAAATGGTGGGGGTGGTAGGGACCGATGAAGCTCGTCTAATCGCCCAAGTGGTCAGCGGGATTGGTTTTCTTGGAGCAGGGACCATCGTGATGAACAAACAATCCGTCACCGGGTTAACCACCGCGGCTTCCATCTGGTCCATCGCCGCTCTCGGTCTAGCTGCTGGCATGGGCTTTTATCAAATTACACTGATTGGTTTTATTGTAATCTTAGGGGCTTTGACCTTCGTTGCCTTTGTCGTTCCCGCCCCACGCACTCGTCGTTTGCTTTTAGAATTTGAGCATTGGGACAAATCCCACCCCTTTATAATGACTACGCTAAAGACAAAAGGCATTACCATCGACAATATGGATTTAGAAGTCAAGCGGGTGGCCGATGAAGCTTTCCGCACCTATTCTGTGATTTACACCATGACCCTACCGCGAGACTTGGATGAACACCAACTAATGCTGGACCTTTCAGATAGCCCGGAAATTTTAAAAGTCCGGATTTTAAATTAAACAATAAAAACTTCAACTACTAGCGTCCCACGGAGAGATGCTAGTAGTTGAAGTTTTTTGTATGCCACTCATCAACCCGACATGACAGATTGTCTAACTTATCGTGTTAAGGGACTCAGCTGATCCTTCATCGGGGGGGTGCGTGATATTTGCCGCCTCACCATAATTTGCTATTAAGAAAGTCCTAGAGAAATGGGCAAACGCTCTGTGTTGTTTTTCTTCAGCAAAACAGCTGATTCAACCACACCCGCAGCTCGCCTTCCCCACGATTGCCCCACATGAAATACGGCAGCAAGGTAATCGAGGTCTCCTCCAAAGTCGGGGCTTGCGTGGTATACGTCGCCTGGTCTAGTGAACGCAGCTGTTTTCCAGGAACTGTGAGGTAGACGGCATGAGGCAAGAGCTCCCCATTTTCTGTCGCCACGATTTCCCCAGCCGTTACCCACAGAGTTCCTAGATGAGGACCATTGTCTTTTTCTTCAGCCGCGTAGACTAAAGGCCCCCGGGTAATGGCAACTTTCCCCAGGTCTTCGGTAATGTGAGAGTTAGCAAACACTTTTTGCGGAGTCATATCGAAAGTCAGTGCCACCACGTCTCCGTCATTCCAAGTACGGGTTAGCGCTAGAAAACCCGCTTCATTTTGATAGCTAGCCGCGGCGCCATTCACCAACAAGCGGAAATTTTCTTGCGACCAAGCAGGTAAACGAAAGGCTAATTTCCCAGTCACAGGTGTCTCCGTATTTACTGTAATCTGAATCGCTCCTTGCCACGGATACAAGGTTTCTTGAGTCAGCTGTACTGCTTGCCCTCCAAGGGATACGGTGGTTTCGCTGGCACCATATAAGTTTACATAAACCCCGGCTTTGGTTTCTGTCACAAAGTAATCCCCGATACCACCAATCAAACGCGCCAAATTTGGCGGACAGCAGGCACAGTTAAACCATTTTTGCCGTTTGGGGGTCACGTGCCGATGATCATGGCGTTGACAAGCATTCGGTCCATTGATTTCTAGCGGATTGACATACAAGAAACGCTCTCCTTTAAGGTCCATCCCACATAACGAACCATTGTAAATAGCATTTTCTAGCACATCCCCGTATGTTCCTTTTGGCTCCAAGGCCAGCATCCGTTTCGCCCAAAACGCCAAGCCCACCGAGGCACAGGTTTCATTGTAAGTCGTATCATTGGGCAGATCGTCATTGGCGGCAAACGCTTCTCCCCAAGCCGAGGCACCGATACCGCCATTGATAAACAGTTTATGTTGGACGACATTCTCCCACAGAGTTTCTACCGCTTGCTTCAAGCTGTCGTCATGCTGCAGACGGGCAATATCCGCTACTGCTGAATAAAAATAAACCCCTCGTACCGCATGACCCACAGCTTCTTTTTGCTCACGAATTGGCAAATGGGCTTGCGAGTATTCATGATCCCCGTGCCACCAACTTTGGGCATCCCAACCGGCTTTTTCAGCTTCCTCATTGAAAAATAGTGGCTGTTGGCCCCGTTCATTGACAAAATAAGTCGCCAAGTTTAAGTATTTTTCATTTTTTGTCACCAAGTACAACCGAACCAAAGCCAGCTCGATTTCCTCATGGCCAGGATAGCCTTTGATTTTACCTGCTTCTGGTCCAAAAATCGTATCGACATAATCCGCAAACTTTTCCGCAATGGTCAAAAAAGCTCGTTTCCCCGTCACCTCAAAATAAGCAACTGCCGCCTCGATCAAATGGCCGCCACAATACAGTTCGTGATTGTCTCGCACATTGGTCCAACGCTGCTCTAAGCCAGCTTTCACTTGATAATACGTGTTCAAATAACCATCTGCCGCTTGAGCCTGACCCAGCAGTGTAATCACCTCATCTGCCCGGGCTTCCAAAGCAGCATCTGGGTGATTCCGCAGACTATAAGCCACACTTTCCAACCATTTGTACACATCAGAATCTTGAAAAACCATCCCGTAATACACGCCTTCGCTAAGCCCTGCCGCCAAGCGAAAATTCTCGATGGCATGGGATGGCTCGGTGTCCTCTAGCTGATCCGTCAATGCCTGCCACTGATAAGGAATGACATGTTCTTCCACGATTTTTTGATATTGTTGCCAAAACTGGCCGGTCATTCTTGCTGTTGCTGTCATCATTTCCTCCTATTTGGTGAATCCGCTAAGACTGCCCCTCACCTTTTTGATACCCCTAGTTTAGCGAGAAAAAACTGAAGTGTCGTTAGAGGATAGATAGAAAAAGTGGAGAAAAGCTAGCTGATGACGGTAAAACAAACAAGCCTACTTCATCACCTGAGGATGAAGTAGGCTTGTTTGTTGATTGCTTAGCGTACGACTAGCACGTTACAAGGGGCATGATTGACCACATAAGCCGTCGTGGAACCCACCAAGGATTGGGTGATGGCCCCTTTTCCTGTTGCTCCGATGACGATCAAATCACTGGCATTGTCAGCGGCATATTTGATAATCACCTGCTTTGGATTTCCCACCTCGACAAAAGGAATGACATCCATCACACCTTTTTGCGAAGCGTCATGAATCCGTTTCAATAACTCGGTCTCTGCTCGTTCCTTTTCTTGAGCAAATAGTTTAGAAAATGCAAAGGCACTTGTGGCTAATTCCGCGTCATTAATGATGGAAATCAGCGTCAAACGACCGTTGTTGGCCGAGGCAATGCGAATCGCTTCCGTAAAAGCTTTTTCTGCTAAGCGAGAACCATCCAACGCCACCAAAATGTTTTGATAGGTCTCATCCATGATCCAATCCCTCCTTTTTTGCACCTTCCCCCACCAGCAGAGGCTACAGCTTTCCCCCACCAGCAAACAGCTTCGGGACCACTCCTTACTAAGAAAGCGTTCCCTCTACAAGTTAAGCATACCACGGATCGAAACTTGAGACAAAAATCGGACTTGAAAGTTATTAACAGCTCCTAAACTTTGGCAATTAGGATCGCTTATCCTTGGAACTCCGCCAGCACTTGGCGTACCTCATCTGTGGATTTGGTTTCCATCAAACGGATACGTAAATCGTTAGCTCCGGGAAAACCCTTCACGTAAATTTTGAAAAAGCGATGCAAACCGACGATGGAACGGGGCAATTGGTCTTGGTATTGGTCCTGCAAGTCCAATTGTAAACGTAATAAATCCAGCATTTCTGCTTGTGAATGGGGCTGCGAATTTTTTTCAAAGGCATAAGGATTTTTGAAAATGCCCCGCCCGATCATGATCCCATCCACCCCGTATTTTGCTGCCAATGCTAGCCCGGCTTGGCGATCGGGGATATCCCCATTGATGGTAAGTAACGTTTGTGGCGCCAGAGTATCCCGCAACCGGACAATTTCAGGAATTAACTCCCAGTGAGCCGCCGCCTTACTCATTTCTTCTCGTGTCCGCAAATGAACCGATAGATTGGCGAGATCTTGCCGTAAAAGGTGGCTAATCCACGGCTCTAGTTCACTGATATCCGTAAAGCCAATCCGGGTTTTGACACTTACCGGTAGCCCGCCTGCTTTGGCTGCCTGAATCAATTCAGCGGCTCGCTCCGGTCGTTGAATCAAGCCACTCCCCTTGCCTCGTTCCGCCACATTGGGCACCGGACACCCCATATTCAAGTCAATCCCACGAAAACCCAGCTCCGCCAAACCAAGGCTCATCTGGCGAAAATGATCCGGATTATCCCCCCAAATATGCGCCACCATCGGCTGTTCATCTTCTGTGAACACCAGTCGTCCTCGCACGCTATCAAGCCCATCTGGATGGCAAAAACTATCGGAATTGGTAAACTCAGTGAAAAAGACATCCGGGGCTCCCGCCTGTTGCACCACATGGCGAAAAACCACATCCGTCACATCTTCCATCGGGGCCAATATAAAAAAAGGCTTTGGTAACTCTTGCCAGAAATTAGTCATTGTCACTCTCTCCTTAACTTGCGTTTCAAAATACTATTAGTATAACGTCTTGAAGATTATCCGGCAAAAATCCCGTTTGCTCTTAAAGAAAAAACTAACTCCAAGTAAGAAAGGCCGAACAAACTAGCAATAACAACACGTTTTTACGTTTGGCCTTTCCCAATCCAGCCACAGCTATCTCAATTCCTAGGTCGCTAAGTTCTACCTTTTTCATAACATACAAAAGCCGGCGGACTTACTTCCGGAGAATCCCTCTGGTGGTAATGGGACCAGTAAATGCCAACCAAAGAACAGTTGTCATTTGCCTTGCCGAAGTCAAACTTGTTGTAAGTCCAACAAAAAACATCGGACACAACAAGTAATTTGCTAGTTCATCTTAGCGCTCTCTGCTTAGATGCAACTGTATGCGCAATGGTCTTTTAGCCCTCGAACATCCTTAACACCACACCCCGAGTCATTCTCCTCCAGCAAGTCCGCCCTGTTTTATCGATAATCGATTTATTCCCTTTGCTTCGTAAATTCAGCAAATTATTTTCTTATTGGGTAGCATATGTACCGTGAAAAAGGTGAAATTTTGCGCAGTAGGATTGAGATGACAGTAGCTTTCAAGATTGAGATGAATTACTTAGAGTTGGTGGCACTTGTGACACTTACTCTAAGTTTGAAGCTCAAAGGCAAATGACAAATTGCTTTGTATTTGGCATTTGCCGGTCTAGCTACCGTCATATCAATGCTTACGGAGCTAAATTCCACCTTTTTCGGGCGTCATAATGACGGCTTGATACGCCACTTAATTTCTTATCCATCAGACTTTTTGGAGCTTTTTTTATAAGTCTTTATCTATAAAAAAGATGAACCTTCCTTCATCAACTCACAAGTAGTAAGGCGAACCTTACCAAGATGTCTATTATCAGCTATCAGTGTTCAGTTTAGATTTGACTCGGAAATAGGCGAGTTCGTAAAACCAAACATAATTAGACTTAGGAACCAAAAAAACGCCGGTGTCTGATGAGCTATCAGCCTGACACCGGCGTTTTACCTGCCTATTCATTGCCCAAACACACTTTTGTCCAAGGGCTACTCCGACGATTTTTTGGCGCTTTTTTTGCGTCGTTTCACTGCTTCCGTCAGCAAATACTCAATCTGACCATTGACACTGCGAAACTCATCTTCCGCCCAAGCTGCCAAATCCTCGTACAATTCTGCCGAAAGTCGGAGTGGCACTTGTTTTTTTGCTTTTGCTTTTTTGTTATCCAACTGCCGCCACTCCTTTTCCCCATGCTTTCTTACTAGTTTAATACAATGAGCCGCTATTGACTACCGGTTGAGCGTCCCGATTGCCACAAAGGACGACCATCAAATTACTGACCATGGCAGCTTTGCGTTCTTCATCCAATTCCACAACGCTTTGCTCGTTTAATTTTTCGATCGCCATTTCCACCATCCCCACAGCCCCTTCCACGATTAGTTGGCGGGCGTCCACGATAGCTGAAGCTTGTTGTCGTTGCAACATGGCCGCAGCGATTTCTGGTGCATAAGCCAAATGAGTGATTTTAGCTTCGATAATCTCGATTCCTGCCACATCCACTTTGCTTTGAATTTCTTCTGCTAGCTTTTGACTGACTTCCATGCTAGAGCCTCGTAAACTCTTTTCGTTGGCATCTTCATCATCAGTGGCATCATACGGGTAGAGGCGCACGATATTACGCAACGCCGAATCAGATTGAATGGATAGGTAATCGACAAAATTGTCCACATCAAAAATCGCTTTCGCCGTATCGGCAACTCGCCAAATAACTACAATACTGATGATGATGGGATTGCCCAATTTGTCATTGACCTTTTGCTTGTTGTTACTCAAAGCCATCGTTTTCAATGAGAGGCGTTTTTTAACTAGTGCCGGGTTGTTTTTCTTCCCACTTGTCACAGACTCGGTTTCAAGTTCTCCCCCTGCAGCAAGCTCAGAGTGACTCGCTTTTGGCACTGGTGCTGCGGTCATGAAAGGATTGACAAAATAAAAACCCGCCCCTTTCAACGTGCCTACGTATTTCCCAAACAAGGTCATCACTAGTGCTTCATTAGGATGCACCACTCGCAGCCCAGCAAAGAGTAACCACACCGGTAGGCACCAGTAAAAAATTGCTACCCCCATCAGAATCCCAGCCAGGGTCTGTTGCTGATCAATATGGATGATACCCCAGATAAAAATGGCAATCGAGACGGCGATGAGCGCCAGATTCAATAAAAGCATGGGCATCCCATTTTTAGCTTTTAGCAAGGTTTCTTCCGTCGCTGGCTGATTAATTATTTTTTCATTCATTTCATTTCCTCCTCTACGCTTGAGTTGATATCATTTTGATATCACAATAATTACAAACTCAGTATAGCACGAGAACATTTTTCCGGCAAGTCTCACTAAAAACAAACAGCCAGGAGACCATCAGATGGCCAGCTGGCTGTTTATTGCTAGTTGTCTTTATGCAGTTGTTGAAAGGTCTCCGCGATGGTGTGGTTCATTTTGCGAAGGCGATTTTCGTCGACTTTTAGCACGCGCCGATCAAAGGTCATTAAGCCGTTGAGCTCATCTTCTACATCTGACACCTGAGTATACACCGTTCCTGCCAACCCTTGAGAAACAGCCGGCAATACTTCTTCAGTGAAAAGTTTCAGATAAGCCGTCAGAAAACGCTCCTGGTCTGGAAACTTTTTATACCCAAAACGCTTGTCAGAAGCCATATGACCCACCACGGGGAGACTATAGCCACCAAACTCACTCAACACTTGGATGCGCTGTTTCCGATCCGGCTTCATGCGAAATTTCTTGAAATAGACATGGGCACTATGAAAATCTCCAGCTCCTTGGTCATGGTAGCCACTGGCAGTATCGATGAGACGTGTTGGATCCAGCTGTCGTAGTTCAGCTGTCACAGGAAGACTGTCAAACTGGCCCCACCCTTCATTAAAAGGAACCCAGACAGCTAGACTGGTGCCATTTTGCAACAGTTTCACCGTATCATGCATCTCTTGTCTAAACTGCTGGCGACTGGCTGCCAACTGACGACCAAACCAGCGATAATGATGATCCTTCAAAGTCACACCGATAAAAGGAAGCACTTGAATGACCAGCGGGTGATAATCCGGTCCCCCACCACTGACAAAATCTTGCCACACCAGCATCCCCAAACGATCGCAATGATAATACCACCGCAACGGCTCGATTTTGATGTGTTTACGCAGCAGATTAAATCCTAAATCCTTCATTTGCTGAATATCATAGACCAGCGCCTCATCACTAGGGGGCGTATAGCCGCCATCGCTCCAATAACCTTGATCCAATAAGCCATTGAAAAATACCGGCTGATTGTTCAATAACGGCACCGTTACCCCATTGCGCTTGCCAATAGAAAACTTCCGCATGCCAAAATAACTGGTGAAGCGATCCTCATCCACCGTGAGGGTCACTTGGTACAAATGAGGGTCAGCTGGTGTCCAAGGGTGAACTTGCGGCAATAAGATTGCCACCGTAGTATCAGAAAATTCCCTTTGACACACCACTTGCTCTTGGCTAGTGATAAGTAGTGTTCCTTTTGCAAAAGGTTGGTTTGTCCCAAGGGTCAATAAAATCTGCCCTTCATCAAATTGCGGACACCATTGCAACTGAGTGACATATGTCTGGGGCACCTGTTCCAACCATACCGTCTGCCAAATCCCACTTTGGGGAGTGTACCAGATTTGTCCGTGTTTTTGCTTTTGTTTACCATAAGCATAGCGGGGATTGTCTGAAAAATCCTGTACTTTTACAATCAACTCATTGTCAGCTTGTAACTGATGGGTAATATCAAATTCAAAGGGCCAATAACCACCAACATGAGTACCGATGGATTGACCATTTAAGAAAACTTCACAGATCTGATCGACAGCGCCAAAATGCAGTAAGGTACGCCGATTGGCTGGGGCCGTTTCTTTGGTATTGACCGAAAAATGACGACGATACCACAAAAAATCTGCCGGGCCCACCATTTTTCCCACGCCAGAAAGAGTTGTTTCTGGCGAAAAGGGGACGCGGATTTTCCCCTCAAAACTTGCGGGTTGCTGATCAGATTTGGTAATGGCATACTCCCACCAACCATTGAGATTACGCCAATTATCCCGTCGCAATTGGGGCCGGGGATAGTCATTTAAAGCAATCACTTCAGGGTTTTCTAACAACTGTTGGCCCCAAGGTGTTGTGATAGTCCTACTGGTCATCTTACTCCTCCTCAAAGGAAAAACTTCTTCCTCATTTTAGCATGTTTCCCCCATGAAGCCTCCCAAAAGCCATCCGATAGCCCTGTTCCAGCCTTTTGCCACAGCTCAAAAACAAGACCTACCACTAATCCTTCAATAGGTGGGAAGTCTTGTTTTACATCTCATTAATCAAGCCATACTTTTTCCGATAACTCCGGGGTGCGAGCAAAAACTGTTTTTGAAAGAGGCGACTAAAGTATTTTTCATCTTCAATTCCAACTTTTTCCGCTACTTCCCGGATGCTGTCATTGGTAGTCAACAGCAACTGCCGTCCTTGTTCCAGCCGCAGCATATGCAGATACTGTGTCACTGTCTGCCCGACTTCTCGGGAGAAAAGGTTTGATAAGTAGGCTTTATTGTAGCCAAAGTAGCTGGCTAGTTCCGCCACCGTGATTTTGCGGCGATAGTTTCTCTGCAAGTATTCCTTCAAATAATCAATCAAAAAATGCTTCTCGGAGTCATTTTCTTGAAAGCTTAACAAATACTTTTCTTTAATACTCAATAATAACGTCGCTGTATAGGAATCCAGCAACTGGTGTGTCGGCAATTCCATTTCTTTGATGGTCTGCAACTGTTGTAGCAATAACAACTCATTATCCAAAATCAAGTTTTGCTCATACAAGGGCAGCTGCCAAAGCTGAGGCTGGTTAAACGCAGGATTTTCACCAGCCGTAGCTACTTCCATGCCTTTCATCTCAAAATGGAGCCAATAAAAGCCGACATTTTCCTCGGCATCGCGACCGTAAAAGTGCGTCCCCGGTGGAATCACTAACAACTCCCCCGCAGCCAAGGTCAGCGGTTTACCAGCAATCTCAAAATGCACCCGCCCCGCCACACCAATCATCAACTCATAGTCTAGATTGGTACGGGGATCATGCTGCCATGCCTTCTTGGAATGAAGATAGCCACACCAATGAAAGTGAATTTCTGTCGGTTGTCCTAGCAAGCGTTGTTCCATGCAATCGTCACCTTCTCCACCAGTTTGCTTGTCTTCTCCATTATACACAGACTGGTTTTAGTCTGCCAGCTGGTCCAGATAGGCTTGCGGAATCGCTAAATCTCGGTAATAAGTCTCGCGGTCCCGTTGATCGAAGGCCCGAATCACCCGACAAGGGTTGCCGGCTGCCAAGACACCAGCCGGGATATCTTTTGTCACCACCGAACCGGCGCCAATCACCGTATCATCCCCAATCGTTACCCCGGGCAAAATCGATACATTGGCGCCAACCCAAACATTGTTTCCAATCACCACTGGTTGACCAAATTCGCCACCAGTCACTTTTCGTAGCTGGGGGTCCAAGGCATGTCCCGCGGTGTAAATCCCCACATTTGGCGCCAATAAAACATCATCGCCAATGGTAATCGGACAAACATCCAACAGTGTCAGATTGTTATTGGCAAAAAAGTTTTCCCCAATCGTGACATTAAAACCGTAATCCACATGAAAAGGCAGTTCAATAAAATACTTTTCCCCAACACTATGGAACATTTCTTTAAGCAAACGACTGCGGGTCGCCATATCTCGTGGATGGCACCGATTGTATTCGTATAGGAGATCTCGCGTTTTAAAACGGACTTCTAATAGCTCCGGTGTCTGATGGTACATCTCGCCGGCAATCATCTTCTCTAGCTCAGTTTTCATTTTGTTCATCCTCTCAAAACGAATTGTTTAAAATCATTATCCCTCTGTTTTTGGCAGTTGCAAAAACAATAAGTCGCAATGTTACCTTATTAAATAAGGCTAGCCACTGGTCTTTCTTGTAAGGCCACCCGCTCTATTGAGGCTAGCGATCTTTAACTCGGAAAATATCCGCTAGCGTCCATTTTCCCACTAGCAAAAGAAGGCGCCGATCGTAACAATCGGCGCCTTCTCTTACGTTCAGAGGCTGGCTGGGGCCTTCCAACCAAACCGCCTTCAACAAACTATTTAGAGTAGGATAGTCTAAAGCTTATTTTTTCAACGCTTCCCATTTCCAGTTGACAACTTCGTCAATGTCCACACCGTTAGCACGGATGTAGTCATGGTGATAGTTAACGGTATCCGTCATTTTTTGAGCGAAGTCAGCGGCAGCCTCACCTTTGACTGCCAAGGCAGCATCTTGTGCCAAGTGGAAACGGTCCATTTCAGAGAAGACCCGCATGTCAAATGGTGTGGTGATATCGCCGTTTTCACGGTAGCCGTGAATCATCAAGTTGTGGTTGTGACGTTTGAAGAAGATGTCACGAATCAAGCCTTCATACCCGTGGAAAGCAAAGACGATTGGTTTGTCAGCTGTGAAGTAAGCATCGAATTCTTCGTCAGTCAAGCCACGAGGGTCTTCAGATGGGTGACGCAATTTCAACAAGTCCACCACATTGATGAAACGGATTTTCATATCTGGGAATGCTTTGTTCAACAATGATACAGCGGCTAATGCTTCCAAGTTTGGTTCCGTCCCTGCTGCAGCAACTACCAAGTCAGGTTCTTCACCGTTATCAGTGGAAGCCCAGTCGATGACTTTCAACCCTTCATTGACCAAGATTTCTGCTTCTTCCGCAGAGTAAAATTGTGGACGTGGGTGTTTAGAAGAAACGATTAAGTTGATCCGTTCTTCAGAGCTCAAGGCTTCTGCCATAACCGCCATCAAGGAGTTGGCATCAGCTGGCAAGTATTCCCGAATAAATTCTGGTTTTTTCTCAGATAGGTGAGTCAGCAAACCTGGGTCTTGGTGGGTATACCCATTGTGGTCTTGTTGGAAAACAGTTGACGTCGCGATCAAGTTCAATGAAGGATATTGTTTCCGCCATTTATGATCAGCTGCTTTCCGCAACCATTTGAAGTGCTGCGTCATCATGGAATCAACTACCCGCAAGAAGGCTTCGTATGAGGCGAAGAAACCATGACGGCCAGTCAAGACGTAACCTTCCAAGAACCCTTCACATTGGTGTTCGGATAATTGAGAATCGATGACGCGGCCAACTGGGGCAATCCATTCATCGTATTCAGGTTTTTGCGCTTCCATCCATTGACGGTTGGTTACTTTAAAGATGTCTGCCATCCGGTTTGATTTGGTTTCATCAGGACCAAAAATCCGGAAGTTATCTGGGTTTTCGACGATCAAGTCTTTGGCAAACTTCGCAAATTCGCTCATGTCTTGAGCTTCGATAGCCCCTGGGGTAGTGGTATCGATGGCGTGTTGTTTCCAATCGGTAATCTTCATTGGTTTTGGATCGATCCCGCCATTGGTGATTGGGTTCATGGACATCCGTTTTTCCCCTTTAGGAGAGATTTCCCGCACGGAGTCTTTCAAAGTTCCGTTTTCATCAAACAATTCTTCAGGACGATAAGATTTCATCCAATCTACCAAAGCATCCACGTGTTCCATATGATGGGCATCGACTGGGATTGGCACTTGGTGAGCACGGAAGCCCCCTTCGATTGGTTCGCCGTCCCAAGATTTAGGACCCGTCCAACCTTTTGGTGTACGGCAAACGATGACTGGCCAGTTAGCGATCGTTGCATCTTCGGCTTTGCCAGCACGGGCTTTGGCTTGGATATCTTTGATCATTGTGATAGCAGTATCCATCGTTTTCGCCATTTCTGGGTGAACTTTTTCAGGATCAGTACCACCGACAAACAACGGGGACCAGCCCATCCCTTCGAAGTATTTTTGCAAGTCTTCGTCAGATTTACGTTCCAAAATTGTTGGGTTAGAGATTTTCCCACCATTCAAGTACAAGATAGGCAAGACAGCACCATCATTGACTGGGTTGATGAATGAGTTTGAGAACCAAGAACCAGCTAATGGGCCGGTTTCCGCTTCCCCATCCCCGATAACCGCAGCTGCGATCACATCTGGATTATCCAAGATGGCACCAGTTGCGTGAGACAAAGTGTAACCTAGTTCGCCACCTTCATGAATGGAACCTGGTGTTTCAGGTGCCGCATGGGAAGCAATCCCGCCAGGAAATGAGAAAATCTTACACAAGTGTTTCAACCCAGCTTCGTCTTGGCTTGCTTCTGGGTAGATTTCCGAATAACTACCGTCAACATAAGAGTTTGAAACCATCACTTGACCACCGTGACCAGGTCCTTCTAGGTAGAACATGTTCAAGTCAAATTTATTGATGACACGGTTCAAATGAGCATAGATGAAGTTTTGACCAGCAATCGTGCCCCAGTGGCCGATGGGATGGATTTTCAAATCCCCTTCTGAAATTTCTCTAGTCAACAAAGGATTGTCTTTCAAATACATTTGTGCAACGGAAATGTAGTTGGCTGCCCGCCACCAGGCATCGACTTTTGCTAAATACTCTTTGGAATCATAGTTCACTGTCATTGGTTGATTCGCTCCCTTTTTTGTTTGTAGTAAAAAATACTTAAATACCCATAAAAGAAATGACCTTGGAAAGCACTTCTACTTTTTCTGAAAAAATCATCGTTCGCTTACTCACAAACTATCCTTCAAAAAATCACCTAAATCAACGAGATCGCCCTCGTGACCGAAGTGTAAGTGTCGTCGTAGCAGTTGCCTCCCAAAGCCACAACCTCCAGCTGAATCAGCCAGATTTTGTTCAATAAGTATTTTTTACCTTTATTCTTTTAAAAGAATCTCGGCGGCGCTGCTAGATGCTAGCCGCACCCGCCGATTTTCTATTAGAATCATTGATTATTTAATTGTTACTACTTCTAGGTCCACCATTTTCGCCCAAGTTTGGATTTGGTCCGCTGTTAGGTTCAAGGATACCACAGTATGGTGACCACCGCCAGCCTCAATCCAAGCATGGATCCCTTGTTTGAAGTCAGGGCGTGGTGTCCACATTACTCGAGCTACTGGCAATTTAGGGGCTGCTTCGGTTGGTTCAAAAGCATCGACTTCATTGATCAATAGTTTGTAGTGAGTACCAAAGTCTGCCATCGAAACGACAACCCCTGCGCCACCTTTACCGTCAAAGACCAAACGAGCTGGGTCTTCCCGATCTCCCATAGACAATGGCGATACGACGATTTTTGGTTTGTTAACAGCCAAAGTTGGGTCAACTTCCATCATGTGAGATTGCAAGATAGCTTCTTTACCAGCTGCCATTTCATACGTGTAGTCTTCCATAAAGCCAGTGTTTTCGCCACGAGCCATGACTTTCATCAAACGATCGATAGCTGCTGTTTTCCAGTCACCTTCACCAGCAAAGCCAATACCGTCAGCCATCAAACGTTGGACAGCCAAACCTGGCAATTGTTGCATGCCGTACAAGTCTTCAAAGTTAGTTGTGAAGGCATTGTAGCCCCCTGCTTCTAAGAAACGACGCAAACCGATTTCTTGTTTAGCTTGGACTTTTACGTGAGCTTCCCAAGTATCATGGTCGTAATCACCATAATCGAAATCATACAAGTCTTTGTATTCAGCAAACAGCGCATCGACTTCTTCGTCAGTGACTGCATCCACGTATTGTACTAAATCGCCGATACCGAAGTAATCCACTGTCCAACCAAATTGGATTTGGGCTTCGACTTTGTCCCCTTCAGTGACGCCAACATTTCGCATGTTGTCACCAAAACGAGCGACTTTGATATTGAAGCTTTCGTTGTAAGCGACAGCTACGTCCATCCAAGCAGCGATGTCTTCTTGGACATCTGCATTTTTCCAGTAGCCCACAACGATTTTATTATTTTTCTTCAAACGTGCATTGATGAAGCCGTATTCCCGGTCACCGTGAGCACTTTGGTTCAAGTTCATGAAGTCCATATCGATGGTTGCCCAAGGAATGCTTTCATTAAATTGGGTTGCCAAGTGTAACAAGGGTTTTTGCAACATTTTGGTACCGCGGATCCACATTTTTGCAGGTGAGAAGGTATGCATCCAAGTGATGACACCGGCGACTTCATCCCGGTAGTTGGCTTCTTTCATGATTTTCGTGATAGCATCCGCAGTCACAGCCAAGTCTTGTAACACGATTGGGTAAGGCAATTTGCCACTTTCGTTCAAGCCGTCAACGATTTGTTGCGCGTCTTTTTTTACTTCTTCCAATGCTTCTGGTCCGTACAAGTGTTGAGAACCTACAACGAGCCAAAATTCTTTTTTGCCTAATTCCATGATGGTTTTGCTCCTTTGATTTTTTTATTTGATGGTGAGCACAGGTCTTTTACAAAACCTTTGCTACCGTTAAGCCTGTTACTCAAAAGGGAAGGTCCCTTTTTGTTGATCAGTGGGTTTGGCCACTTTGACCATAGTAAGCATTAGCTCCATGTTTGCGGAGATAGTGCTTATCCAAAATGCGTTGAGGCAATTCTGGAGCATAGCTGTTTAATTGACGAGCCATGTAGTTCGTGTGGCAAACTTCATCCAAGACCACTGCATTCATGACAGCCGCATCGGCATCTTTGCCCCAGGTAAACGGTGCGTGGCCGTGAAGCAAGACTCCTGGGACTTCCAAAGGTTGCAAGCCGCGTTCTTTGAAGGTTTCCACGATGACATGGCCGGTATATTCTTCATAGCCTTTGTCAATCTCTTCTTGGGTCAAGAAACGCGCACAGGGTACGGAGCCGTAAAAAGTATCCGCATGGGTCGTCCCCATCGCTGGCACATCGATACCGGCTTGAGCCCAAGCAGTCGCATAAGTCGAATGGGTATGGACAATCCCACCAATTTCAGGGAAAGATTTGTACAAGACCGCATGGGTTGGTGTATCAGAAGAAGGATTCAATTCTCCTTCCACCACGTTACCGTCTAAGTCACAAACCACCATATCGGAGGCTTTCATGGTTTCGTAATCCACGCCACTAGGTTTGATGACAAACAAACCCGCTTCTCGATCCACTGCGGAAACATTGCCCCACGTGTATTTCACAAGACCGTGTTTCGGTAGGTCGAGGTTGGCTTTAAAAACTTTTTCTTTTAATGCTTCTAACATCGATGACGCTTCCCTTCTATGATTAAATCAAATGGTCGATGGCTGCTTTTTCAATTGGCAACCCATTGGCGTAGCGTTTCACGTATTCGTCAAATCCTGCCACGTCTTCGGCAACTGGTGCAATGGTGGTGCCATGGTCATTGGCAAAGACGTGGTCTGCCAAGTAAGCATCTAAACTTTCGCCAGGAGCTTGATTGACTAGGTAAGCTGCTAAGAGGGCAATTCCCCAAGCGCCACCTTCACCAGCAGTCTCCATCACCGTCACAGGCGCATCCATGACCGCTGCCAAAACTTGTTGGCCGACAACTGGCGTTTTAAAAATCCCGCCATGACCCACGATTGAGTCGATTTCCACTTTTTCTTCTTTTTGTAAAATATCCATACCAATCTTCATGGCACCAAATGCAGTGAAGAGATGCAGCCGCATAAAGTTCGCTAAAGTGAAATTACTTTCTGGCGAGCGGACAAACAATGGCCGACCTTCAGGCATTTTGGTGATGTTTTCCCCGGAGTAATAACCGTAAGACAAGAGGCCACCGCACTCGTCGTCGCCTTCTAAAGCTGCATTGAAGAGTTTAGCAAACATCTCGTTGGTGTCGATGGTCATGCCGGTCAAATCCGCAAATTCCCGGAAGAGTTTCATCCAAGCATTGATTTCCGACGTACAGTTATTGGTGTGAACCATCCCGACTAAGGAACCAGCAGGTGTCGTGACCATATCGATTTCCGGATGGACGGCGGTCAATGGTTTTTCCAATACGATCATGGCAAAAGCCGAGGTCCCGGCCGAAACATTACCAGTCCGTTCTTTGACTGCATTTGTCGCTACCATACCAGTCCCCGCATCCCCTTCAGGAGGACACAGTGGAATGCCAGCTTGTAACGTCCCTGTTGGATCCAATAATTTTGCTCCAGCTTCAGTCAATCGACCAGCATCCGCACCAGCCACCAACACTTTAGGTAACAATTCTTCCAATTGCCAAGGCAAGTTTTCTGGAGAAACCAAGGCGTTGAATTGGTTCACCATCCGGGCATCATAATCTTTCGTCGCTACATCGATCGGGAACATCCCAGAAGCATCGCCAATTCCTAGCACTTTTTCGCCGGTCAATTGCCAATGCACATAACCTGCTAAAGTGGTAAAGAAGGTCACCTCTTTGACATGGTCTTCATGGTTTAAAATCGCTTGATACAAGTGGGCAATACTCCAGCGTTGGGGAATATTGTATTGGAACAAATCCGTCAGTTTTTCTTCGGCTTCACCGGTGATGGCATTGCGCCACGTACGGAAAGGCACGAGTAGGTCATCGTTTTTGTCAAAGGCTAGATAGCCGTGCATCATTGCTGAAAAGCCAATCCCACCAATCGTTGTCAAGCTTTCGTGGTATTTGTCCTTAACTTCTGTCGCTAACTCTTGGTACGCCGTTTGCAACCCGCTCCAGATGTTTTCCAATGAGTAAGTCCAAATGCCGTCTAGCAGTTGATTTTCCCATTCGAAGCTCCCGGAAGCAATCGTTTGAAATTGGTCGTCAATCAACACCGCTTTGATTCGTGTCGAACCAAACTCGATTCCTAACGCTGTCTTCCCTTGTTGAATTGCTGTTTTTGCATCCATGCTAGGTATTCCCTCCAATATCCTTTATTTAGTTGCTGAGGAATTGTCCCTCAAGGCAATCCTCTAACTGTCTTATTTTTTAGTTATCTCCAAAACCGAGTCTCGCGTAATCAAGCTAGGTTGGAAGTAATAACTAGGGGTATCGCCGCCGTTGATCGCTGCAATGATGTATTGCGCTGCCAACCGTCCCATTTCTTCTTTGGGATGGGTCAAGGTGGTCAATGGCACCCGACCGCCGATAGCCAAAGCCGAATCGTCATTCCCAACAATCGAGAGATCCGTTGGTACGGAAAGCCCCGCTTGGATCAATTGATCAATCAGCTCATAAGCAATTTCATCATTGTAAGCCACAATACCGGTCACTTCTCGCGCCGGCTGAGTCAAGCGGCTTACCAAATCCGTGAGGGTCTGATTTTTGGTCTCCGTCGTATAGGTCACCATTTCATCAGCTTTGACGGATAGTTTGGCTTCTTGAATCGCTTTGATGAAGCCTTTCATCCGATATTTCCCTTGTAGGTCATCAATCTTAGTCAAAAGCAAAATATTTTCGTGCCCTTTTTCGATCAAATGATTCGTCGCAAGATAGCCAGATTTCGTATCGTTGACGCAGATAGCTTGAACATCAAGTTCTTCATAATAGGCATTTAGCATCAAAAATGGAATCCCTTGTTCTTTAATTGCTACATAATACGCCAAGTTCGGATTGTATTGATTGGATTTCGTAGGTTCGATAATCAAGCCATCCACCCCTTGATCCATCATGCGTTTGAGGCACTCCCGCTCTTGGTCATGGTCATTGTTCGTAGTACCTAGTAGTAAGGAATAACCTTGACTGGAAAGTTCTTGCTCCAACCCGCGAATAATCGCCGGGAAAATATAGTTGGACAGGTAGGTCATGATTACCCCGATAGTTTTATGCTGCGTTGGTTGCTTGTCCGGACGAGAAACATAGGTCCCTGAACCTCTTTCTTTGCGCAAAAAGCCTTCATTTACCAAGATCCCAATCGCTTGTCGAACCGTATGACGACTCAATTGGAAACGTTCTTGCAAGGTATTTTCGGAAGGGATTAATTCATTTTCGCGATAAGTTCCGGCAAGAATCTCAGCCCGCAAGTGGTCCGCAAGTTGTTCGTATTTAGGTTTCATTTTCTCACCTACCTCGATTAGTTGTCCGTACGTCTGTAGTGTACAACGGATTGCTTCGTCTGTCAAAGGGTTTTCATAGTAAAAAGAGGAAAAATATTTTTAACAGTTTAACCAGAAGAATCCTAGTGTGTAGTGTTGTTGCTTTTTAGTAGTGCCATTACCGATTGATAAACCATCTCCCTACGAACTGAAGCTGACAAATTTACTTCAAAATACGAGCAACGTCCCATTCGCCGCTAAAGAGATTTTCGCAACCCTACCAGTATAACGCCACTGGAACAATAAATGATGCGAGGATTCTTTCCATTTTTGATGATTGCGCTAGCTTTTTTTCCACCCGCCATTGTCAATTGCAGTATCTTTATGAAGACGGAAACAAAGTAGCCTGTTTCCTAGAAATCAGTCAAAAAGGAGAATCAGTATGAGTCATTTAGATTTTGCAAAAACCCCGCCGATGGGTTGGAACTCTTGGGATTGTTACGGTGCTTCCGTACGTGAAGATGAAGTCCGAGCCCATGCCGATTTTATGGCGGAAAATTTAAAAGAATACGGTTGGGAATACGTCGTAGTCGACATCCAATGGAGCGAGCCAGAAGCCGATTCCACTTGGTATCACGCCTTTTATCCCCTATGTATGGATGAATATTCCCGCTTGATTCCAGCTGAAAATCGCTTCCCTTCTGCAGCTAACGGAGTCGGTTTCAAAGCCTTGGGAGATTATATTCACGACAAAGGTTTAAAATTCGGCATCCATATCATGCGTGGGATTCCACGGCAAGCCGTGCATCAAAACACCCCAATCAAAGGGACGGATTTGCGAGCCCGGGATATTGCCGAAAACAATATTTGCCCGTGGAACTCTGATATGTACGGCGTCAATGTGGAAAAACCAGAAGGCCAACTATACTACGATTCTTTGATGGAGTTGTATGCTTCTTGGGGCGTGGATTTCATCAAAGTCGACGATATTGCCAATAGCTATCTTTATGGTGGCGGTCATTTGAAAGAAATCGCGGCTATTCGCAAAGCCATCGATAAAACCGGGCGAGAAATCGTCTTGTCCCTCTCCCCGGGCCCGGCAAAAGTCCATGAAGGCTGGTTTTTACAAGACAATGCCAACATGTGGCGCATGACGGATGATTTTTGGGATCATTGGGATGCCCTGTATGTGATGTTTGACCGTTGCGCGGAGTGGGCCCCTTTTGTCCGACCAGGGAACTGGCCAGACTGTGACATGTTGCCATTGGGTCATATCGGCATCCGCGCCTATGATGGCGGTGGTGGCGACAACTGGACCCGCTTTACTAAAGATGAACAGTATTTATTGATGAGTTTGTGGACGATTTTCCAATCCCCATTGATGTATGGCGGTACGTTGCCAGATATCGACGACTTCACCTTAAGCCTCTTTACCAACAAGGCTGTCATGGAGATGTACCACAGCTTGACTTCTCGTCGCCAACTGTATCGGGATGAGCAGTTTATTATCTGGGAAGCCGCTTCCGCTGACGACAAATACTATGGTGTCTTCAACGTGTCAGAAGCAGCTGCTGAACTACCCGCAGTGCTAAAAGAATTGCTTGATGGAGAAAGTTATACAGATCTTTGGGCAAATCAAGAGCTAGCCAAAGCGGAGGCAATGACGGTCAACAGCCACGGCGGACGTTTGTTTAAAGTGGTGAAATAACGAAGAACAAAAGAAACACTATCTAAGGAAGCTTTAGCGCTCCCTCGGATAGTGTTCTTTTTTATGATTTAGATGATTAGTTAATTTCTAGTTGATATACTTTTTGTGCTGTGTGATCACCGGCAAAGACCACCACTTGATGTTGGCCTTGGGTAAGAAGTCGTGGTTTACTATCATCTACCAAAATGTCATCAATCACTAACAAACCTGTCGGATCAGCTAAAGTGAAAGACACTAGTACCGACTCATCCTCGGTTTGGCTTTTGATTTGGATAAGCTCCTCTTCCCAGTTTTCTAACTGGCCGTTTTGCGGATGGATGTCCGTTAAGTCATTTTCCGTCCCGTAAGTCAGGCCTCGCAAAAAGGCAATGCCGTACAAGCGGGCGCTGGCTTTTTCTGCGACTCCACGGAAGGTTACTTTGATGGTAGCGGCTTCTTGAAGGTTTGCTGGCACCTCCAAGTTAATCTGATAAAAGTCAGTTGCGGCATCAGCTGCCACTGTCACCAGTTGTTGGGTGGCGAGGTCATCATTAAAGACCACTTGCAATTGGCTGCCGGCTTCTTCGGTTTTCAAAGTCAGTTGTAAATACTTCACTGGCGCGCCTTGTGGTATCGGAAACGTATAGCTAAACCAGCCCCCCGCCAAGGCTTGCCGGTAGCGACGGCCCCAGCTAGCTTCCACTTCGCTTTTTTCGTAGACGAGATTTTTCGCGTATTCGCTGTTGTTATCGTCAAAATTGTGCAGTTCGGCTGCCACTAAGGCTTGTTGCCGCAACGCTTCTTTTTGACGACGTAGGGTTTGTTGAGCCGCCTCAGAATCCGCTGCTTGCACTTCAAAGTACAAGCCGTAGCGTTCCCCGTGCATCTCATAATAAGGAGAGAAAACCAGCTTTTCTTGCGTATCCATCAATTGAAAGGCAACCAGTTTTTCCGGTAAGGCGATCGGTTGTAATTTTTCCGCAGCTTGACTCAACCAAGTATTATCCTTCACTGTTAGACTATCTGGCAACAATGCCTCTTTGGTCCCGACCCGTACCAAGATACCGTTGGGATTGTCCTCGTTGACCGCCACCTTTCCCAGATGGGCAGCTAAAACATAAGGGCCGTACTCAAAGGCGATGTAGCGGGGATTATCCGCAGTCGGCGTGACTTTAACAGTCATGGTGAGGTTTAACTGGATTTCACTGTCACTTGCCAAAGCTGTTACAGGGTGAATAAAGCCAGATTCCACTGTACTAGCTAGCGATTCACCATTTTGCAACAAAGACCAGTCTTTGGCCCAAGCCGGCAAACGCAAGGCTAGCCGAATCGGTGTGACAGGTTTCGCTTCATCGAGGGCAACGAGACGAAACTGACTAACACCCGTTTTACGGTCCGTTTTTTGGATCAGTTTGGCATTGTACTGCGGCAACGTCACTTCATTTGAGAAATACAAAATCGGATAGAGGGTATCCCCCTCTTGATAATAGTAAGTATCCGCTAGCTTTGCAAAGCTCTCCACGCCAGTTCCGGTGCAACACCAAAACTCATCATAAGGCCGATTGTAAACCTTATTGTAGCCAGCCCCCATCGGTTGGAAATACATCATCATCCCCGTTTCCGGATTTTGGGAAGCCAAGATGGCATTGATATAGGTCCGTTCATAGTAATCCAGATATTTGGGATCACCAGTGACTTCATAAAGACTACGGGACAACTTCAACATATTGTGGGTATTACAAGTCTCACAGGTACAATCGCCATTAGCGACGGCCGCATCATGATACAGCTCATGAGGTTCGTGGAAATGCTCGCTCTGTGAATTGCCACCAGTACAATACGTATGGTCATTGATGACGATTTCCCAGAAGTTTTCCGCCGCTTTCAGATAAGTTGGCAGCTGATCAAGTTCTGCTGATGACAAGGTTTGCTGCGCCTCTTTGTTTTGATAAACACGATAACGTTTCAAGGCCCCTATCAATTTTGGAATCGTGGTATTGGCATGTTTGCCAGGCAAGACATCTTGGCCGGCAGCTAGTTGCTCAAACAAACTGGTTTCATCAAAATACGTTGCCGCGATGGCATGTTCTTTTTTGCCCGTCAGTTCAAACAAGCGATACAAGCCATCGTTCATGCCGCCATATTCGATTTTCAACATTTGATTTTTGTCTGTTAGCTTCATCATGCGCCGATAGATGTAGTCCCCAAATTGGCTCACGGTCTGTAGCGCTAATTGACTAGTTTCCGGATCTTTCACTGCCAGGTATTCAGCGATATCCATCAATCCAACTAACACTTTATGCAAGTTGTACCACGGCACGAGGCAATTTTCCTTGTCTGTCGGCGCCACCGGAAGACCTTCTACTTCGTCTAATGCCGACTCTCTGAAAGCAGATATATACCCGGCGCTTTCAGGATGAGCTTGGGCATAAGCAGCTTGAGCCGACGCTAGCCCATTCACTGCCACTTGCATCTTTTCTACTAAAGCGGCTTTGGTCCCAGCATCCGCCACACTCTGATACGCCAAGGCACAAGCCGACATAAAATGTCCGAAAAAATGCCCCCGGAAATTAATCTTGTCACTGCGCTCCCAGCCTTGATAACCGCTGTCTGTCAACGGTTCAAGACCTGCCACTTTGTACACTTCATAAAGAAACTTATCCGCTTGTAAACTCAACAAATAGTTCACCAAATTCTCTTGGGCCCGGCTAACATAGGAATCGGTAATCGTAATCTGCGTTGTTGGTATTGTCTTCATCGTCATCGTTAACTCCTTTATATCGAAAGTTCATCACAAGTCGCGCCCTTCTCAGCACCCCTCGCTTCTTCATTCGTAAGCGGGAAATAATCCAACGCATCGACAAATAGCCCTAGTCTCACTAAAATTTAGTGAGATTAGAGCTATTTTGC
>NZ_JBMRGR010000024.1:0-33690 GCF_049384045.1 Enterococcus diestrammenae
AGAAACACGTGCAAAGCCAAGATGGCTTCACACGTGTTTCTGTATCTAATTATTCTAGGGACTTTTTCAGCAGCCTCGTTTTATGCGGGGGGTTCTTTTTTGCTGTGAAACACAGCGATTGGCTGCTGAAAGCAGACAGAGCTGATGTTGAACAGTACTAGGCGACCCCAGGGAGCGTAGTCACCTTCGTACCGATAAAAAAAGCCTCTCGCCATGAGAGACTTTTTGCTAAAACTCAACGTTTTGGGGATGCTTTTTCTACCGGTAATACTTCCCTGCAAGGCTCAGAAAACCGCTGTTCCAACAAGCGAATGCCCCGTCCAACGGTCAGGGCTGAAACGATGGTGCCAATCCCGATGCCGCTAATTTTCCCTAAAAAAACTAGACCCAGGGTGCTTGCGATAAGAATCATCACCAAATCAAAGCGTAGTTTCATTTGGCCGAAGCTCTGACCTTGTCTTTGGCTCAGTAAGGCCACGATACCATCTGGAGCGTTCATGATAAAGTTGCCCCGCACCATCAAAAAGGCGCCACTGCTGGTCCCACAGATTGCCAAAAATAACAGCAATACACGAACAATTAGACTGTCTGGACGCCAGTTTTCCAAGCCGAGAAAGACGTTGTAAAAATCGACGACAGCCCCGAAAACCAAAGAAAAAGGCAGTTGTAGTAGAATTTTGAGATCCCATTTTTTAGTTAGCAATAACTGTACCACGACAAAACAGGCAAAGACTAAGCTCGTGGCAGCACCCAAACTGATGCCCGTGATTTTGGCAGTGATGAAAGGCACTGCCACTAGCGCACTGGTTCCAAGCTGGCAACAGGTGAATAACACTGTGCCCAATGCTAAAATAACTATTCCGCTAAGATAGGTGGCACTTCGTTTGAAAAAGGGGACGGCGACTTCCATAACAACTCTCCTCGCAAAAGATTAGACTGAGCATTTTTCTTTACTCAATTATATCAAAGATTGCAGTGTTTCTAGTCGGTTAGCACAGTTTTCCTGTATCGAAAAAGGTGAAATTTAGCTCCGCAGGAATTGATATGACGGTAGCTAGAACGGCAAATGCCAAATACAAAGCAATTTATCATTTGCCTTTGAGCTTCAAACTTAGAGTAAGTGTCACAAGTGCCACCAACTCTAAGTAATTCATCTCAATCTTTAAAGCTACTGTCATATCAATCCTACTACGCTAAATTTCACCTTTTTCACGAGATACTTGTTACTTTTCTAAGGAAGAAAATTGCGATCCTTAGGGAGCAAAGCCAATAATCTATTATGGTAAAACAGGGCATTCTCCGGAAATCTGCCCTGTTTTCTCATATATTAGTTACTAAGCTATTCCTGAAAGGCCTTGACGATTCGTTCCAAACCAGCTTCGAGAGTTGCTTTTGGGCAAGCCAAGTTTAAGCGCATGTGACCCGTCCCTTGTTTGCCAAACATTGTTCCGGCGTTTAGTACGACGCCGGCTTCTTCAATCATCTTAGTCTGCAACTGCTGGTCGCTGAGACCAAGGGCTGAAAAGTCCAACCAAGCCAAATAGGTGCCTTCTGGAGCCATCATGGTTACTTGAGGCAAATGGTTTGCGAGGTACTCTTGGGTAAAGCGACTATTTTCTGCCAAATAAGCTAACAACTCTGTCAACCATTCCCCACCTTGACGATAAGCTGTCTCTGTACCTAGCAAACCAAACGTGGAAATCGTGGCTTGTTCCGTCATTTCTTGGATATCCTTGAAGGCTTTACGCAAGCTAGGATTTTTGATGTAAACCATGGAATGCTTGATCCCCGCCAAGTTAAAGGTCTTTGTTGCGGCGGTCAATATCAAGGAAAAGTCAGCAAAATCAGGAGCGACTGTTTGGAAAGAGACATGACGATGGGGAGCAAAGACCAAATCTTGATGGATTTCATCAGCTACGACAATCACGCCGTATTTTTGGCAAAGCCGCCCGACGGCCAATAACTCTTCTTGTTCCCACACGCGGCCACCAGGATTATGGGGGTTACAGAGGATGAACAGCTTGATATGGTCTTTTTTGATCCGTGCTTCCATGTCAGCCAAGTCCATCTGGAACCGGCCAGCGACTACGTGAAGCGGGGAGGCAGAGGGGATGCGACCATTGGCTTTGACCATATTGGCAAACGGATGGTAGACCGGATCGTGAATCAGTACGGTATCGCCAGGTTCCGTGTAGGCTTGAATCGCCACGCCGATGCTAGGGACGACACCTGGAGAAAAGAGGATATCTTTTTTCTCCAGCTGGTAGCCGTAACGCTCGTTTTCCCAAGCGATGATTGCTTCATACAAGGAATCTGGCGTCACACTGTAGCCAAAAATCCCTTGCTGGCTATAGTTCGTCAAGGCCTCGATCACCGGTGTCGGCGCCATAAAATCCATATCCGCTACCCATAATGGAATCAGGTCTTCTTTGTGATAAGTCTGGACGATGCCATCCCATTTGACACTGTTGGTATTTTTCCGCGAAAGCTGTTGGTCAAAATCTGTCATTTCCTATTCCTCCTACTGATTTTCTCCAGAAGACTGCTGCCGGAGAAACGAACTTCTTTTTTTTGATTATATCAAGTATAATAGAAAATTGAGAAGAGAGGGAAGCAAATGACTTATAAAATCGGACAGGTTCTGCAAGGAACGGTCACTGGTATCCAACCTTATGGGGCTTTTGTGGCGCTAGATGAGCAGACCCAAGGCTTGATCCATGTTTCTGAGATTCAGTCAGGCTATACGAAAAATATCAATGATGTGGTAAAAGTCGGGGACAAGCTGCCCGTCCAAATCATCGATATCGATGAATATTCACAAAAAATCAGTCTTTCTCGCCGGACACTAGACGGGAACCACACGAAAGCACGGCCTCACCGCAAACGCTACTTTACCAACAAGAACAAGCAGATTGGCTTTGCTACGATTGAAAAACAACTCCCTATCTGGGTTGCTGAAGCGTTGGAGAGCTTGCATAATGAAAGCTTAAAGAAATAGTGATGTACATTTTCTGAAATCGTGTTAAAATTGATTTGCAAGTAAATCCGAATTCGAGGTGGTATTGTGGAAAACAAAAAAGTCGCCGGGACTGTGATGTTACATATGCAAGACGGTGATAAGCGGTTCTTAGTTCATTCCACTGGTGAGGCTGTTGAATTAGCTTCGACTGATTTTGCCCAGGATAAGACTGGTTTGGCAAATATCTTAGGGATGTTGAAAGAACAAGTGCACCTGGACGTGAAGAAGATCGACCTAGTAGAACTGACGAACGGCCAGATTGATGATGAAAATGTTCCATTGTTTGTTTTCGAAGCACAAGAGGCCTTACTTGAAAGCCAGTTGCCAGAAGACTTTAGTTGGGAAGAGCCTCAACGTTTTCAGAAAATCATCAGCAACTATCAAATCGAAGGCATGCCTTTTTTCTAGCAGGCATCATTTTGTAGCAACGCTTGATTGATTATGAATCCATGTAGATACGAGCCCCCAACAAAAATCCGGTGCGATTTTTGTGGGTGGCTTTGTTTTTTTGACTTGTGGGGCAAGAAAGTTAAAAACAATGGTTTCCCAAGGGCTGAGATTGTGGTATTCTGTGGAAGAATTTGCATTTTTTAGCACAAAATGGTACAGCCTAGTCGGTGGACTAGCGTTATTAGAAGAGAGGGAAGACGATTGTTAACGATTGTTTTAGTCATCGTACTTATCGCAGCCTTGGTCGCTGTGATGAAATACGCCAAATTTTTATGGCGCATGATTGGTTTGTTTATCGCAATTTTACTCGTTTGGCTTTATAAAGAAAATATCATGACGTGGTTTAGCCAGTCGGTAGCCGGCGATGGCTTGATGGATTTTCTCACAGGCCTAGGTACTGGCATCAAAAATATTTTGGATAAAATCTTTTTCGGACTCGGGGATCTCTTGTGATCTCTGAGTTTTTTTAGAAATTTTGTCTGGCTTTAGGAACTAGTTCAGCTACCGCTTGAGGGATTTTTCGGAAGTGAGTACGGCCGACTTTCTTGATATCAGCTAATTCTAGCGCATCTCCTGCAAACACCCATAAATCAGAACCGTTAGCGAACATCTGCCGCTATAATTTCCGTCTTTAGACCCATGTGTTTTTTTCGCAGATGTCTGATAATGAAACTAGCAATTATTCAATGAATTTTGGAAAGGATGGATGACCATGACACAACTTATCGCAATATTGGTGATACTTGCCATCATTATCGGCATTATCAAGGTAGGTTCATTTTTGTGGCGCATAGTTGGGCTGGCCTTTGCCGTGTTTTTGATCTGGATTTTTAAAGATGACTTATTGCAATGGGGGCAGTCGTTGATGGAAGGCGATGGCCTGGCGAATTTTTTACGACAAGTGGGGGATTTTGTCACGGAAGGGTTTCGCCAAGTTTCTAACTGGTTGCAGAACTTGTTATCCTGGCTAGTTTTTTATTTGTCTTTTCGAATCAGAAGGGCTACTCTTATCACGAGGAGTGATGTAATGAAAAAATGGGTGATGTTAGCCATCGCGGCCTTCGCTTTGGCGGGGTGCAGTCAAGGAAACAATCAAGCGGGGCAGTCCAAGGACAGTAGCCAAACGACTGTTAGCACAGCACAATCATCGACGACTGTGACTGAAACGACTACTGATCCATCGCCAGAGGTAGCGACAGAAAATACTAGTACATCGGAGTCTGAAACCAACAGCAAGCCTTCGTCAGCTCCAGCGGAATCTAGCACTTCCGGCAAGTCTTCATCCAAAACGCCGGAGTCAACAGCTACTAGCAGTTCCAAGGCTACTAGCGAAACCAGTTCGAGCGCCAGTGGTGACAATCAGACAGCGGATGCTTTGGCACAACTAAAAGAGAAATTCGCGAATGTCTCATTACCGACGACGTTTCCTAGAGATGAGAGCTTGCATTTAAATATTGCCGAAACTGGCGATGAAAATAAGATGAGTGCGCTGTTTTACAATTTGGAGCAAGCTTTAGTAATGGATAGCCAAAAGTTAAACGGGGAAACACCCTTTGCCTATTTTGCAAAAACGACCTATGAGACTTCCGGTAAAGCCAAAGAAGCGGTCAATTACAACTATGACGACGGCGGGCGTAAAGTCGATCTCGGTCACGATATCGCCGGTTATACCCAAGGTGCAGCGGGTTCGACTTATTTAAGTTGGAAAGAAGGCAACTGGGCGTTAACGGTTCGTGGCAATAACGCAGAAGGCCAAGACACCGTAGCGGCAGCCAAAGAAATCGTGGACTATCTGGAAACTGCCTTTTTACCAGTTCCCCAAGCTGTCGGTCAAATCGTCATCGACCTTGCAGCTGGTGGCAACTATGACGCCAATACCGTCACTTGGCAAGCGGACACAGTGGTTTACCAAGTCAGCCATCAAGAACCGCTAGCAGCTTTGAAGATGGCCGTGTCCGTCGCTGATTAATTCGAACAAATGAGTGAGCAATGAGTGGACAAGCACTGAGACGTTTGGTTTCCGGGCTTGGCCACTTTTTTAAGGACTTATAAAAATTTAAGCCCTATAAAGGCTAATTTATCAGAATTAAATGATATATCATGCTGTCATATTGATGTTACGAAAAAGGTGAAATTTAGCTCCGTAGGAATTGGGTTGACGGTAGCTAGACCGGCAAATGCCAAATACAAAACAATTTGTCATTGGCCTTTGAGCTTCAAACTTAGAGTAAGTGTCACAAGTGCCACCAACTCTAAGTAATTCATCTCAATCTTGAAAGCTACTGTCAATCCAATTCTACTCCGCTAAATTTCCCCTTTTCACGGTACACATGCTACCCTATAAGAAAATGATTCGCTGGATTTACGAAGCAAAGGGAATAAATTGATTATCAACAAAACAGGGTGGACTTGCTAGAGGAGAATGCCTCAGGTGGTAGTGGAACCGGTAAACGCAACCAAAGTACAGTTGTTTTTTGCTAGCTCATCTTAGCAATTTTGCTTAGATGAACTGTATGCGTCATGCTCCTTTAGCCCTTGGACATCCTTGACACTAGAATCCGAGACATTCTCCGGAAATAAGACACACCGGTTTTTTTTCGGAGACAAAGTTCCCATGAAATTCCTCGAGAGGCGGTTATCTTTTTGGCTGCCTGTGCTATAATAACACCACCAAACAAGACGGGAGCCTTTCATGAAACTTTTTCAATCCTATGAGTTACTGGAAACCAGCAAGCTGAGTCACCAGTTGAATAGTTGGTCGCTAGCGGTTTTTATCGCTTTGTTAGTCGGTGCTTCGGTACTGGTTGACCTGTGCCAAATTTCGGTGGTGCACTTTGCTTTTATGCAAGATGCCTTGTGTTTTTTTGGCGGCTATCTGGCAATCACGCTGGCCCACGAGGGGGTTCACGGAGGCTTTTTCAAGCTGTTTGCACCAGAGAAAAAGGTAGTTTTTCGGCGGAAGCGGGGCTTGTCTTATGCCACCAGTCCCGGAAGCTACTTTAGCAAAAGGCAATACGGGCTGATTACGCTGGCGCCTTTTTTGCTGCTGACACTGACGGGAGTCTGCTTTTTGGCGTTGGTGGGAGCATATTTTTGGGCGGGCTTGTTATTGATCACCCACACGGCTTCATGTGTTGGCGATTTTTACTGGCTGAGCTTAGTGCTTCGTGGGCCAAAAAACGCCATGGTGAAAGATACAGCGACGGGGCTAGCTTTGTATTTACCTGTCGAAAAGTAGCCAAGCAGAAAGCACCATGCTAAAATAAGAAGGATTTATGAGACTTGCGGGAATCTTTCCCGAGGAGTGATAAAGGAGGATTCATTTTGACGGAGTATTTAAACGTTGGCAAAATCGTCAACACCCACGGCATTCGTGGGGAAGTACGGGTGATTTCCCAGACGGATTTCCCGGAAGAACGTTACCAACCTGGGGCTGAATTGGTTTTGTTTCGCGATCAAAAAGAGCCTTTGCAGCTGACGGTAGCCAGCCATCGCAAACACAAAAATTTTGATTTACTAACTTTTGCAGGATATCCCAATATTAACGATGTGGAAGCTTTCCGGGATGGTATTTTGAAAGTTTCGATGGCTAATTTGTCTGATTTAGCAGAAAACGAATACTATTACCATGAAATCATCGGCTTAACAGTGGTGGAAGAAGATGGCACGGTAATGGGAAAAATCAAGGAAATCCTCTCACCAGGGGCCAATGATGTCTGGGTGGTTCAGCGAAAAGGCCAAAAAGATGCGTTGCTTCCTTATATCGAGTCAGTGGTGAAGGCGATCAATCTCGAGGAAGGCACCGTCGTCGTGGAGATTCCAGAAGGGTTGTTAGATGATGCAAATTGATGTATTGACCTTGTTTCCTCGGATGTTTGAAGGCCCGTTGGGAGAGTCGATTATCGGCAAAGCGCGGGAGAAAGACTTGCTGACGATCAATGTTCATAACTTTCGTGACTATTCCGATAACAAGCACCATACCGTCGATGACTATCCATACGGGGGCGGTGCGGGGATGTTATTGAAAGTTCAGCCGATTTTTGATAACTTAAAAGCCATCGAAGCCGAAAATCCCGGTCAGAAAAAGCGGGTGATTTTGCTAGATCCAGCGGGGAAACCCTTTGATCAAAAGTTAGCTGAAGAGTTTGCCAAGGAAGAGCAGTTGGTCTTTATTTGCGGTCACTATGAAGGTTACGATGAGCGCATTCGTGATTTGGTCACAGATGAAGTGTCCTTAGGGGATTATGTCTTGACCGGGGGCGAGCTAGGCGCAATGGTGATGATCGATGCCACCGTGCGTTTGTTGCCAGAGGTGTTGGGCAATGATACCTCGGCACAAACAGACTCTTATTCGACAGGGTTGTTGGAACATCCCCAGTACACGCGACCAGCAGATTTCAATGGGCAAAAGGTGCCTGAAGTCTTACTCAATGGCAACCATAAGTTGATTGAAGCCTGGCGCTTGAAAGAATCGCTGCGGCGGACCTATACCCGTCGTCCAGATCTGCTAGAAAACTTCCCCTTGACCAAAGAAATGCAAAAGATGTTAGCGGAGATTCAAGCAGAAACTGATGCAGCAAATGAAGCACAACAGTCTTAGCACCGTGAAAATAAGCTGTTACACAGGATAGCAGGCTGATTGACTAGGGGAATTCTTTAGCCAATCAGCTTTTTAGACTTAAAAGGAAGAAAGGTAGGACTCATGATTGACGAAGAAAAAAACGAAGTGACCGTCGAGGCGTTGAAGCAGGTGATCGCCGAACATGCCGATATTGAAATTTTGGTGGCCGGCCAGCAGCATCTTTTTCGTGAAGTCAATACCCAAGGCAACAACCAACGACTGCTGTTGCGAAAAGTGCTGGCGCCCACCTTACTTGCAATTGTCATTTTAGGAGTGATTTTTGGAATTTATTCCCAGGGGACGATTCCCTTAAGTGGTGATTTTTCCATCACCACCATGACGTTAGCGGTTGCTGGTGGCATGGGGGGCTTGTTATTTGCTATCGCGTTGGTTGTCAATAAACGACGGCAAGCCCCTAATTTGCAACAGCTTGTTTGGCGGCATATTCCCACGATAATCTTTTCTTTTTGGTTGATATTGCTGATTGGTTTAGCCGCTTTCTTGTGGTTAATTGGCTTGTCATTTGAAGGAGCCAGTTTTGATAAAGTGACCGCTACGGTGATTGCGGCGCTTTTTGCCGGCTTTGTCAACTATGTCATGCTTTTAGCGGTGGGCAGTATCAATGATGAAATGCTGACCAACTTACTGATCTTGGTGAGTGTTGGCGGTATTGTAGCCTCCATGGTCACCAACAGTCAAAGAAACTGGTGGCAGAAGAATTTTAGTTATTTAGGCACAGAATCCGCCCATAACAGTTGGCAATTCAATGTGACGTTGATGGTCTCGGCCTTGTTACTGATTGCCTTGATCGACTACCTTTTCGTAGATCTAGTGAAGGAGGCCCCGCAGAAAGTGCAGTTATGGATTTTGCGAATCATGCTGACCATGACCGCGATTTCTTTGGGGGCGGTGGGCTTTTTCCCCAATAACGGTCAAGGTCGCTTACATGAGTTGCACAACTTAGCTGCGAACTGGCTGGTTTATTGGATTATTTTGCTGATTTTGGGGATTCGCTGGTTATTGCCACGAGTGACGAGGGAATTTTTGACGGTATCTTATGGGATTGCCGGTACGCTTTTGGTAGCAAATTTCCTCTTTCAAACCATCGGCTACCTATCATTGACAGCCTTTGAAATTATCGCCTTTTTCTTGGCCTTTTCGTGGATTTTATTATTGGTGCAAAACATTCGCAAACTCCATCGCCGCCCTCGGATCGTGATTGAGATTGCGGCACAGACACCGGAAGCTTAGTCAAAAGAAGTGTAAATGTTTCAGCAGCTTTTCATCAAAATAGGCAGCCTCGCGTAGCAAGCGCTCGCGGTGGCTGCCTGTTTTAAGATGCTGGTGAGGCCTTAATCCCCGATATAATAGGCCATCCGGTACTCATTGACCCAGGTTTCGTTGATCCAAAACTCCCGTTTAGCCAGACCTTCATCGACAAAGCCGATTTTTTGATAGAACTTTCGAGCTCCGGGATTTGTGGCGAAAACTTCCAATGAAAGTTTGCCGATGCCGGCTTCGGTCCCTCGGCGAATCAATTCGGTCATGAGTTGTCGCCCCACTTGTTGTCCTTGAGCTTCAGGGGCGATGGCGATACCTAATACCCAGTGACGTCTGTGGGCGGGGAGGGGGGAAGGGTGGTGGTAGCTGACGCAGCCCAACACCTTTCCAGAAGCTTCTTCTTTGGCTAATAACAAAGACTGGTGCCAAAGACTGGCAGCATAGGCATCGTAGTCTTCGTATTGCTGGAGGGCCGGGGTATTTTCCGGCGTCCACACGGCTTTGTCGATATCCCATAGTTGGGGGATGTCGTCAGGTTGCAGTTGGTCAGTGATTATCATGGCAAATCCTCCTGTAAGAATCGTTTCTTTTAGTTTACCAGAAATGATGGCGTGGCGCCTTGTGAAGGGAGGGTATCCATGGTATCTTTAAAGCAATCAAATCATTTACGAAAGTTGGGATGCCACTATGGCAGCGCCTGTACGATCATTTTTTCTTACAAAAAAGGGACCGAAAGCTAGGTTTCTTTGTGTTGAAAAAATAATCAAACAGTAGCCGCTATTGGAAAATCCGCTTTTGGGTAGGACTAAAAGCTTCTTTAAGACGGCCAGGTGCCGTCTTTTTTGCTTACTCGCAAGTTCGGCTGTCTGTTTTAAAGAAAGTGCGTAGTGAAAACCCGCTGATTTGTACGGGCGAAGCAAGGGCCGCCATACCGGCTTTCTTTATCCAGCAGTCACAATCAGGATTTTCCAAAGGGCCAGAAAGTGTGGGTACCGATTTTTGGAAAATAATAAACGAAAAATTTATAGGGAACTAAATGCCTTTGCGGCGCCCTTAGTGCTGAAAAATCTGCTTCAAGTGCTAATCGAATTAGGTTTGGGGATGATTTCCGGTCATATTTCCCTGGCGGCGATTGCAGCGACGGGAACCATTGATGGCTTGCTGTATGCCTTGATTGGCTTTTTGGGTAGTGGGACAGTTTCATATACGATTTACGCTGCTCGGATTGTCGACAAACAATCCCGAGAAGCAAAGGAGCTGTTTAAATCTTTAGTGGGATTAAACGGCGCATTGGGGATTGGTTGTACAGTTATTTTATTGCTTTTTGCCCGAGAGATCATGGCGGGTATTTATCATTTTGATGGGCAACTTCTCGCCTTGACCGTCGACTATTGCCGAGTCAGCAGTTGGAATGTCTTGCTGACGCTGCTGAGTTTTGCTCTAACTAATCAAATGAAGGTTCGTAAACAGACGCAAGGGATTTTACAAGCTAGTTTTTTTGGCGGGCTTGGCCAATTGGCTTTGACAGGGCTGTTTGCAGGGCTAGTCTTCACCGGGGAAAACCGCGTCTTAGGTGTCGCCCTCGGTGGGGTGTTGTCAGAAGTCTTTGTGTTTATGTATTATGCTTGGCTGTTACGCCAAGATCTTGGGCAGCTCAAAGGCGTCTCTGCTTGTCGCTGGACCTTTTTATTGCGCAAAAGTGGGGTTCTTTTTTTGCAGGAATTGGTGGAAGGCTCGCTGTTTCAAGTACTAGTGACTGCTGCTTTGGCGCGCACGGGGAGTTTGCTTTTCGCCGCCTATCAAATTTGTTTGCGGCTGACAGAAGTTTTTCTAGCGCCGTTATTCATGTACTGCAATGGGCTGATGGTCTTGTTAGGGGAAAAGCTCGGCCTAGGGGAGCGGGAAAGCCTGCGCCAACTGCCAAGGATTACCTTACAAATGGTCCTGAGTCTCTTTTTCGCCATGGCATTACCCGGTTGGTTGTTTCGTGAGCAGCTTCTCGGGTTGATCACCAATTTACCCGCGGTTTCAGCTAAAGGAGGGAGTCTGCTGGGATTGGTAATCCTCACGGAAGCCAGTCGTCCTTTTTATGAAATCAGCAAATATAGTTTGCAAACGGTGGGCGGTGAAAAACAGGCGTTGAAAATCACTGGTGTCATCAACAGTGGGGCTCTGTTGGCGATTTGGCTTATGCCTACGAGGCTACCGCTTATTCTACTGTCCGTGATGGCGAGTCAGTTACTGTGTGCGGGCAGCTTTTACTTCGAGTTTCGCAAAGCCTGTGCCGACCTTTTTCCAGTAAAGGTTCAGCTTGATAAGTGATTGAGAAAATCACTTTACACTTGCGCAGGACTATGGTAGTATGTCTTGGTGAGCGCACTGCTCAACAATTACGATATTCCGCTGGGGTGTGTCACCTTACGAATGTTTGGAAATTAGGAGAATGCAAAATGAACCCATTGATTCAAGAATTAACTCAAGAACAATTACGCACTGATATCCCAGCTTTCCGCCCTGGGGACACTGTCCGCGTTCACGCGAAAGTTGTCGAAGGAACTCGCGAACGGATCCAGTTGTTTGAAGGCGTCGTTATCAAACGTCGTGGCGCTGGCATCAGCGAAACTTACACTGTTCGTAAAATCTCTAACGGTGTTGGTGTAGAACGGACTTTCCCATTGCACACACCACGTGTTGCTAAAATCGAAGTCGTTCGCTACGGTAAAGTTCGTCGTGCGAAATTGTACTACTTGCGCGCTTTGCATGGTAAAGCTGCACGTATCAAAGAAATTAGAAGATAATAACGGAAAAAATCCTAAAATCTCTAAAGCCTGTGAAAAGTCCTTGTATATCAAGGGCTTTTTCTTTTTTCTCTATCACAGTTTTAAGCCTGAATTGGCTGTTTTGGACCATTTTTTACTCATATTCCCCTAGAATGTCCTAGAATGTCCTAGATTGTCCGATATTGACTAACAGTGTCGTCAAAATAGGGCAAAATTTAGTAGTCAGTCTGACGACAAATTTAATACGAAAAATACCAAAACATTTACCGAATTTATCATATTTTTAACCCCTTAGGATAAAAAGGTACCAGTTTTCAAAAAAAGGCAAAACATATACTTTGATGATAAAAAGTTAGTGTGATAGATATTCTCTAAATATTTTTTAGGAGATTTATTGATGGATAAGATTGATGGTCGAATCATTTGGAAGAATCAAAGTGACTTAAAATTGATTTTAACAATTAATAATTTTATCGAAAAACACGGAATTACATCTACGAGACAATATCAGAAAAAGTTAGCAGAATATCCCAATGAATCACCTAGTATTTGGTTCATCAATCAGAAATATGGGTCATGGGATAACTTGCTAGAGAGTATTGGCCTTGAAAAAAACGATTATGGAAAATGGGCTAAGATGCCAGAAGACAAATTGATGGAAATAGTAGAAAGCTTTATAAGTGATGAAAAAATTCGTTCACAGCGAAATTACGAAACAAAAGCAGTTGGTAGAGATGTCCCTTCTCTAAGTACGTTGAAAAAAATAGTTGGTGATGTACGGCCACTGTTTAGAAAAAAGGAACAGGAAAATTTATTAACTGACTTTCAATTATTGATGGAGCTGAGAGAAGAAATTATTCGATTAGGACTTGAAGAAGATTTATCAATGACAAAATTCCGTAAGCTATCAAGGTCAGATAAACTTCCTTCAGCGATCACAATATTGAGAAGAACAAACAAATCTTGGGAGAAATTAATGGAAGAAATTGGATTTGATTATCGGAAAATCAAAATTTATAAACAAAGAGACAATTTATCTCGAAAGAAAAATTGATAGTATCAAGCTTAAAAAGGCGTTCAAAACTAAAAATTTGAACGTCTTTTTTTATTACCCTAAAACGAAAGGAGATTTTTTATATGAAAAATCTGAGATTTAAAAATTGGCGATTGTTTGCAACTTTTGCTCTGTTGGGTCAAACAATTGGCGGAGCGATTGGTCCTACGATTGCCTTTGCCGATGAAATTACTCATCCACAAACAGTTACCGTGCATAGTGATCAGTCCCATCTTTATTCTGTTGAGGGAACTTTTAGCGATGGTCGAACATTATCCGAGGTAACGGTTCCTCACTATGCTATCTACAATGGGGAGAAACAAGATATTTTCTGTATTGAACCAGGAGTGCCAATTTACAATGAATTCACTCCTGGATATGAGAAAAATCCATTGCCTGATATGTCGGAGAAAGCGAAATTAGTTTCCGTTTTATGGAAGAAAGCCGGTACAGATATTGATACACAAATGGTTGCTCAAAAGATGATCTGGCAAGAGGTCAATGGGTATACTCTTCATTCTATGAAGCATCCAGATGGCAGTGCCGTAAATATTGCAGCCATTGAAGCAAAAATTAATCAAGCCATTGCCGATTATCAGAAGAAACCTAGTTTTTATAATTCCACAGTAAAAACAGTTTTAGGTCAATCGACCACCGTGACGGATATGAATAATCTGAATTTGTCAGAATTCGATGAAGTTGTGGAAAATACTGCAAACATTGATTATCGCGTCAATGGCAATCAATTGGTGATTACACCAAATGCCAATTCTAAAGAAAATGGTGTGTTGACGCTTAAGAAATCCGCTGGAACTGGAACACCGGTTGCTTATAAGATGGCTGGACAACAAGCCCTGATGGCCGGGGCAATTGATAAGCCGAATACCTATACAATCAAAATTGATGTGGAAACTGAGGGTTCTTTGAAGATCAAAAAAGTCGATAAAGAATCAGGTGATGTTGTACCAGGAACAGTTTTCCATTTAGACTTTGGAAAAACTTTACCTGCAAAAGACGTGACTACCGATAAAGAAGGCATTACGACATTGGATGGGATTCCTCATGGTACAAAGGTAACCATTACTGAAAAATCAGTGCCGGCGCCTTATACGATTGATGCCACACCTGTGACTGCCACGATTAAAGCAGGTGAAACCATTTCCGTGACTTCAAAAAATACGCGAGAAAAAGGTCAAATCATTCTGGATAAAACCGGGATTGAAACAGGAAGTGATCTTTGGAACGACAATTACTCTTTAGCTGGAAACACGTTTGCTATTCGCAAGGACAATCCCACTGGTGAAATTGTTCAAGAAATGACCACGGATGAAAAAGGTCATGCGGAATCACCAAAAGAGATTGCCAATGCGTTGGAATTGGGAACTTATTATGTGACCGAAACCAAAGCATCTAATGGTTTCGTGAATACTTTCAAACCCGTAAAAGTCGAATTGAAGTATGCCAATCAAACCGTGGCCCTCGTTACCAGTAACGTAAAAGGACAAAACCAAGAAATTACTGGAGAAACCACTTTGACGAAAGAAGACAAAGACACTGGGGATAAAACACAAGGCAAGGCAGTCTTTGAGGGTGCTGAATACACCTTGTTTACTGCTAAGGATGGAAAAGAGGTTAAATGGAGTGAGGACTTTAAACCAGAATTAGTGAAGGGAACGAAAGCTTCTGACGAAACGATAACTTTGACTTTAGACGAGAAGAATCAAGTTGCGGTTAAACACTTAGCCATCAACGAGTATTACTGGCAAGAAACAAAAGCACCTGAAGGATATACCTTGGATGAAACGAAGTATCCTGTATCCATCAAAAAGGTGGATGATAACGAAAAAAATGCCGTAATTACTCGAGATGTTACGGAAAAAGAACAAGTGATTCGCTTTGGCTTTGATTTCTTCAAATTTGCCGGATCAGCCGCTGGCACTGCCGAAACTGGGTTTAATGACTTAACCTTTAAAGTGTCGCCATTAGAAGGGACCAATGAGATCACAGGCGCTGAAGATGAAGCAATCACAGCTTATAACGAGCAACTAGGTTTTGATGGCTATGGCAAGTTTGAAAATCTTCCTTATGGGGATTATTTACTTGAAGAAGTAGAAGCCCCAGAAGGATTTCAAAAGATTACACCATTAGAAATCCGTTCTACTTTTAAAGAAAATAAAGAGGATTACGCCAAGAGTGAGTATGTCTTCACCATTACCGAAAAGGGACAAAAACAACCGATTAAGACGGTGACCGTTCCTTACGAGAAACTGACGAACAACGAATTTTCCGTTAGTTTGAATCGTTTGATGCTTTATGATTTGCCTGAGGAAGAAGATAGTTTGACTTCCCTTGCGACTTGGAAAGACGGGGACAAAGAATTGACTAGCCTTGATTCTACCGAGCTAATTGATAAGTTGAGCTATAACTTGCATGAAATCAAAGAAGACTGGTATGTGGTAGCGCAAGCCATTGATGTAGAAGCCACAAAAGCTGCTCAAGAAAAAGATGAAAATGCCAAACCAGTCGTGATTGCGGAAACAACGGCCACCTTGGCGAACAAAGAAAAAACAGGAACTTGGGAAATTCTGCATAAATTAACCGCCGAACAAGTTTTGGATAAAACCATCGTCTTGTTCAACTATGTGTACGAAAATAAGGAAGCCTTTAAAGCAGGCGATGAGCCAGTAGCGAAGGATACTAGTTTGAATAACCAAGCCCAAACTGTCAATTGTACAGTGGAACGCCATGTTTCCATTCAAACAAAAGCGCACCTAGAAGACGGTTCTCAGACCTTTACTCATGGTGATGTGGTGGATATGTTTGATGACGTATCCATTACCCATGATGTACTGGATGGCTCAAAAGAAGCCTTCGAAACAATTTTGTTTGCTTTACTTCCAGATGGTACGAACAAAGAAATTTGGAAATCTGGCAAGATTGATTACGAAGTGAATGACAAAGAATTTACCAAAACCGTACTTGCGGAAAAAGTAGATACCGGGAAATACCCAGAAGGAACCAAGTTTACTTTTGCGGAGATCAATTACGATAAAGATGGAAATATTAATGGAAAACACAATGAAGATTTGAAAGAAAAATTTCAAACCTTAACACCAAAAGAAGTGCCAACCACACCAAGTACGCCGGAACAACCAGAAACACCAACCGTTCCAAGTGACTCTCAAGAATCTAGTCCTACAGTGAAGACATTCCCTCAAACCGGGGAGAAAACTTCCAATGTGTTACTGTTCATTGGCTTTACATTGATCTTTGCGACGGCAGGCTATTATTTCTGGAATCGTCGGGATTAAGGTGATGAGATGAAACAAGTAAATCCTAAGAACCAAGTTGCGCGACCGCCTCCTAAAAAAGTGGTCGCGCTATTTTTGTATTCAAAACTAACAATGAAAAGAGGAAAAAAAGATGGAATTGAAATTTGTTGTGCCAGATATGGCCGAAACCTTTGGAAAGATAAGTTATGCCGGAGAAGGCGAAGTTTTAACAGAAGGATATGGTCGAAATACTACGGTGATTGGCCGCAGTTATCATTTGTATTCCAGTAAACAACGGGCTGATGATATTGAAGTGGTGGTAGCTGCGGAAGCCGGCGAAAAGGATTTTGACCAAGATCAACCGCTAAAAGCCGTGAATCCCCACTTGGTTGCCAAAGGCTATGAGATTGAAAACCGTGGGTTTACCGATTACGTGTTGTATGTCGATGATTTAGTGAAAGCATAGGAGGAAAAGAAGATGAGATTAACAGAAGGTATTGTCGTAGATTCAGGATTAACATTTGGGAAGTTGCGTTTTTCTGCATTACGTCGAGAAGTGCGGAAACAAAATGAGGACGGAACGGTTAGTAATGAGGTAAAAGAACGGACCTATAATTTGAAATCCTCCGCACAAGGTAGAATGATCCAAGTTAGTATTCCAGCAAATGTACCCTTACGCGAGTTTGCCTATGATGCAGAGGTAGAGTTGGTCAATCCAATCGTGGATACCGTCGCCAATTATGTTTTTCGAGAAGGGACTACCGTTAATTGGTTCATTAAGGCAGACGATTTAGTTTTAAAACGACAACCGAATCAAGGAAATCCTGCGAACCAAAATAAAGGAAAGAAATAGGTGAAGAATATGGAAATTAATGTGGAACATATTTTAGATTGTCTAGATCGTTATGGCAAAGGAGAACTAACCAAAGAACAAGTCAACGAGGATTTGACGATAGATGAAAAAGTATTTCTTATTATGAATCAGGATTTTTTTGAAACCGATGAGGAAGAGTCCTTCTTTATGGTTGTCGAAGTAAATGAAAACTTATGTCGACAGGCAGAATCTGTCTTGGAAGAAATTGGTGTGGAGATGCCAGATGCCATTGAAGGCTTTTTAAATCAATTGGTTGAAACAAAACAACTCCCCTTGCCAGTAAATGACTAGCATAACTTTTTGAAAAAGCCCAATGAAATTCTATTGGGCTTTTTTGATTGGAGGTGGAAACTATCAGACTTTATAAAGGGCATCGCATACGGGCAGGAGATCAGCACTTAATTTATCACTTTGTTCTTGGCTGGCTAATCACTTTGTTCATTGGTTGGATGGGCGTCTTTTATTTTCAAGAGCTTAGACAAATTGATATTTCTAAGCTCTCACTTTCTACTATTGAAATCGTTTGGTCTATAAAAGATTTAGTATGTTTGCTTGGAAGTCTCGCTCTTTCAGGAAGTATGCTGTTGCTTTATATACACTTTTTTCAGGATCATTGGCGAAGTTTATGGCATCGACAAAAGCTAGCTCGCATGATTCTAGAAAACCATTGGTATGAGGTGAAGCAAACTCAAAGTGAAGGCTTTTTCAAAGATTTGAATAGTAGTCGGACCAAAGAGAGCATCAGTTACTTCCCCAAAATTTATTATCGAATGAAGGGGGGATTGCTTTCAATTCGTGTTCAAATTTCACTGGGAAAATATCAAGATCAGCTCTTGAAGTTGGAAAAGAAGTTAGAAAGTGGGCTGTATTGTGAGTTAGTAGAAAAGGAACTCGAAGATTCCTATGTGGAATACACCTTGTTATACGATATGGTTGCTAATCGAATTGGGATAGACGAAGTAGTGGCTGAAAACGGGGCGTTGCGATTGATGAAAAATCAAGTATGGGCGTATGATTCCTTACCTCATATGTTAATCGCAGGTGGCACAGGTGGTGGGAAGACTTACTTTTTACTCACCATCATCGAGGCTTTTCTGAAATCTGATGCCGAGCTTTTTGTTCTTGATCCCAAAAATGCAGACCTTGCAGATTTAGGTACGGTAATGCCTCATGTATATTACCAAAAAGAGGAAATTTCTGATTGTGTGGAAGATTTTTACGAACGCATGATGGCTCGTAGTAGGGCGATGAAAGAAATGCCCAACTACAAAACAGGAGAGAATTATGCCTATCTTGGACTTCCGCCCAACTTTTTAATCTTTGATGAATACGTGGCTTATATGGAAATGTTAACGACGAAAGAAAGCGCGGTGATTTTGAATAAGCTTAAGCAAATTGTGATGCTAGGTCGTCAGTCTGGTTTCTTTCTGATTTTGGCTTGTCAAAGACCAGATGCGAAATATTTGGGAGATGGAATTCGCGATCAATTTAACTTCCGAGTGGCTTTGGGTCGCATGAGTGAGCTCGGGTATTCTATGATGTTTGGAGAAGTTGATAAAAATTTCTACATGAAGCGAATTAAAGGACGAGGCTATGTGGATACAGGGGGCAGTGTAATTAGTGAATTTTATACGCCACTTGTGCCAAAAGGGTATGATTTCTTAAAGGAAATTAGTAACATTATTGGATTAAACGTTCACATGGAAAGAGAAAATAATAGTATGTAGCCTCGGATTATCAATAATCCTGGGCTTTTTTTATTGAGGTGATATATGACATTTTTAGATTTATTCGCCGGGATTGGTGGCTTTCGCTTAGGTATGGAACAAGCCGGTCACCAGTGTATCGGCTTTTGTGAAATTGATGATTTTGCTAGACGGAGCTATAAGGCAATTCATGATGCAAGTAAGGAGGTGGAAATGCATGACATCACAAGTGTATCAGACGAGTTTGTTCAATCCCTCGGACCAGTGGACATCCTTTGCGGCGGCTTTCCGTGCCAAGCTTTTTCAATTGCGGGAAAGCGGCAAGGATTTTCCGATACTCGAGGTACTTTATTCTTTGAAATCGCTCGGTTCGCCACTCTTCTCAAACCTAAGTTTCTATTCCTTGAGAACGTCCGAGGATTGCTCAATCACGAAGGAGGGGCTACGTTCGAGACAATCCTCCGAACGCTGGATGGATTGGGGTATGATGTGGAATGGCAGGTGCTTAACTCAAAGGCCTACGTTCCCCAAAGCCGCGAGCGGGTTTTCCTTATCGGACATTCTCGAGACGCACGTACCGAACAAGTATTTCCTATCATTGGAGCGTCTCCAACATCTGATCAAAACATCCGAAACCTGTTGAATATCAATCCTTCCAATCGAGGAATGGGTGGACAAGTCTATGGTTCAGATGGCGTAGCGCCAACCTTAACAGGCGATGAAGGAATCAAAATCGCATTGCCGGTAAAGGATGGAATTTCTGTAGCCGGTATGTTATCAGGAAATTTTGAACAAGGCAATCGAGTTTATGAGGTAACCGGAACAGCTCCCACTTTGTCAACGAAACAAGGGGGAACGAAGATTATGATTCGGAAAAATAAAACAGAATATCAAGAGGTGAAGCCAGGGGACAGTGTGAACCTGGCTTTTCCTAATTCCACAAGTCGTCGAGGCCGTCTGGGAAAACAAAGTGTGCATACGTTACTAACAGGAGACCAACAAGCGGTTGTCACAGATCAGTACCAGATTCGAAAGTTAACACCTAGGGAGTGCTGGCATCTTCAGGGCTTTCCCGATTGGGCCTTTGACCGGGCCTCTCAAGTCAATTCAGATAGTCAGTTGTATAAATAGGCCGGAAACTCAGTAACAGTTCCGGTCATTTTTGATATTGCCAGAAGATTAAAGGAGGTAAAACTAGATGATTTATGATGAGTTGATTGGGGAAATCTATTGGGTGATTGGTAAGATTCAATCCGATCCGGAACTAGAGGAAGAACTATACCAGCTCAATTTCGATATTCGCAAAAATGGGGTGAAGGTCCCTGGTGATTCATATGTAATGGACGAGGAAACCGATGCTCGAATGGAGTTGAATCAAGTCATCAGTGAATTGGAACGGATTGCAGATCTTGCCAAAGAACCTGATATCCGCCAATACTTGTTTGAGATAAAAGCAGAGTTGGAAATTGAGGGGATTACTGCGGAGTAACAGCCAAATAAACCATTGATAGGCGCTGACCGCGGGGGATTTGCGAAGCAGAAATCCTCCGTGGTGCTGTGCCTGTTCATGGACGGCGGCAGCCGGCCATGATGTCTCACCCCCCGTATCTAACAGGGGGGTACAAAAACACAAAAAACAAGCAAGTAGCTATTAAGAATTACTGGTGTAGCAAGGGAAATTAACGATTTGATTCAGTGTGAAGTATTCGTCAATTACTTCACACTTTTGCTTTAGGAGGTGATTATTTGGCGAAAAGAAATTTAAGCAAGGAACTGCTAAAAGAAAAGCGTAAGGATTATAAGGTTTCGCAGAACAAATTAGCTGTCGCATGTAATTTGACTCGAGAGTATATCAACAAGATTGAATCAGGTCTACTTACACCATCAGAAAAGACCATGAGAAAAATTTTTGACCAACTGGAAAGTTTCAATCCCGATTTGCCTTTGACGTTACTGTTTGACTATGTAAGGATTCGTTTCCCCACAACGGATGTACGGAAAATTATTCAAGAAGTTCTCCATTTGAAATTTGAATATATGCTCCATGAAGATTACGCCTTTTACTCCTATCAAGAACAATATGTTATGGGAGACATTGTGGTGATGTTATCTCATGAAGAAGATAAAGGCGTCCTTTTGGAATTAAAAGGGCGAGGTTGTCGACAGTTTGAAACGTTTTTACTCGCTCAAAAGCGTAATTGGTACGACTTTTTCGAAGATTGTCTAAAAGCTGGTGGCGTGATGAAGCGCTTGGACTTGGCAATCAATGATCGAGTGGGGCTACTGGATATTCCTGATTTAACGAAAAAATGTCAGAAGGAAGAATGTATCTCCTTGTTTCGTACCTTCAAAAGTTATCGTTCCGGTGAGTTGTTGAAAGCTGATGAAAAGGATGGTATGGGCAATACCTTATATATCGGCAGCCTCAAGAGTGAGGTTTATTTTTGTTTGTACGAAAAAGATTATGAGCAATATATCAAGCTAGGGATTCCATTAGACCAAACTGAAACGAAAAATCGCTTTGAGATTCGACTGAAAAATGACCGTGCTTTTCATGCGATTCAAGATTTGTTAAAAGGTCGTAGCATTGAGAGCACCACGTTTTCCATTATCAATCGTTATTTGCGATTTGCGGACAAGGTGGAAGGAAAACGGAGAACCAATTGGCCCTTGAATGAACAATGGGGGCGCTTCATTGGACGGAATCGTAAGGAAATTCAATTAACCTCTGAACCGAAACCGTATACCATTGAACGAACCTTGAATTGGCTTGGACGTCAAGTCGCCCCTACGTGGAAGATGGCCAAGGAGTTGGATCGTTTGAACGAGACAACCTATATCCAGGATATGGTACAGAATGCGCGCTTATCAGACCGGCATAAAAAGATTTTGAAACAACAAAGTATGGCAATTGAAAACTTGATTATATGAAAAGAGGAAAGGTCATGGGAATTGTAAAAGATATTTTATTGGTATTTGGTGGGAGTATGCTCGGTGTTACTGTGATGTGCTTGATGTATGCAAGTGCAGCAGCAGACCGAGCAATGGAAAAGAAAGGAAAGTGATGAAATGAATTTCGGACAAAATTTATATCAATGGTTTTTAACCAATGCCCAATCTTTGGTTTTACTAGCGATTGTAGTCATTGGTTTATTTTTAGGATTTAAGCGGGAGTTTTCTAAATTAATTGGCTTTTTGGTGATTGCCTTGATTGCGGTAGGTCTGGTCTTTAATGCATCTGGTGTGAAAGATGTCTTACTCAATTTGTTTAACCGAATTGTCGGTGCGTAAGGGGGGAAGCACAATGGAACAGATGCGCGTTTATATTGCGAATCTCGGGAAATATAACGAAGGTGAATTGGTGGGGGCGTGGTTTACCCCACCTGTCGATTTTGATGAGGTCAAAGAACTGATTGGATTAAATGACGAATACGAAGAGTACGCGATTCATGATTATGAACTGCCTTTTGAAATTGATGAATATACACCAATTGAGGAAATTAATCGGTTTTGTGGCTTAGCGGAGGAGCTTGAAGGAACGCCGATTGGTGAAGTTGCTTCTGAGATTCAACATGCTTTCTTCAATTCTTTTGAAGAAATGGTAGAGCATGTGGATGATATTGTCTATTATCCAGATTGCGATGATATGAGTGATGTAGCATATTTCTTGATTGTAGAAAATGGTGATTTTGGAGAAGTACCAGAACACTTGAAGACGTATATTGATTTTGATGCGTGTGGTCGAGACTTGGAGATTGGAGGCAACTATTTGGTTACGAGTCGAGGTGTTTTTGAATATCCTAATTAAGAAGAAAAACATCTGTCAAGTACGTGTTATCTTTGTTATCATAATGTATGTAATGATTTCTATAATCAGATAACGAGGGATAAATATGGAACGTGGATTTAAATACTTAGTTGATGTTCATGGAGAACCTGGAGCAAGAGATATCTTTGAGAGAATTTGTACTAATTTATTTCAATCGATGTATGGTCCGACTACAAAATCAGTAGAAGTTTCAAGAGGTGATGGGGGTATAGATGTTTTAGTAGGAGATTTACCAAAGCCTCAGAAAGTGTATCAATGTAAATTTTTCTTAAACGGATTAGGATCTTCTCAACGCCAACAGATAAAAGAATCATTTAAGACTGTCACAACAAATTATGAAATCACAGATTGGAGACTTTGTTTGCCATGCATACTAACTCAACAAGATTTGCTGTGGTGGTCAAAATGGAAACACGAGCAAAGTGAGTTAACTGGTATACAAATTGAACTATGTGATGGATCCTATCTTATTCACCAACTAAAATCATATGATATCTATGAACGTGAATTTGATGAGGATATTAGGAATCAGTTGAAAATAATTTCGAGTGAATTAGCCCTTCAAAAACAGCGAGTCATTGATGAAATAATATATGATGATTTAGATGGAATTGAAGATGAATATAATGATTTCATTTTTGTGAAGATGTTAGAAAGTGCAGGTATTTTTGATACTAACGAATATAAAATAGATTTTTTTAATGCAGAAATATCAAGACAAGAAAGTATAAGCAAAGATGAAGTTGAAGGATTGAGAATATATAGTAATTTGAAGATAAAAATCTTATCTCTGTGGAGAACACAATTTAATATATTTAAATCACCTGATAATGGTCAAAACTTATTGCTTCAAACTTATTTAAGGATAGAAGATTTAGATTCAACAACTCTCCTCTCAAATCCTGAATATAACTTACTAGCTAAAAAGGGTATATTACATCAGCTTGCCAATGAGAAAAAAATAGGATGGGTAACTAATTATCTTGAAAAATTATCTGAATATGTAGGTGAGGAAATATGAATGAAATAGTTGAGGGTGTGACTTATAAGGAGTATCTTCTTACTCTAATAAGAATTATTACATTTTTAGATTACCTAGGGGAAAATCATAAAAAAAATACTACAATGGAAAGAATTGTTTGTTATGACTTTTTTTTAAAATATCCCGAATTTCTTGATAGTAAGAAAAGTGAAGATTTTGATACTAAATTCTCTTATTTTCATTGGAAGCCTAACTATAAGTTATATGATTCCGTTCTTGCAGATGCTCAAGCGCGTTGCTTAATTAAACTAAAACCTGAATCATCTAATTATATTTCTACAGAACTAGGTACTGAATTTATAAGCGGAATGTCGAACAGCTATATTGAAAATTTAACTGAGTCATCTAAGTATATTGAAAAAAATATATGTAAATTATCTAATAAAGCTATCAATGAGAAGATAAGTGTTCTTCTTACGACTAGTAGGGGGGTAGAGTTGTGAATCTTTTTTTGAAAACATTTAGGTTAATTGGAATTGATAAGAATTATGAAATAAAATTTATCAAGGGCCTTAACGTGATTTCGGGTCCTACATCAACTGGTAAAACAACAATTTTTGAGCTTATTGACTATGCTTTTGGATCTAAGTCACATAAATCATATATAGAAGTAGGATCAAAGTGTACTGATGTTGAGCTAGAATTTGAAATAAAAGGGAAACTATACAGAATTAAGAGAACTTTATTTAAATTTGATTTACCAATATTAGTAGAGGTATTTAATGAGGGTGAAGGTAAGTTTGATATCCTTGGAACGTATTTCGAACGTAGTAAAGATTATAATAAAACTTTATCGGCATTTTTATTATCTAAATTGGGTTTAGATGGTATTAAAGTTGCTAATCAAAATTTTAGTTTTCGAGATTTGTTTAAGTTCTCGTATCTGAAACAGACAGAGATAGATAACGAAGATATTTTATCTGAAAAAAATTGGGCGGTAAATAATAAGCAGAAGGCAGCTTTTGAAATTATCTTTAATTTCTATGATAAGCTAATTGGGGAATTAAAGAGTCAATTGAGTATCAAACAAGATGAATATAAGAATGAGACGATTAAAGTAAACGGGATTCAAGAATTTTTGAAACAATCTGATATTGAAAATTACGATACAGTTGAAAAAAGGAAAAAAGAGCTTGATTTACAAATTAAAGAGCTCACAAAATTGCTAAACGAAAATAAAGAAAAAATAAAACTGGATTCTTCAAACTCTATGACAGATGAGCTTGAAGAAAATGTTATAAAGAAAAAAAAGGATAGAAATTTAATACTTGCAGAAATTGCTGATCAAAAACAGTATATTCAAAAATTAATCACATTATCTAATCAATATTCGAATGATCTTGAAAAAATTGATGCTGCAATTATGGGAGTACGTGAAATCAACAAGTACGATTTTAAGCTTTGCCCTAATTGCCTGCAACCGTTATCTATGCATAAAAATTCTTTGAATTGTATGCTTTGTGATAATTCAATGGAAAATCTGGCAGAGCAAGTTATTGAACTCAAAAATGAAAAAAGAAATATAAATAAAAAAAAGAATGAACTTGAAAAGCATATAAATCATTCTATGTCTGTAAGAGAAGAATTAGTAAAGAAAAACGAGTTACTTACTAAGCAAATAAATCAAGACGAGCGAGTTCTTTCAGATTTGACAGACGCCTATGTTAATCCTTATCTTCAAGAAATAAGCCTCATAAATTTATCGCTTGGTAAATTATATAGTGAAAATGATGAACTAGATAATAGCCTCAGATTTATTAAAGAACTTAACAGACTTCTGTTGGTTTTAAAGCAAAAGCAAGATGAGCTTGAGGATTTGAAGACTCAAATTGAAGAGCAAAAAGAAATGAATGACAAAAGTGATATAATTTCGAAATTAAATATCAAGTTTAATGAGATTCTAGAAGCATTTCATTTTCCAAAACTTTCAAATGCTTACATTGATCCAAAAACCTATCTTCCATATATTAGAGGAAGAAGGTACAATGATTTAGGTAGTTTAGGAGCTGTAACTTTATTAACGGTTGCATATTATCTATCAATTTTGGAAAAAGCATCAAGCAGAGAAATAAATTCAAATCATTTAAATCTGTTGATGATTGATACACCTAGTAAGAATTTAGGTGTTTCTTCAAAAACAGCTGAATTTCAAGATGAAGAAATTTTCAAGTCAATGATAGCTTATTTTGTAGAATTGGATAGCAAGATGTCCGATGAAATTCAGTTAATTGTTATCAATAACGGATATCCAGATACATTACCAGCTAAAAATATAATAAAAGAATTCTCATCAGATGGTAACTCTGGATTAATTGATGATATTTAATAGTTTAATATTGAAGGTTGTTCCTATTTGGAACAGCCTTTTTTGAAAGGAGAAACCATGAAGAAAATAAAAAGCTATACCAGTATATGGGCAGTTGAAAAAGTCATTTACGCGATCAATGACTTTCAGCTGCCTTTTCCTGTGACCTTTAATCAAATGGCTTGGTTCGTTTTATCCTTGCTGTTTGTCATTGTATTTGCCCATGTGCCTCCACTATCCATGATAGAGGGGGCCTTTTTAAAATACTTAGGCATACCAGTGGCGGTTACTTGGTTCATGTCGCAAAAAACGTTTGACGGTAAGAAACCATTGGGATTTTTACGATCCTTTATCAGCTATCACTTGCGGTTTAAGGTCACTTTTGCAGGAAAGAAAGTCAAAGAACAGAAGAAACGATGGGACGAACCCATTACTCTTGTAAGGAGTGTGAACTATGTACCCGATTAAGTATATCGAAAATAATCTTGTCTTTAATCAAGAGGGAGAATGTTTTGCCTACTATGAGTTAATACCTTACAATTACTCCTTTTTGTCACCTGAACAGAAATATCAAGTACATGATAACTTTCGACAATTAATTGCGCAAAATCGTGAAGGCAAGATTCATGCTTTACAAATTGCGACAGAAAGTAGTATTCGTGCCACACAAGAGCGATCGAAAAAAGAAATTACCGGTAGACTCAAAGAAGTAGCGCAACAGCGAATTGATTTACAGACAGATGCATTAGTATCCATGATTGGCGATAGTCAGATTGATTATCGCTTTTTTATTGGCTTTAAACTAATTGCGACAGATGAAGAGGTCAATCTAAAGAATTTCAAGAAATCTTTCTTCTCCGGCTTTCAAGAATTTTTCTATGGCGTGAATCATCATTTGATGGGGGATTTTGTTTCCTTATCCAATGAAGAAATTCGTCGGTATACTAAGCTTGAAAAACTAATGGAAAGTAAATTGGCTAGAAGATTCAAAGTCAGACGAGTCACACCGAGTGATCTAACTTACCTGATTGAACATATCTATGGTGAAAAAGGTACACCGTTTGAAGAATATGAATTTCAGCTACCAAAGAAAAAGCTGAAGTCGGAAACTTTGGTGAAACGTTACGACTTATTACGTCCTAGTCGTTGTTTGATTGAAGAAAAGCCTCGTTACTTACGCATGGAACATGAAAACCATGAATCATATGTAGCGTACTTAACAATCAATACGATTGTAGGAGAGATGGAATTTCCTTCCTCAGAACTCTTTTATTACCAGCAACAACAATTCACTTTTCCAATTGATACTTCAATGAATGTAGAGATTGTAACGAACAAAAAGGCACTAGCTACCGTTCGAAATAAGAAAAAGGAATTAAAGGATTTAGACAACCATGCTTACCAATCCGATAATGAAACGAATGCCAATGTATTAGATGCGTTGGATTCTGTGGATGAGTTGGAAACCACTTTGGATCAGTCGAAAGAATCCATGTACAAATTGAGCTATGTGGTTCGAGTGAGTGCCGAATCGGTGGATGAACTAAAGCGCCGTTGTGATGAAGTGTTCGATTTTTATGATGATACCAATGTGAAACTAGTCCGACCCTTTGGCGATATGATGGGCTTACATGAAGAGTTTTTACCTTCAAGCAAACGCTATATGAATGATTATATCCAGTATGTTACGTCTGACTTTTTAGCGGGACTTGGGTTTGGAGCCACCCAAATGTTAGGCGAGTTAGAAGGTATTTACTTTGGCTATAACGTAGATACGGGGCGCAATGTTTACCTGAAACCAGCATTGGCTTCACAAGGGGTAAAGGGTTCAGTTACCAATGCACTAGCCGCGGCTTTTCTCGGTTCTCTTGGTGGTGGGAAATCTTTTAGCAACAATCTCTTGGTCTACTATGCTGTTTTGTTCGGTGGACAAGCTGTGATTGTCGATCCAAAAGGGGAGCGAGGAGGATGGAAAGGGACCTTGCCAGAAATTGCGGATGAAATCAATATTCTCAACTTAACTAGTAAGCCAGAAAATCAAGGTCTGCTTGATCCCTATGTCATCATGAAGAAAAAGAAGGACTCGGAAAGTCTAGCAATTGATATCCTAACTTTTTTAACAGGAATTTCTAGTCGAGATGGGGAGAAGTTTCCAGTGTTGCGTAAGGCTATTCGAACCGTTACCCAAAGTGAGCAACGAGGATTATTACAAGTCATTAATGAGCTTCGAAAAGAGGACTCGCCAGTTGCGGAAAATATTGCGGATCATATCGAGTCCTTTACCGATTATGATTTTGCCCATTTGCTTTTCTCAGATGGTTTGATTACCCAGTCGATTAGTTTAGATAAGCAGTTAAATATCATTCAAGTAGCGGATTTGGTTTTACCAGATGCGGAAACGACTTTTGAAGAATACACTACCATGGAGTTACTAAGTGTTTCCATGCTGATTGTCATTTCCACTTTTGCCTTGGACTTTATCCATAGTAATCGAGAAATTTTCAAGATTGTGGACCTGGATGAGGCTTGGTCATTTCTTCAAGTAGCACAAGGAAAGACGTTATCGAATAAGCTCGTTCGTGCTGGTCGGGCCATGAATGCCGGGGTTTACTTTGTCACGCAAAATAGTGACGATTTACTGGATGAACGCTTGAAGAATAATATCGGGTTGAAGTTTGCATTTCGCAGTACCGATATTCATGAAATCAAGAAAACCTTGGAATTCTTTGGCTTAGATCAAGAAGATGAAAGCAATCAAAAACGCTTGCGAGATTTGGAAAACGGCCAATGCTTAATGCAAGATTTGTATGGTCGGGTAGGTGTGGTCCAAGTTCATCCAGTCTTTGAAGAACTCTTCCATGCCTTTGATACTCGTCCGCCGGTTCAAGAGAGAATGGAGTGAGGGGATGAAAAAGAAACTTTTTCGGATTGCAGGAATGATCGCAATCAGTCTCTGCGCTATTTTACTTCTTCTCATTCTGATTGGAACGGTAGCCGAGGCGACAGGTCTGGTTGATGATACAGTTGAAGCGGGAAATCTCTATTCTCAATATTCTCTTGGTAACTATCAGTTGGATTTCTTTGTGGATAGCTCCTGGGATTGGCTGCCTTGGAATTGGGGTGACGGCTTAGGGAAGAGCGTAATGTATGGCCTGTATGCCATTACCAATTTTATCTGGACAGTTAGTCTTTACTTATCAAATGCCACGGGCTATGTAGTTCAAGAAGCTTACAAGTTAGATTTCATTTCAGACACGGCTGAAAGTATTGGAAAAAATATTCAAACCTTAGCCGGCATTACCGAAAATGGACTCCAGACCTCGGGATTTTACTTTGGATTTCTATTATTGATGATTTTGGCTCTAGGAGTTTATGTGGCGTATACCGGATTATTAAAACGAGAAACCACCAAAGCAGTTCGAGCCGTAATTAATTTTGTGATGATTTTTCTACTATCGGGTTCCTTTATCTCGTATGCGCCCACCTATATCACAAAAATCAATGATTTTAGCTCAGACGTTAGTGAAGCGGCTCTTAGCCTTGGGACCGAGATTGTTGTACCCAATTCGGAAAGCCAGGGAAAAGATAGTGTGGATTTGATTCGAGACACTTTATTTTCGATTCAAGTCCAACAACCTTGGTTACTACTACAATTTGATGATTCTAATATAGAAGAAATTGGCGAAGATCGTGTCAATAAGATTCTATCCGTGAGTCCGGATGAAAATAAAGGCAAAGATCGGGAAGAAGCGGTCAAAGCCGAGATTGAAGACAATGACAATGCGAATTTAAGTATTACTAAGACCATGAACCGATTAGGAACCGTGGTCTTTTTGGTGTTGTTCAATATTGGGATTTCCTTCTTTGTCTTTCTTCTGACAGGGATTATGTTGTTTTCGCAAATTCTCTTCATTATATTTGCGATGTTTCTTCCCATCAGTTTCTTATTGTCCATGTTGCCGACTTATGAAAGTTTGGGCAAGAAGGCGATTATTCGCTTATTTAATACGATTATGTTGCGAGCAGGTGTCACCTTGGTGATTACGACTGCATTTAGTATCTCCACGATGTTTTTCAACATTTCCGCAACCTATCCATTTTTCATGGTTGCTTTTCTGCAAATTGTGACCTTTGCCGGTATCTATTTCAAATTGGGTGACATTATGAGTATGTTCAATCTCCAAAGTAATGATAGCCAATCAATGGGCAGACGGGTTATGCGAAAACCGCAAATGTTAATGAATCGAAAATTGCGGCAACTCAATCGAAATGTGGGACGGACTTTGGCTTTTGGCGGTGGTGCAGCAGTCGGAAGTAAGTTGACAAAGGAACAATCAAAATCCAAATTTAAGCCATCTGATTCTTCTCTACGAAAGAACTCACGATTACTTAACGATCAGGAGGCACCATCTGACTCGACTAATGAAAAGCCAATCTCAAATAATAAGAAACAATCCCGAATGAATTTGGCCGGGAGAAAAATCGGCAAAGTTCTGGATACCCAAGCTTTGGTGAAAGATAAGACCAAAGAAGTAAAGGATCAGGTAAGGAATACGCCAACGAATTTGAAATACAATCTCCATCAAGGAATCGAAAAGACGAAAAAAGCACCAGAAGAATTCAAGCGCGGACTGGTCCAAGAAAAAGCAAATCGAGCGGGGTTGCGAGAAAAACAACGACAACGTAGAGATGAAAAAGTGGCTGAAAAGCGCAAAGTATTGAACGAAGCAGGGAATCGTCATGGTAAAAGAAGGGGAAATGTTCCGATAAAAACAGAGCACCAACCTCAAAAAGATAAGACGCCGAAGAAAGAAGTATCAAAGCGGATTGTAAAAGGCAATCCGAATCCCGAAATCAAACGAAAACTCGCTAGTCAAGAAATCATTTCAAAAGGGAAAAGCCAATCATCAAGTAAGAAAAATTCTTTCCAACAAGTGAAACAGCGGTCTACTCTTCCCAAGCGAACCAATCAAAAAGTACAAAAAAGAATGAACCCTCGTCCAAAATCAAGGTCGGGTGAGAAAAAATGAACGTAAAGAAATTAAGTATCATTTCGTTAACATTCTTGACAATCTCCTTTATGGCCATCTTGATGTGTGTGGGTTTGTTGTTTGGTGAAGACAGTGAAGGAAGTGGAAGTTCAGATGCTTCTCCTGGGGGTAGTAGTGTTTCAGAAGAAGTCTTGAAATACCGTGTAATGGTGGAAAAATATGCCAAAGAATCAGATATCTCAGAATATGTCCCGATTCTTTTGGCGATTATTCAAGTGGAATCTGGTGGCACAATGGAAGATGTTATGCAGAGTTCGGAGTCAGCCGGGTTGCCACCAAATTCATTAAGTACTGAGGCATCCATCAAACAAGGGTGCCTCTATTTTTCGTCTTTGGTTAAGCGTTCCAAAGAACTAGGATGTGATCAAGATAGTATTATTCAGGCTTATAACTATGGTGGTGGGTATTTGGATCATGTCGCGAAAAACGGGAAGAAGCATAGTTTTGCTTTAGCTGAATCTTTTTCAAAGGAAAAATCGGGCGGCCAAAAAGTAGACTACCCCAACCCAATAGCGATTAAGGAAAATGGTGGGTGGCGGTATAACTATGGCAATATGTTTTATTGCTTATTAGTGAAGCAATACCTAACTACAACACAGTTTGATGATAAAACCGTCCAAGGAATTTTTGACGAGGCGTTTAAGTATGAAGGAACAGCCTATGTATTTGGTGGATCAAGTCCCGAAACGGGGTTTGATTGTAGTGGCTTGACTCAATGGTGTTATGCAAAAGTAGGTTTAACACTTCCTCGAGTGGCTCAGGATCAATATGATGCCATGACCCATATTGATTTAAAGGATGCCAAACCAGGTGATTTAGTTTTCTTTCATTCGACCTATGATGCCGGTACGTATGTGACTCATGTCGGTATTTATGCAGGAGAGAGTCGCATGTTTCATGCAGGAGATCCAGTGGGATGGGCGAATCTAACAGAAAGCTATTGGCAGCAGCATCTTATCGGGGCCGGTCGATACAAATAAAAGAAAAGAGGAATAAAGATGAAGATAAAAATTGAACGAAATCAAAAGGAAAAGACCCAAAAAAAGAAGAAAGAACGAGTCGTATCCGTGGGCAAGCATCGAAAAATGGTGCTTGCCCTTTGGCTTTTATTGTCTTGTAGTCTTGCTTTTGGCATCTACAAAAATTTCACCGCCATTGATCAGCATACAACTCATGAAAAAGTGGTTGTGAAGGAAAAGGTAGTGAATACTTCTGGCGTTGAAAGTTTTACGAAGAATTTTGCGAAAGAATATTTTTCATGGAAGAATAATAAGGAAGTAATTGAAAAGAGAATGAATACTCTTGAGCAGTACCTTACAGAAGAAGGTCTCGCTTTGAGTCAAGATATGGTCCGGACAGATATTCCTACTAGTTCTGAAGTTCAATCAGTAAAAATTCAAAATGTTGAGAAAGGCTCGGAAGAATTTACCGTTTCATTTTTAGTGGAGCAAAAGATTACGGAAGGGAAAAAGACACAATCAATTTCTTCTGCATACCGAGTGACGATCTTTGAAGATGAAAACAGGAATCATATAGTAACGAGTTTGCCCACCATGATTGCAAAACCTGATAAAGCACAATATAAAGTAAAACAAGTTGAAAGTGATTCAAAAATTGATTCCAAAACAACAGAAGAAATCACTGAGTTTTTAGAGACATTTTTCAAACTTTATCCAACTGCTTCAGAAAAGGAACTTGAATACTATGTGGAAGATGACGAGATGCAACCAATTGATGGTAAACTTAGATTTGTGGAATTGGTTAATATTATTTTTCAGAAAAGAGGAGAGAGTATTTTAACAAATATTGTTGTAAAATATCTAGATGATAATGGTAAGACGACTATCAACTATCAGTATCAACTTATTTTAAAAAAGTTTGAGAATTGGAAAATCATCAGAGAATAATTGTTTATAAAATTTTGAATTGTTAACGAGTCTAACGAAATAAGGAGCCTAAAACAAGCAGTAGGAAAATGTTATAAGCTTGTTTTAGACTCTAATTATTTGTGTTGAATATTCCAAAAATCTGATTGACATGATACGAGTCCATCATTGCAATGATATAACAAGTTTTCCATAAAACGTAATCTGAAAAAAAGCTATTTTTAGATATTTCTTGAATTATGAAATTTACTCATTTGAACACGTATGAGTTATAAAAGTATTATTTTCGATTTATCCTGGCGAGTATCGTTGCAGAAATTAACAATAGTCCCCCACCCAATGAAGCGAAGATTCGACTAATTTCTGAAGATTCATTTGTCTTTGGGTAGACTTTATCTGTTTTCTTTTCTTGGCTGCCAGAAGTATTATTTATTGTTACAAGGGAACTGGAATCTGATGAACTGGAATCTGATGAACTGGAATCTGATGAACTGGAATCTGATGAACTGGAATCTGATGA
>NZ_JBMRGR010000025.1:0-32270 GCF_049384045.1 Enterococcus diestrammenae
TGCGCCCATAGCTCAACTGGATAGAGTGTTTGACTACGGATCAAAAGGTTAGGGGTTCGACTCCTCTTGGGCGCGTAGTTTTTTTTTACCTAATATTTCTCGGGAAGTAGCTCAGCTTGGTAGAGCACTTGGTTTGGGACCAAGGGGTCGCAGGTTCGAATCCTGTCTTCCCGATTATTGAAGACTTAGTTAGTCTTCTTTTTTTGTCTAAAAATGGATTTGAGTTGAATATGGTGATGAGTTTAGAGATAATATAGGCAGTGATTAATAAAAGTAAAAAAAACTAAAAGGAGCTAGAACAGATGCATTCACGAACCAAAGCACATGTTAGTGAGGAACAATTAGTCACGATGCTAGAAGTCGCAGGTCTGGCAGAGTATACGAGAGTTGTTGAACTGACTGGTGGTGAGTTCAATTTGGCTTTTAAAATCTTTACAGAGCAAGGAAATTATATTATGAAGGTAGGGCCCAACCCCTTCACAGATATGTTAACCTATGAGAGAAATATCATGGCTGTTGAGTTATGGGCGTATGAAGAGGTAAGAAAACAGACTACAATTACTATACCAGAGATTATTTATCAAGGGCATGATGTGATTGGGAATCATTGGTTTGTGATGACAGAGATGGCAGGAAAATTGCTTTGTGATTCAGAACTAACTGATACGCAACTTTATCAGTGGTATTATCAGTTTGGGCAGGCGCTAGCTCAATTGCATAATATAAAAGGTGAAGGATTTGGCTATCAACAAGTTCGGCTCCATCCGAGTTGGAAAGAAGCCTATTATGATATGGTACTGACTTTGCTGGAAGATGCGGAAAAACAAGGAAATACTTGGCCGGATACTGGTAGAATTTTACGTTTTATTCGCAAATGGGAAGAGGCTTTAGAAGAAGTAAGTGAACCGCGGTTAATCCACTTTGACCTATTCAATAACAATGTTTTTGCTGATCCTGAGGGAAACTTTGCTGGGTTTATCGACACAGAGCGTTGTTTCTTTGGGGACTATTATGCAGACTTCTTTGCGATTGATTTCTTGGGGCGCCTGGAAGATAATCATGGTTTGATCGAGGGATACAATAGCGTAGCCCAAGAAAAAATCATCTTTACGCCTTATGCCAGAGCACGGGTGGCCTTGTCGCGCTTAATGTTGGGGCTATTGATGTTTTCAGAGGGGACGACGCGCTTGGCTACTAGTGATCCTGAGCATTGGGATCGAAAATTACTAGCTACGCAGATTATCGAGTTTGCCATGAAGGAAATGGCTGAGGTGGAAGTGCCGAAAAGTTTAAAATAACATAATAATAATTTAAAAAAACAGACCTTTTCCACAAAAAATAGCGAAAAGGTCTTTATTTATGGAAAATATCTTAATAAGACACAACCCGAGCGCCAAAGGGCATCAAGGAGAGTTTGGCCATCTTCATGGATTGCTTGGCAAAAGGTATACCGATGATGGTGATGGTTAGTAATAGTGCGCTAAGTAGATGGGCTAAGGCAAGAGGAATGCCCGACACCAGGAGCCAAATAATATTTAGCAACAGGCTGACGTTGCTGTCGTTGTAGATGATTTGTTTGCCAAAAGGAGCCAATCCCAGACTAGCAAATTTGAAGCACTGACGGCCGATGGGAATCCCTACGATGGTGATGCACCAGAGACAACCAGCCAAAAACCAACCGATAGCGCTGACTAGGCCACCAAAAATCATCCAAATGATATTTCCAAGACAACTCATATAACCCCACCTTTTCTAAAAGTCCAAAGAAACTTTTGATGCCATTTCTTGTTAATCTCAGTATAGCAAAAGTCTGCTAGGCTGAGTAGTTTGGTAAAAGAATAGGTCGGATAAAAAAATCATTTTTTTAATTGAGAATAGTTCTCAACTTGGCAAATTTGTGCTATACTACGTTCATCGAGTAAGTCATTACTCCCCAAGTATCGACCTCGTGAGATTAATCTGTTTTGTTTTTTTCTTCGATTGAGTTCCCCTCTCAATCAATAGATGCGCCTGCCGATTCCCCTCGGCAGGTTTTTTGTATTTTTCGGGGAGTAGTAGGAGTGAGAGTGGCTTGTCTGTTTTCGAAGCGGATCGTATCGAAAACTTGAAGTGAGGTGGAAATCGGAAGTAAGGCATGGACGCTATACCCCTGCAAAATATTTTTCGGGGAGTGGCGGGAGTGAGAGGGGCTTGTCTGTTTTCGAAGCGGATTGTCTCGAAAACTTGAAGTGGTGTGGAAAGTGGAAGAAAAGCGTGAACGCTGTGCCCCTGCCAAGCGTTATCTGGAGAGTGTCTTGGCATCGAAAAAATAGCTATCCGTACCATTCTCACAATTTCATCGAAAAATATGGTACTTGGCAACATTATGTGCTACACTGTGGTCACATTTGAATAGAAACATTTGGGGTGCTGCAAAGCTGAGATTATACCCATTGAACCTGATACAGTTAGGACTGACGCAGGGAAATGTCTAGGATCAACCATGAATTGGCTTATTTATGCACCCCATCAGAGAAAAATCTGGTGGGGTGTTTCTTTTTTGGAGGGGAAACTCTCTCCAAAGCTAGTGGATAGTTCATCACGGTATCGGTCTGCCCCTTTTCGTTTCGTAATTGAATGAGGAAAGGGGTTTTTTTGATGAAAAAATGGCGGTTACAAGAAGTATTGTTCCTAGCGTTGATTGCGTTTTTGTTTGGAGCGATTTTTATGGGAGCGGGGGTGTTGTATGCATTATTGACGGCGGTTTTGACGCCTTTGGGCTATGGCCCTTTTGCCAATGAAATCTTGTTCGGGTTGTGGACGATGGCAGCACCGGTGGCGGGGATGTTGGTGCGACGGCCGGGAAGCGCAGTGCTAGGGGAAGTGCTGGCAGCTTTGGCAGAGATGCTGTATGGCAGTTATTTTGGGCCGGGAGTGTTAGTTTCGGGGCTGTTGCAGGGCGCTGGGACGGAGTTGGGCTTTTTAGCAGGACGATATCGCCGTTATGATAGTTGGCACTTGCTAATCGGAGCATTTGGGACGACGGCGTTGAGCTTTTTCTATGAATTTTTCAAATTTGGCTATGGGGCACTAGGCGTAGGCATGGTGGTGAGCTTATTGATAGTAAGGCTGCTTTCGGTGATTTTCTTCGGGATGATTTTAGTGCAGGCCATCATGAAACTTTATGATAAAGTCCAACAATTGGCGGTGACGGGAGGATGATTGCATTACAAGGACTGAGTTTGTGGCAATTGGGAAGGACTAGTGATGCGGCCCCGATTTTAAAAGACTGTCAGCTAAAGTTAGCAGCAGGGGAATTTTGTTTGCTTAGAGGAGACAGCGGTAGTGGTAAATCCACTTTGTTGCGCCTACTAGCGGGAGTGCTGGACTTATCCTATGAGGGGGATATTTTTCTGGCTGGGCGTAATCTGCGAGAGGTAGTAGGTTGTCAAAAAGCTCAACTGGCTGGCTTGCTGATGCAAAATCCCAGTCGACAATTTGCAATGGGGAGTCTGCGGCGGGAGCTGATCTTTGCTTTGGAAAATGTTCAGACACCACCGAGCAAAATTGCCAAAAAGATGCAACAAGCTTGTCAGTTGGCAGATACGATAGCGCTGATGGATCAGCCGTTTCATCAGCTTTCTGGAGGGGAAAAACAGCGTTGTGCCTTGACGGTATTATTGGCTTTAGATTCGCCAATATTGTTGTTAGATGAACCTTTTGCCAGCATCGATCCCGCCAGTCGTCGGCGTTTATTGCAACTGTTGGCTCAGTTGCGGGATCTGGGAAAGACGATTTTGTTAGCGGATCATGATCTAGCAGGTTATCAGGAAGTGGTGGATCGGCACTTGTTGCTTGCTGAGGGGCATTTGCAGGAGTTGCCAGTGGCGGATTTGCCAGACCACGAGCCGCAATGGTCCCTTGCGATGGCGAGCGGATGTGAAGATGCAGCGAGTTTACAGTTGCAGCAAGTTAGCTATGGATTTGAAAAAGGTCGGCCCTTGTTGCAGCCTAGTGATTTTACCTTTCAAACCGGCTTGACCACTTTGACTGGGGCCAATGGTAGTGGCAAATCCACTTTGTTGCGGACGATTATGCAGCTGGAAAAATACCGAGGACGTTATCTTTATGAAGGGCGACCGCTACCAAAGAGGCGCTCACTTTATCGGCGAGTTTCGCTAGGGGTGCAAGATCCTCAGCACCAGTTTACCGGATTGACGGTGCGAGAAGAGCTAGTTTCTTGGGGTTGGCAAGCAGATCAACTGACGGCAGAGCAAGAGGCCAGCTTGCAAAAATTGGGACTGAGGGAGTTTTTGGATAGGAGTATCTATCATCTGAGTGAGGGGCAAAAGAAGATGGTGCAGTTGTTAGGAATTTTGTCACGACCTTGGGAGTTGTTATTGTTAGATGAACCTTTTGCTAGTTTGGATCAGCGGGGGTGCGACTTTTTTGCTGATGTCTTGGCAAAAAAGAGTCAGCAAGAGGCTGTTTTAGTAGTGTCCCATCGCATGCAACCATTGGCACAAATCAGCCGTCATCATGTTCACTTGGCGGCAGGACAGTTGCAGGACTTAAAAAAGGAGTCGAGAAAATGAGTTTACTTAGTGAAGCAAAGGAAAAACCCATCACTACTGACTCGCTGAATGTAAAAGCACAAACTACTGCTGTTACTCAAACCACTCAAGTAGTCAATCTGACGGTTTTGATCTTGGGATTAACGTTGGTGCTTTCTTTCAGTTCTACGCTTTGGCTGAACTTGGTAATTATCGGTTGTTGCTTTGGCGTTTTAGTGGTGAGAAAGCACTTTGCAAGTCTGCTGACCTTGCTTGTCTTGCCGATATTGCCAGCGGTCAGTGCTGGGTGGGCGGTGATTATGCAAGGCAATCCAGAGAGCACGGCATTTGTGCTAGCCAGTCGTTGTTTTGCTTTTGCTGGCTTGGGTTTGGTTTTTGCCATGGGAGTCTCCTTTGAGAAATTGTTATTGTATCTGGAACAACAGGGCTTGCCGCAAAATTTTGTTTACGGCATTTTGGTGGTGGTCCAGGGGATTTCCGAGATGTTGCGGGAAGTCAAGAATATGCGAGAAGCCGCGCTATTGAAAGGTCAGCGCTTGTCCTTTTGGTCACCGCTGTTGTATATGAAAACCTTGTTAGTGGCTGTGCGGTGGCGGGAGCAATACCAAGAGGCGTTGTTGGCTCATGGCTATGATGAAGAGGGGCCTCGCAGTTGTTTTATTCATTATCGGAGTTCCTTAAGGGGCTTAGTCGTGGTGATTTTGATTTTGGTGTTAGCAGTGTTTGGTGCTAAATGATGAAAAAAGAGAGGGGTATTTGATGAAAACTTTTACGGAAAAGGCACGACAAGTAGCCAATCCTTATTGGCAAGGGAGCTTTGAACATTTGTTTGTTCGCCAGTTAGCAGAAGGGACTTTAGCGCCGACTGTTTTTCGTTATTATTTGTTGCAGGACCGTTATTATTTGGAACATTTCGGTAGGATTTATCAATTGATTGCCGAAAAAACGACGGATGCAGCAGTGCGAGAACAGATGTTGGTCAATAGTCAGGGGATGGCCGCTGGTGAGTTGGCGATTCGTCAGGAATTTTTTGCGGAATTAGAAATTACGCCAGAGGAAATTGCTAATACCCCCATTGCCCCAACGGCTTATCACTATGTCTCCCATATGTATCGGCAGTTGGCGGAAGGGACGGTTGCGACGGCTTGTGCTGGAGTATTGCCGTGTCCGTGGCTGTACCAAGAAATCGGGGATAGGCTGATTGCTAGTGGCTCGCCTAATCCGTTGTATCAGCGTTGGATTGCTACCTATGCTGGGGAGGCAGGGCAACAAGAGGTGATGAGGCAGCGCCAGTTGTTAGACCGACTCTATGAAGAGGTCGCGGCTGACGAACAAGAACAAATGCTGGCAGCTTTTTACATCTCCAGTCAGTTGGAATATCAGTTTTGGGAGATGGCGTTGACCTTGGAAACATGGCCTGCCGGAGCAATTGGGGGTATGATAAACGGGATTAACAGGCGGGAGACAGGCATTTGAAAAGGTGTTTACGAGGAGGAGAAATGTTATGAAAACAAGCCAGGTTCAAAAATTAACGTTGTTGGCATTGATGATTGCCTTAGACGTGGTGTTATCACCCATCATGCGCATCGAGGGGATGGCGCCCATGTCTAGTGTTATCAATATTATTGCCGGGGTTTTGTTGGGTCCCGCTTATGCTACGGGGATGGCGGCCAGTTGTGGTGTTTTACGAATGTTATTGCTAGGGATTCCGCCGCTAGCATTGACCGGCTCAGTGTTAGGGGCTTTGTTGGCAGGCTGGGGGTATCGCCTGACTGGGGGCCAAGTCTGGGGCTCGATGGTGGGAGAAATCATCGGTACGGGGATTTTGGGTTCGTTGCTTTCTTATCCTGTGATGGTTTGGTTTACTGGCAGCCAACAGGGGTTGTACTGGCTGATTTATACACCACGGTTTGTGGGGGCGAGTTTTATCGGTGCGGCTATGGCGGGTTTTGTCTTATTTAAACTGAAGGAAACCCGGGTTTTCAAAAAAGCCCAGGCGCTTTTTATGGAGATGACTCATAAAGAGGCCTGAAAATAAAATAGAGCGTTTTCACAAGAGGGCTCCTGCTGTATACTTAAAGGTAACCAACCACGAAAAAAGGCGATGATGACGACGATTACGGCAAGGTTTACGAATAATTATCCGAAAAGTGAACAATTTAGCATAAAAAAGATTGACTTTTCTGATGAAGCGCCGTAAACTTTAGGACAACATCGATTATATAGAGACTATGACAAGAAGAGTAACCATCGTAGCAAACCAAAGAGAGTCCTTGGCTGGTGGAAAAGGACGTGTGCGCGGTAGTGAAACACATCTTGGAGTCGGTCTTCTGAGTGTTGTAGGAAGATCCGGGTTAGCCCGATATAGCTACGGTCATTGCTAGATGACTTGCTGAGATCCTGCCTGCAAGGACAGGGTGAAAAAAGGTGGAACCACGTTATCAACGTCCTTTGGTTGTATTACCAGAGGGCGTTTTTTGTGTATCTTTAATTTTTCGGGGCGTTTTTTGCGTTAATGTGGCTTGTCAGTTTTCAAAGAAGGACACATTGAAAACTCGGTGATTTGACTAAGGCGTTTGACTGGCGTAGAGGCTGTGCCCCTGCAAAACGTATTTTCGACAAATGGTTAACGACAGATAGCGCATGTGGTAAAGAGGAGGTCAACAAATGGAAGTAAAGGAAAATATCCTGCGTAAAGAAGAGGCGATTGCTCTGAAATTGCGGGAATTGTATGAGGAGCGAGGCTATGATTTGTTTCGCCTGGCGAGTTTTGAGGAGTACCATTTTTACCTGGAGCAGAAAAATTTCCTTTCCGGGGACGATGTCATCAAATTTAATGGTAATGACGGTCGACTTTTGGCGCTGAATCCGGATGTGACCTTATCCATTGTGAAGAATACGCCGGCAGGAGCGAGCCGCAAAGTGTATTACAACGAAAATGTTTACCGTCATAACCGTAAGTCTGATGAATACCGCCAGATCAATCAGGTGGGAATCGAGGTCATCGGGGAAGTCTCCTTGCAGACAGAGGTAGATGTGGTGATGCTAGCGTTGGCCTCTTTGTCAGAAATCGGCAAGGGTAAATTGGAACTGTCTCATAGTGGTTTGATTGCGGCGATTTTGGATTTATTTCCGGATCATTGTCGGGGTAAAGTCTTCAATCGTTTGAAAAACAAAAATTTTTCTGAGTTGGCGCAGCTGGCTGAAAAAGGCGGGGTCTCACCCCAACGGACTCAGCAGTTGATGGCTTTAATGAAGTTGTCGGGAGATTTTTATCGCGAATTGCCGAAAGCTTTGGCGACGGCAGCAGGCTGGCCGGAAGCCACCACAGCCTTGCAGTCGTTGGCAGAGGGGGCTAAAGTCTTGAAGCAACAGCAATTACCAGAAAATGTCCAGCTGTTGTTTGATCTTTCGACGGTGAATGATACCAATTATTACAGTGGACTGATTTTCCAAGGCTTTATCGAAAATATTCCCCAAGCCCTCTTGTTTGGCGGACGCTATGACGGATTATTCCAAGCGCTAGGCAAGACGCAACAAGCCATTGGTTTTGGGATTCATCTGGATCGTTTGGATCAAAACCGGTCCCAAGAGGCAGGCATGAAAACGCGGATGCTCAACGTGGCATTGCCAAAGGGGCGGATGGGGCAGGCCGTGTATGAGATGTTTCGTGATGCGGGCTTGGTGACGGCGAATTTATTGGATGATAGCCGTAAGTTGGTTTTTGAAGATGAAACCAATAACATCCGCTTTTTCTTGGTAAAACCTAGTGATGTTGCCAGCTATGTGGAACATGGAGCGGCGGATATCGGCATTGTCGGTCGGGATATTTTATTGGAAACCGAAGCTGACGTCATCGACCTGTTGCGCTTTAACTTAGGGGTTTGCCGGATTGCCGTAGCCGGACCCCGAGATTTCACCATTGATCCGACGCGGCCTTTGAAGGTCGCCACCAAGTATACCAATATCACGCGGCAGTATTTTGGAGATCGTAGCCAGCCGATTGAGACGATTTATTTAAATGGTTCCATCGAGTTGGCACCGATTGTCGGATTGGCGGATGTTATCGTGGATATTGTCGAGACCGGCACCACCTTGAAAGAAAACGATCTGGTAGTACTGGAAGAGATTGATGAATCCAGTGCCCACCTGATTGTCAACCGTTCCTCTTGGCGTTTTAAAAAAGCTGCGATTACCGAAGTTGTAGAGAAAGTGAGTGACCAAAAATGATTGAAATTTTTGACAGCAAAGAGCAAAGCATCGCCCAATTAACTCAAACCAATACCGCTGAAACAAGTGATTATGCTCAAGTGGTGCAAGAAATCATCGACACGGTCCGCCAAAATGGGGATGCGGCCTTGATTGACTACTCCGCTAAGTTTGATCAGGCGACAGTTACGGAATTGAAAGTGACGGATGCGGAAATCGAAGCAGCGCTAGCACAAGTCAATCCAGACTTCTTGAAAGTGCTAGAAACTGCCAAGAATAATATCGCCGAGTTCCACGAAAAACAAATTTCCCAAGGGTTTATGATGACACGAAAGGGGGCCGTGATGGGGCAACGGGTGATACCTTTAGCCAAAGTCGGGATTTATGTTCCTGGGGGGACGGCCGCCTATCCTTCGACTGTCTTGATGAACGCTGTGCCGGCCAAAATTGCCGGCGTGAAGAAAATCGTCTTAGTAACACCGCCACTGCAAGATGGCAGTGTCAATCCCGCTATTTTGGCAGCCGCAAAAGTCGCTGGCGTGGATGAAATTTACCGTGTCGGCGGTGCACAAGCTGTGGCGGCGCTAGCTTACGGGACAGAATCGGTACCGAAAGTCGATAAAATCGTCGGCCCCGGCAATATTTACGTAGCTGCTGCCAAACGTTTGGTTTATGGCAAAGTGGATATTGATATGATTGCTGGCCCGTCAGATATCCTGATCGTGGCAGATGAAACCGCCAATCCCGTGACGTTAGCGGCAGATATGTTGGCCCAGGCCGAACACGACATCAACGCCCAAGCCATTTTGGTCACCACCAATCGGGATATCGCCGAAAAAACGGCGGTGGAAGTCGAACGGCAAACAGCTTTGCTACCGCGGAAAGCGATTATTGAACAATCTTTAGCCAATAACGGCAAAATCATCTTGGTAGCCAGCCTAGAAGAAGCCATTGCAGCCGCCAATGAAGTGGCACCAGAACACTTGGAGTTGTGTGTCGCTGAACCTTTTGCTTGGTTGGACCAAGTGGAAAATGCGGGTTCAGTCTTCTTGGGGCACAATACCCCAGAAGTTTTGGGGGATTATCTAGCTGGACCGAACCACACGCTACCGACAGAAGGCACGGCTCGGTTTTATTCACCATTATCGGTGGATGATTTCGTCAAACACTCTCAGTACTTGTACTATGGGGAGGCAGCGATGCGAGCAGCGGCTGATGATGTGATTTTATTTGCCGAAACAGAAGGGCTAGGCGGTCACGCCAACTCGATTCGATTGCGGAAAGGGGAATAAACAGATGGATTTTCTCGACCCACGAGTAGCACAACTGGCCCCTTATGTTCCCGGGGAGCAGCCAAAAACAAAGGATTTTATCAAATTGAATACCAACGAAAGTGCCTATCCTCCAGCACCAGGAGTCGCCCAAGCCGTGATGCAAGCCGCCGCAAATTTACAATTATACGCGGATCCGACTTGCCAAAGTTTGCGACAAGCACTAGGAGATTATTTGCAAGTTCCGACAGAGCAGGTTTTTGTCGGTAATGGCAGCGATGAAGTTTTGGCCTTTTGTTTCCAAGGGTTGATGGGGCAAGGGGTGGCGTTTCCCGATATTACTTACGGCTTCTATCCGGTTTTTGCCCAGTTGTATGGTTTGAAGGCCCAGGTGATACCATTGCGGGAGGATTTAACCATCGATTTGGCGGATTACCAAGATTGTGAAGGCACGATTATCTTTGCCAATCCCAATGCGCCGACTAGTCTGGGGCTGCCAGCAGAGGCGATTTTACAGCTAGTAGCTGCTAATCCTAAGCGGCTGGTGATTGTGGATGAAGCCTATGTGGCATTTGGTGGCCAGAGCATGGTGCCTTATGTCAAAGATCACGCCAATTTGCTAGTGGTGGGAACTTTTTCCAAATCCTGGCAGTTGGCGGGGGCTCGCTTAGGCTATGCCGTGGCACAACCGGCTTTGATTGCTGAATTAAACCGCGTGAAATTTAGTTTTAACCCGTATAGTGTCAATGGCATGACCATGGCAGCCGGCCAGGCCGCTTTAGCCGACATAGACTATCACCAAGCTTGCCTTGAAAAAACCTTGGCTAGCCGTAAATGGACAGCGCAAGCACTAGCTGATTTAGGTTTTGATGTCTTACCTTCAGCGACCAACTTCCTTTTTGTCAAGCACCCGGAAATTTCTGGGGCCCAGCTGTATCCGGCTTTGAAGGAACGGAAAATTTTGGTGCGATGGTTTGACAAAGCCCGCATCAAAGACTATTTGCGTATTACCATCGGCACCAAAGCCGAGATGGCGCAATTATTGGCAGCCTTAAGGGAATTGGTGGATTGAGGCTAGACTTGCCAAGAATCCGCTGATTTGAATCGAGAAAGGATGGTTTCATGAGAACAGCAAATATTACTCGGAATACTTCTGAGACGAAAATTACTTGTAAGTTAAATATCGACGGTACGGGAAAGCAACAGATTAAAACTAAAATTGGCTTTTTGGATCATATGTTGGAATTGTTCGCGCGCCACGGTCGTTTTGATTTGGAACTGAACGCTGACGGAGACGTCTGGGTGGATGGTCATCATACTGCTGAAGATATCGCCATCGTACTGGGACGAGCATTTTCGGAAGCTTTGGGAGATCGGCGGGGGATTGTCCGCTACGGCAGTATGATTTTGCCGATGGATGAAACCTTGGTGATGGCAGCGCTAGACATCAGTGGCCGTGGCATCGCCTGTCTTAATTTGGATATTCCAGCACAGCGTATCGGGGATTTTGATACGGAGCTGGTAGAGGAATTTTTTGTGGCTTTTGCTCGGGAATTGGGGGCAGCGATTCATTTGCAACAGTTGGCAGGTAAAAATAGTCACCATATCGTGGAGGCTTGTTTTAAAGGTTTCGGCCGTGCCTTGGCGGATGCAGTAGCCATCAATCAGTTGGCGCCAGATGAGATTCCTTCTACCAAGGGGACGATTTTATAGGAAAGGGGCGAGGCGGATGATTGCCATTGTCGATTATGGTGTGGGGAATTTATTTAGTTTGACGAGCTCTCTGACGACGTTAGGAATTGAAAGTGAAGTCACCGGTGATGCGGCTAAGCTAAAAGCCGCTGACCAAGTGATCTTACCCGGGGTGGGAGCTTTTGCTGACGCTATGGGGAAACTAAAGGAAAATGGCTTGGATCAAACGTTTATTGAGTTGGCGCAATCGGGCAAGCCCTTATTGGGGATTTGCTTGGGGATGCAGCTGTTGTTTGATTCCAGCGAAGAATTTGGCATCCACGAAGGGCTAGGCTTGGTGCCAGGGAGAGTGGTTTCCCTGGCGGAAGCATTTGCCAAAGCGGGTAGCGAGTTGAAAGTTCCTCATATTGGCTGGAATCCCATCACTTTTCGGAAAGAGAGCCCTCTTTTGAAATATATCAAGGACCAAGATCAGTTTTACTATGTCCACAGTTTTTATGCTACGGATTGTCAAGAAAACCTGGTGGCTGATAGTGACTATGGCGTGGCAGTGACGGGAATTGTCCAAAATGGCAACGTCTTTGGTACTCAGTTTCACCCGGAAAAAAGCGGCCATTGTGGCTTAGCGCTACTAAAAGCATTTGCGGAGGTGACAGCATGATTATTTTACCAGCCATTGATTTACTTGACGGCAAAGTGGTGCGTCTTTACCAAGGGGATTATCAACAGCAGCAAGTTTTCGGGGATGATCCGGTGGTTTTTGCCAAAGAATTTCAACAAAAAGGGGCGACCCATCTACATCTGGTGGACTTAAACGGCGCTAAAGTTGGGACCAAAGTACATTTTGAGGTGGTTCGTCGGATTGTGGCCGAGACGGATTTGTTTGTAGAACTTGGTGGTGGCATTCGTACGGAAGCCGATATCGAAGACGTGCTCGCAGCAGGAGTCAATCGGGTCATTTTAGGGACGATTGCGCAAAAGAATCCGACCTTTGCCAAAGAAATGCTAGCCAAATATGGTGAAAAAATCGCTGTCGGTGTCGATGCACGTGACGGCATGGTGGCGGTGGCAGGTTGGTTGGAAACCACTGAAACCCGGGCAGATGACTTTTGCCAACAACTCGCCGACTGGGGCTGCCAGACGATTATCTACACAGATATCGCCAAAGACGGTACCGGCAAAGGCATCGACGTAGCTATGTATCAACGATTGAATCAATTGGGATTGGATATCGTGGCTTCTGGTGGTGTGGCATCTTTGACCGATATTCGCCAGTTGGCCCAAGTTGAGACATACGGTGCCATCGTTGGCAAAGCCATTTACAGTGGCACGTTGACCTTGGAGGATTGCTTGGCTACGGCAAAGGAGGCGAGTCAATGATTTCCAAACGCATTATTCCTTGTTTAGATGTCCGGGATGGCCGGGTGGTTAAGGGCGTTAATTTTGAAGGAATCAAAGACGTAGCCGATCCTGTAGCTATGGCGAAAAAATACAATGAAGCCGGTGCCGATGAGTTGGTTTTTTATGATATCACAGCCTCCCACGAAGCTCGGGGGATTTTCACGGATATCTTAAAAGACGTGGCTTCCCAAGTCTTTATCCCCTTAACGGTAGGTGGTGGCATCAACACGGTGGCCGATTTTGACCGTGTGTTAAAATGCGGGGCGGATAAAGTCAGTGTCAATTCTGGTGCGGTCAAAAATCCCCAGTTAATCAAAGAAGGCGCCGAACGTTACGGCTCTCAATGTGTGGTACTTTCCGTAGATATCAAAAAAGTCGGGGACAGTTGGCATGTCTTCACCCAAGGCGGGCGCGTAGATACCGGTATCGATGCTTTGGAATGGATCAAACAAGGAGAAGCTCTCGGTGCCGGTGAATTGGTCATCAACAGCATGGATACCGATGGCGTCAAAAGTGGCTTCGACCGCAAATTGTTGCAGGCAGTTTCTGATAGCACGCAACTGCCAATCATCGCTTCTGGTGGGGCGGGGAAATTGGCAGACTTCAAGGAGTTGTTTGAAAACCCTCGGATTGATGCGGGGTTGGCAGCCTCCATTTTCCATTATGATGAGATTCCGATTCCTAAGCTAAAAGCCTATCTGAAGGCTCAAGGGATTCCTACTCGGATATAGCGAGACGGGTACGCTACTAGTTCAAAAAGGAAGCCAGCAGCAGGATAAGAAAGGATGCTTTCCATGATAAATATTCAAGAACTAAAATTCGATGACCAAGGACTGATTCCTTGTGTTGTCCAAGATTTTTATACCAATGAAGTGCTGACGGTGGCTTATATGAACACTGAAAGCCTTGAAAAAACCTTGGCGGATCAACAAATGACCTTTTACTCCCGCAGTCGCCAAGAACTTTGGCGCAAAGGAGAAACCAGTGGCAATACCCAGCAATTGGTGACGCTAAAAGCCGATTGTGACAAGGATTCTTTGGTGGCCAAAGTCATCAAAGCCGGTCCTGCTTGCCACACCAATGCGGAATCATGTTTCTTCAATGACATTTTCAAAGCCGATGGGCAACAGGAATTTTCAGTGCAAGATCTTTACGAACTAATTCTTGGTCGTAAAACCAATCCTCAAGAAAAAAGCTACACCAGCTATCTTTTCTCTAAGGGTAACGAAAAGATTTTGAAGAAAATCGGTGAAGAAGCGACAGAGGTCGTCATCGGTGCCATGAAAGCAAGCAAAGCAGAGACGACCTATGAGATTGCCGATTTGATCTATCACTTATTGGTCTTGATGGCTAACAATGAAATCCTGCCGGCTGACGTCATGGCGGAACTCTCCAAACGACAAGTGGTGGACAAAAAAGTCAAACAAGAAACCATGAAGTGAGGTGTGGCAGATGTTTTATTCCAATGTTCATACCCATTCCACTTGGTGTGATGGCAAAAATACCCTAGCGGAAATGGCAGCAAGCGGGCTAGCTGCAGGGATGACAGATTTGGGGTTCACCTCTCACTCTTATGCCCCTTTTGATCCTGGCTGTATCGGGCTGACAGATCAGCTAGGTTACCAGCAAGCGGTACGGGCGTTGGCGGAGGAAATGGCTGACAAGCTTGCTATCAAATGTGGATTGGAGTGGGATTATTTCAGTCCGCCACCCATTGCTGGCTACGATTATTTCATCGGTTCCGTTCACTATTTTACCCCACGAAATGGCGTATACCGCAGTGTGGATGAAAGCCCCGAAAGTTTTCAGTGGACGCTGAATCATTGGTTTGGCGGAGATTTTTTGAAGATGGCAGAAGACTATTATCAGCTAGTCTTACAACATGTGACGCAAAATCAACCCTTGATTGTGGGGCATTTTGATTTGATTACCAAGTTTAATGACCAACTACAGTATCTCACTGAAGACAACCAGCGCCAGTATGACCAATTGGCACGAGAAGTCTTGGCAGAAATTTCTCAGCAGTTGAAAACCTGGGATGGCATGGTGGAAGTCAACACTGGGGGGATGAGCCGTGGCTGGACGCAGCGACCCTATCCAGCGGAGGTACTGTTGCAAGATTTGCAGCAACGTAAGACACCGATCATCATTACCAGCGACAGCCACGAGACCAAGACCATCGATTATCATTTTTCGGAAACGAAGACAATGCTACAAAGGCTAGGCTTCCAGGAAACAATGCAGTTAAAAGATGGAGAATTTCAGCAATTTTCATTAGTATAAGTAAAATAGTATGAATTTGAAGCAATGGAAGAACGATAAGTGCGAAAGGCTTATCGTTCTATTTTTTTGATTGTACCGACCAAAGATTCCGTTAACTAGTTTCTGATGACGGAATAACTACCAGTTGGCATAAAATTCAGTCATTGGCAAACAGGCATTTTTATCATCAACTGACTGCTATAAACAAAATAGTCGCCGCTGTTTCCTAAAACTAGTCAAAGGATTATGCGAAATAACATATTTATAAATAAATGATTGTGAAAACGCTTGCGTATTTTTATAATTAATATTAGGAGTAGTTGTTTTAATGGATGAAGGATTCCCTTGATATAGCTTTCGAAAAAACAATCAAGGAGATATACGAAGCCTCGTACTAGCCTTGCGAAAGCTCTCTGCAAGTCCACTTCCCCCAAAGCATTTGTCATGCTTTGTGCTATCTTGCTATCCAAGATCCACCCCTAAGTATGGTAGCAATGGGCTTGTAGAAGATCAAATGACCACTTTTCTTAGCACTGTGGTCTCCGGTGTATCAGGGGCTCTTTTTCTCATCCTGCAATTCTCTAATACGTTCGAAAAGAGGCCTCTCGGAAGTTATTCGGGGAAGCTACTTTTCGGATGTTTTTTTGTAAGAAGATTAATGTGAGAGATACTTATTTTTAAGATTGCCTCTTGAAAGCCTGCTAGGGTGTGTGACTAAAGAGGGAGGCGTTCAGCCCTTTGTCAAAACGGTACCGAAATGAAGGGCTTCCGTAAAATTGACAACATCAAAGCTAATAAAAACAGACGACCGATTTTAGAGGTCGTCTGTTTGCTTATAGATAAAGAACTTATAAAAAATTAAGCTTCAAAAAGATTGATGTATCAGTAATTAAGTGGCCTATCATGCTAACATTGTGATGCCCGAAAAAGGTAAAATTTAGCTCCGTAGGAATTGGGTTGACGGTAGCTAGACCGGCACAAGCCAAACGAAAAATCTGTTTGTCTTTTGCCTTGCGCATTCAAACTCAGAGTAAGTGGTGCAAGCACCACAACTCTAAGTAATTCATTACGCATCTTTAGAGCTACTGTCAATCCAATTCTACTCTGCTAAATCTCACCTTTTTCACGGTACATGTGCTTCCCTACAAGAAAATAATTTGCTAGATTTACGAAGTAAAGGGAATAAATCGCTTATCGATAAAACAGGCCGGACTTGCTGGAGGAGAATGCCTCGGGTGTAGTGTTAAGGATGTCCGAGGGCTAAAGAAACATATCGCATACAGTTCACCTAAGCAGAAATCGCTAAGGTGAGCTAGCAAATTACTTGTTGTTGTCCAACGATTTTGTTGGACTTACAACAAGTTTGACTTCGGCAAGGAGCTATCAGAAGCATGACGCATACAGTTCATCTAAGCAGAAATCGCTAAGATGAGCTAGTAAAATGACAACGGTTCTTTAGTTGGCATTTACCGGTCCCACTACCACCCGAGGCACTCTCTGGAAGCAAGAACGGCCGGTTTTCTTAGTGAATGAAGGAAACTTATTCCGCATCGAAGGTAATTTCTACATTGCCTTTAATCGCTTTGGTATAAGGACAGATATCTTCAGTTTCTTTCATATATTTTAACGTATCTTCTTTGCTGAGGCCGTCGATATGACCGATAAGAGTAACAGCTAGGTGTAATGTGGTGAAATCCGGTAAGTCCCCCAGTAAGCTGACTTCAGCTCGTACAGTGCGAACTTTGTCTCCCAAGCCGTCCCGTTCTAGAGGAAAGCTCATGGCGCCGTTGAAGCAGGCGGTCAAGCCAGCCGCAAATAGTTCTTCGGGGTTTGTATACCCTTCTTTTTTAGTTTGAGTAGTTTTGACGTTCAAATAGCCTGTGACGGACTTGCTTTCTCCTTCGCGACCACCAGTATTGACAACTGTCGACAATGAAATTTTCTTAGACATTGATGTTTCATCCTTTCTGACTGATTTTCCGTTACCTACCACTTGTAGGTTTTTTACTACAATTAAACAGTATCACGAATTGGAAAGGGACCCAACAAACTTGCTCATGCTCGACAGAAAGTATAGGGAGTCCCCTAATCGGCGGGGCTATCAAAATAACGTACACTAGGGGCAAGTGAGAAAAATTCTCAATAATCAAAAGACTCGAGAAAAAAGTTTTTTTGACCGTTTCTCGATAGCTGAGGAGGGCCTAAAATGATTCGTATCCCACTGACTAGCTCCCTTTACGACATCGTCAAAACCTATCCCGAAGTCAAAGAAATCATGATTCAATTGGGATTTGCCCAGATTGCCCAGCCAGGAATGCTGGCGACAGCAGGGCGCTATATGACCATTGATAAAGGGGCACAACTGAAAAAAATCCCCATGGAAAACGTCACCGCAGCTTTTGCGGCAGCTGGTTTTGAACTAATCTAGGAGGGGCTTTATATGGAAGAAAGCAAAGCACAACGTCAAGCACGGATTGTGGAAATTTTGACACTTTTACATGAAGGAGGCGATTTTGAAGAAGCCAAACGCTTATTTAGCGAAGAATTTGATGGCGTGGATGTCACGGAGATTACTTCAGCCGAAAAAGCGTTGATTCAAGGGGGATTGCCGGCTTCGGAGATTCAAAGACTGTGTAATATCCACGCAGCGGTCTTTAAAGGTGCCATCAACGAAATCCATCAATCCAGCTACGAGCATGAACAACCAGGTCATCCCGTCCACACCTTAAAACTGGAAAATCAAGTATTACAATCCTTACTAACCGACGAAATCGATGGCTTGATGACCAAAATTCAAAAAGGCGACTGGTCAGTAAAAGAACGACTGATAGCAGCTTTAACGGATTTAGGACAATTGGACAAGCATTACGCTCGCAAGGAAACCTTGATTTTCTCCTTCATGGAAAAATATGGAATCACAGCTCCGCCTCAAGTCATGTGGGGCGTAGACGATGATGTCCGAGACCAATTGAAGAGCCTGCAACAATACCTCGCCAACGATCGAGCAGCCTTCAATCCATTATCAGAAAAATGGGTGACTCTCAAAAACGAAATCGAGGAAATGATTTTCAAAGAAGAGGCTATCATGGTGCCGATGACTTTGGATGTCTTTAGCCTGCGGGATTGGGAAAACATTGCTGCCGACAGCTTTGATATCGGCTTTGCTTTTATTCCTGAACCACTGCCATGGCATCCATCTGAGGCAGCATTGGCCCAAGAGGTAGAACGGGAACCGGCGCGCTTGGCTGCCATCCAACAAGCTAAGGAAACCACTGAAGGCATCGCTGATGGTCTCGCTGCCGAAGCCTCAACAACTGAGGAAACAACTTCTGAGCATTACGACTGGGAACAAGGAGCCAATCCGGAAACGGTGGTCTTTCCGACGGGGATTTTGAAGTTGGAGCAGCTGTTGGCGATCTTCCAAACCTTACCCGTCGATTTAACCTTTGTGGATGCTGATGAACGGGTGCGCTTTTTCTCTGAAGGCAAAAAGCGGGTCTTCCCCCGGACAAAATCCGTCATCGGCCGAGAAGTGGTCAACTGCCACCCACCGAAAAGCATGCACATCGTCCAACAGATTTTGGATGATTTCCGCAGTGGGGCCCGAGAAACCGCCGATTTTTGGATCGACATCCAAGACCGAAAGATTTACATTCGCTACTTTGCTTTAAAAGATGACGCCGGAAACTATCTTGGGTGTCTGGAAGTCACCCAAGACATCACTGCTATCCAGCAAATTGCTGGGCAGAACCGGTTGTTGGATCAGGAAGTAACCGGGAAATGATGAATTCATAAATAAAAACAGACGTGTAAGGAAGGCGGCATCGAGGCCGGCTCATCTTACACGTCTTTTAAGTCAAAATAGTAGAGAAACATCATGATAAAATAACCTTTTTTGATGAATCGACTGTCTTCTGGTGAAAACTGGTATAATTATTATGAAGAGATAGGATATTTTTTTAACAAAAAATCTGAAATGGTCAATAAGTCAAAACAAGCACCAACAAAAATAACTTGGAATACGGGAGGGTTTTATGAGATTAGCAAAAGAGGGATAGCATTTGTTATTCTGATCGTAATGGTGGCAGTAATTGGCATGACTTTGAACACGGTGACTGGGCACAGTGGCTCCAACAAGAGTTTCCTCATTCCACTAGTAGTTGCGTTGGTCATGGTTTTCTATTTTTATCGAGGGGATAAGAAGAAATGAGGGGTTTCACGTGAAACGTTTTACAGTAACAGCGACGATTGATCGACCAAAAGGCTACCAAGACAAATATGGCAATGTCTATCCCATTAGCTATGGTTTTGTGCCAGGAGTGGTGGCGGGTGATGGAGAAGGGCAGGATGTTTATATTTTGACCCGGGGGACAGCACCGGACAAGACTTTCACTGGGGAAATCATCGCGGTAGTCCTGCGTAGCGATGATGTGGAAGATAAATGGGTGATTGCTGACGCGGGGTCAAGTTGGACAGTAGGGGAGATCACCCAAGCGATTGCCTTTATTGAGCAGTATTTTGATTCCAAGGTCGTATTACTTGAATCAATTCGCTGAGGCAAAAGGACAGGCATTGGTAAAAAAGCTGACTTCTATATCTAGCAATTTTGCTGGAATAGAAGTCAGCTTTTTTATCAATGGGAGAGACTCAGCCAAAAAGGTGTCTGTTTACAAAAGAGCAAAAATCTTCTCGTCAGAAGGGGAGCCCCTAAGTAAAACAGTTTACCGAAAAAGCTTCACTAATAATCTAAGGGATAAGCAAAAAAAGATCGGACTTTTCCCAAAGAATAAGAGTAATATTTTTACTATTGGAAGGCTTGGTTTATAATTGTTGATGGCAGAAGATGCCTGTCCTATCACTAATCCTAGGTTTTTTGAAAAATTTGTCTTGCAAAACGATTAGATTTTCAGAAAACAGCTCTCACTAAACTTTATAGATTATCACAAGGAAAAGATGATAGAATGGATTTGTATGCTAAAAAATGGTAATGGAGGATTTCTAATGATTGAAGTTATCAATCTGAAAAAAGTGTTCGATAATGGGTTCGAAGCACTGAAGTCGGTGAACTTCACCATCGAAAAAGGTGATCTTGTTTGTTTACTGGGCCCTTCTGGTTGTGGTAAATCGACAATTTTGAATATGATCGCCGGTTTGCTCACCCCGACTTCTGGTGATGTACAGTTTGCAGGGGAATCAGTGGTTAAGACGGAACCAAAAGACCGAAATATCGGGTTTGTATTTCAAAACTATGCCCTGTACCCTCACATGACAACCTTTGAGAATGTCGTGTTTCCTTTGACTGTAGGTAAAAAGAAAAAGACCAAAGAAGAAGCCAAAGAGATTGCTGAGAAGTTCATGAAGCTGACCAATATCGAAGAGTTACGGGACAAAAAGCCTGGTACCCTGTCTGGGGGGCAACAACAACGGGTTGCCATCACGCGGGCCTTGGTGCAAAATCCTGACGTCTTGCTGCTAGATGAACCTTTGAGTAACTTGGATGCTCGGTTGCGGTTGAAAATTCGCGAAGAAATTCGTCGTCTGGTTAAAGAAGTCGGTATCACCACTATCTTTGTTACCCATGACCAAGAAGAAGCATTGTCCATCAGTGATAAAATCATCTTGATGAACGAAGGTGTGGTCCAACAAGATGATGATCCACAAAACCTATACTTAGAACCTGCCAATTTGTTTGTTGCTCAATTCATTGGAAATCCTATCATCAATATTTTGCCGGTGGAAGTTCGTGATGGTCAGATGCATTATGAAACTTTCAGCGTGCCAGTCGATCGTTTTGTCAAAGAACGTTTCAAAGCCGCCATGCCAGATGGCAAATATGTTTTGGGGATTCGCCCTGAAGATGTCTTGCCAGTGGCCGGTGAGGGAGCATTTGCAGCTACTGTCCACGGGGTCGAATTAATCGGTCGAGAACGTATTTTAAACTTTGAAATCGGTAGCCATCATTTGAAATCCATCGTCAGCATCGAAAATGAGATCCAAGAAGGAGCCGAGCTGACCTTTGATTTTGCCTATCAGAAAGCCTTCATCTTTGAAGAAGATGGGACAAGGATTTACTGATGTTTAAAAAGAATACTTACAATCCAGAAAACCAACCGAAAGCATGGCTCTTCCTTCTGCCATCTTTGGTAGTCATCTTCGTCTTTTCCATTTATCCGCTGTTGCGTTCATTGGTGATGAGTTTCGAAAAAGGCTCGTTGATCAACATGCGTCCAGCTGGCGTGGAAAACTATCAAAAAATCTTGCAAGATCCCGTCTTTTGGCGGGCATTGAAAAATACCGCTGTCTATGCCTTTTTGACCGTGCCAGTGGCTTTGGTCTTAGGGCTGGGAATTGCTTGGATTATTTTTGAAAAGATCAAACACAAAAGTTTTTTTGAAACAATTTTCTTCATGCCTTATGTTACCAGTACCATTGCTATCGGGATTGTCTTTCGCTATTTCTTCAATGGCGACTATGGGATTATCAACTATGGCTTGAGTTTCTTCGGGATCAAAGGCCTTGATTGGTTAGACAGTGTCGACTTATCCATGCCAACGCTGATTATCTTCGGTGTTTGGACTTCCTTGGCATTTAACATCATTATCTTGTTAGGTGGCTTACGCAATATCGACGAAGAGCATTACAAGATTGCTAAAATGTTTGGCGCAACTGATGGGGAAATTTTCCGCCGTATCACGTTGCCGCAATTGGTACCGACGATGACCTTCTTATTGACGGTGAATATCATCGGGGCCTTCAAAGTGTACACCCAAGTTTACGCATTGTTTGCTGGCCAAGCCGGGATCGCTAACAGTGCGGTGACTGCCGTATACTACATTTACGACAAGTTCCATATTGCTGGACGTCCAGGTGTGGCCATGGCAGCGACTGTCGTTTTGTTCTTAGTCATTTTGCTTTGTACCTTTATTCAACGCAAAATCATCAAGAAAGTGGGGGAATAAGCTGTGAAACGCGTCGTTAATCTTATCTGTTATCTCTTTTTGGCGATTATGGCCATCATTACTGTTTTCCCATTTATCTATATGGTTTTGGGAGGTTTGATGACTCGGACGGAAGTTACCAGTATTCCCCCGACGATTATTCCTTCCCATTTACAGTTTGGCAACTTTGCGGAAGTGTTTGAAAAAGCGCCTTTTGTTCGCTACTTCATCAATACCGTCTTTGTTTCTGCGGTGACCACTTTTGCCACCTTAGTCACAGCGGTCTTGGCTTCTTTTGCCTTGACGAGCCTTGAATTTAAGTTTAAAAAAGTCGTCATTGCAATCATGGTTGCGTTACTGATGGTACCTTATGAATCCATCATCTTTACCAACTTCAATACCATTGCTCAGTTGGGCTTATTGAATACCTATGGCGCTTTGATTATTCCGTTTTTGACCAGTATCTTCTATATTTACTATTTGAATAGTTACCTCAATGGGATTTCCTTGTCTTATTACAAAGCTGCCAAAATCGATGGCGCCAGCGACTTGGAATATATTCGCAAAATCTTGTTGCCAATGATCAAGCCAGCCTTGACTACGGTAGGGATTTTGACCTTTATCGCAAGTTGGAATTCTTTCTTGTGGCCATTGTTGGTGACCAATGATAAAGACCACCGCCTGTTGAATAATGGGCTATCCGCCTTCACTACTGAAAGTGGGAGCGATGTTCACTTGCAATTGGCTGCGGCTACGTTAACTGTTATTCCAATCTTGATCATCTATTTCGTTTTCAGAAAAGAAATCATTCGCGGGGTGGCAAAAAATGGGATCAAAGGCTAAAACAGTCATCACTTTTCATAGTGGTATTTTAACCATTGGGGGGACCGTCATCGAAGTCAGCTATGGCGATGCGCATATTTTCTTTGACTTCGGGACGGAATACCGACCCGAACTAGGCTTAAAAGACGATCAGCTGAGCACGTTATTAGCCAATCGTCTGGTGCCTGAATTACCTGGAGTATACGATCCGCGGTTGGGTTATACCTATGAAGGAACGGCTAAAGAAGACTACCAAGAAACAGCCGTATTCCTTTCCCATGCCCACCTGGATCACTCCAAAATGATCAATTACTTGGATCCAAACGTTCCTTTATACACCTTGACGGAAACAGCAGCGATTTTGCGTTCTTTAAACCGTAATGGGGATTTCTTGATTCCCTCTCCTTTTGAAGCCCCTCATTTCACTCGGGAGATGACAGGACTCAGCGCTGGTGAGACGGTGACTATCGGTGAAATCAGTGTGACGATTCTTCCAGTGGATCATGATGCCTATGGTGCAGCAGCCTTGTTGATTCACACGCCAGACAAGTTTCTAGTGTATACCGGTGATTTACGTCTCCATGGCTACGATCGCCAATTGACATTAGACTTTTGTAAAGCAGCAGCCGGTTGTGACCTCTTGATGATGGAAGGTGTTAGTATTTCCTTTGATGATCGCGAGGAAGATCCGGATACGATGGAGCTTCTCAGTGAAGAAGATTTGATTCAACAACTGGTGAAGCTAGTGGCGGAAAATCCTAAGCGACAGTTGACCTTCAATGGCTATCCGGCTAACGTCAAGCGCTTTGCTGAAATCATCAAACGCGCCCCACGGACGGTGGTCTTGGAAGCCAATCAGGCAGCCTTACTACAAGAAGTATTGGGGCTGACGGTAGCCTATTATTATTTGCCAGGAGCGGCGAAAATTACGAGCCTTGCCCCTGAATTGGAACTTTCTTTGGTGGACTTGCAACAAGATGACCACCAGTATTTGTGGCAGATTGTCACTGATTTTGAAACACTCCAGCCTGGGAGTCTTTATTTCCATTTGGATGCGCAACCCCTAGGTGATTTTGACCCTGATTATGCCCCTTTCTTGGAATTGTTAGCTAAACTTGAGGTGACTTTTGTCCGCCTAGCTTGTTCTGGGCATGCTTTCCCTGAAGCTTTAGCTGAGATTATCCACTTGATCCACCCTAAAACTTTGGTTCCAATCCATACGCTGAAGCCGGAAAAACTGGTGAATCCGTATGGTGAAAGAATACTTCCCACTCGTGGGGAGTCAATCTCATAAAAACTTTTTTAGAAGGAGAGTCAAAAATGAAGTTCAAAAAAATGGGTACTGTGATGTTGGCTGCAGCAGCAACCGTTGCTTTAGCAGCGTGCGGCAACTCCAACAACGACAAAGGTAGCGACAAAGAAAGCAGTGATATCGTTACAAAAATCGACAAGGAGACCAAAATCACTTTCTGGCATGCCATGAACGATGCCCAAGAAGATGCTTTGGAAAAGATTGTCGCTGATTTTCAAAAAGAAAATCCAAATATCAAAGTAACCTTGCAAAACCAAGGCCAATACTCTGATATGCAAGCGAAAATCAATTCTACCTTGCAATCACCAAAAGATTTGCCAACCATCACCCAAGCATACCCAGGTTGGTTGTACAATGCCGCTCAAGAAGATATGTTGGTAGACTTGAATCCATACATGGAAGACAAAACAATCGGTTGGGCTGCGGACAAACAAGAAGAAATCCGTCCAGCTTTGTTAAAAGGTGCGGAAATCGATGGCAAACAATACGGTATTCCATTTAATAAATCGACTGAAGCCTTGGTTTACAATGCCGATATGTTGAAAGAATACGGTGTTGAAGTTCCTACAACGATGGAAGAATTTGCTCAAGCTTGTAAAGATATCTACGAAAAATCCAACCATGAAGTTGTCGGTGGCGGTTTCGACTCTCTAAATAACTACTATACAATCGGTATGGAAAACAAAGGTGTCGAATTCACTAAAGATTTGAAATTGGATAGCGACGAATCCAAAGAAGTTATCAACTACTACTTGGATGGGATCAAAGACGGTTCTATGCGTATCGCCGGCAGTGACAAATACTTGTCTGGTCCTTTCGCTAACGAAAAAGTAGCAATGTTTATCGGTTCTATCGCTGGTGAAGGCTACGTGAAGAGCGATACAGAAGGTAAATTTGAATACGGTGTGGCTCCTCGTCCTGACAAAATCAACATCCAACAAGGGACTGACGTGTACATGTTTGCTGAAGCTACTCCTGAACAACGGACTGCTGCTTACATGTTGTTGAAATACATGTCTCAACCTGATGTGCAATTGTACTGGGCAGAACAAACTGGCTACATGCCAATTGTTGAATCTGTTTTGGAATCTGATGAATACAAATCTTCAAAAGAAACCAAAGTACCAGCAATCTTGGAAGAAGCTACGAAAGACTTGTTCGCATTGCCTGTAACTGAAAATGCAGACCCTGCTTACAACCAAGTGCGTACAATCATGGAAAACATCTTGGCTAATCCAAAAGATGATACGGACAAAATGATCAAACAAGGGGTTTCTGAATTGGAATCTGCTTGGAATCAATAAGAATCACCAGTCTTAAGTAAGTGAAAAAACCGGGTTCCGCTATGCTGGCGGGCCCGGTTTTTGCTAGTTACTAGCCATTTTAGTGGGCTGACAGAAGAGAGGGGCAGTTGCTAAAATCTCGAGTGTCGGGGGGATTTTTCAGCGATTCTCTTTGGAAATAGCGCCTTTTTTGATACTATGACAATGTCAAAGGAAAATCCGCTGGCAATATCTGCGGAAATCCAATCTGAACAAGAAGGACTGTATAGGATGAAATTAACAATCTTGGCCACCAGTGATATGCATGGCTATGTATTACCGACAAACTATGCCGAAGTGGGGCAGGATTTGCCGATTGGTGTGGCAAAAGTGGCGACGAAAATGCAGGAACGCCAGCTGGCTGCAGGGGCGGATGCAGTGTTAAAAATCGAAAATGGAGACTTTATCCAAGGATCGCCATTGAGCTATTATATCGCCAAACAACCGCAACATACGGCAGCGGATTTGACTCAAGTCATCAATCAGCTAGGCTATGATGTGGGGGTGCTGGGCAATCACGAATTTAACTACGGAATTGATTATTTGCAACAGGCGATTGCTAGCTACCAGCATCCAATTTTGGCAGCAAATGTGTTAGGGGCAAACGGACGGCCGTTTTTCGGACAACCCTATGTGATTTTGGAAAAAGCTGGTGTCAAAGTGGCGGTGCTAGGTGTGGTCACTCAGTACATTCCTCATTGGGAACAACCGACGACGATTGCGGGGCTGACGTTTAAAGGCTTGGTGGAAACAGCTAAACAATATGTACCAAAACTACGAGAATTGGCAGATGTCGTCGTTGTGGCCTATCACGGTGGCTTTGAACGGGATTTAACAACCGGCGAGCCAACGGAATTGCTCACCGGTGAAAATGAAGGGTGGCAACTGCTTCATGAAGTGGCAGGAATTGATGCCTTAGTCACCGGCCATCAACACCGGGAAATTGCCACGGTAATCAACGGAGTACCAGTAGTTCAACCAGGCTCCCGCGGCGCTTTTGTCGGAGAAATTACGCTAGACTTGGAGCGTGAAGCAGAAACCAATCAGGTGAAGATCCTCCATGCCGAAGCGGCCATTCACAGCGTGGCAGATGTCAAACCGGATGAAGCGATACTGGCTTCGATAGCCAAGCTAAGCGAGGATCTGGAAGTTTGGCTAGATCAATCAGTGGGACAAGTCAAAGGGGATATGCGCATTGCTGATCCCATGATGGCTCGGTTCCATGAACACCCTTACGTAGAATTTATCAATAAGGTCCAAATGGCTGCCAGCGGGGCTAAGATTTCCGGTACAGCTTTGTTCAATAACGAAGGCCGGGGCTTTGGTAACACCATCACCATGCGGGACATCATCACCAACTATATCTATCCGAATACCTTGGCTGTTTCTCGCATTAGTGGAGCGGATTTAAAAGCTGCTCTAGAACAAACAGCGGATTACTTGAAACTGACGGAAGCTGGGAAGTTGGTCTTCAATCCCCGCTTTATCAAACCAAAACCTCAGTACTACAACTACGATATGTACGAAGGGGTGGACTATACCCTGGATATGACCCAACCCAAAGGCCAACGAGTGACTCGCTTGCAGTTTGAGGGCCATGACGTCGCCCCTGATGAGGAACTAGAAGTGGTTATTAATCAATACCGAGCAGTTGGTGGTGGCAACTACGCCATGTTCACCCCGGAAAAAATCATCCGAGAAGTCCAAATCGACATGACCGAACTGATTGCCGACTATCTGCGGGAACATCCGGTGCTAGACGCTACGGTGAATGATAATTTTGTGGTGCTGCCGGAACAATAAAGGATAAGGATACAATGGATAATTCCTAAGCCTCGAGCATGTTCTCGAGGCTTTTTTCGTATCTTCTATTGCAGAGATCAATCTGCGAAAAACTAGTAAGGGGGAAGCCTATGAAATTGTATCGGGTAATGAAGGAACATAAGCTGCGGCAAAGTGTTTTTTATGGTTGGTTGCGAGATGCGGGGCTGATTCAGAAGGTGGATACGGGATATGTGGTAGGTAAAAAGGCACTGGCGGGAATGGAGACGATTACAGCACGAGAGGTGGGGACGGATGGTCATATTTTGCGGGAACAGACCCAAGTGGCGATTGCCGATGCTGCGATTCCCGAGCTTTTGAGACGGTATGAGGCCTCAGGATTATCCAATCGTTACCAGCAAGTGCTGAAGCCCGGCAAAGAGGTGGATATCAAGGAACAACTACAGCAGATGACAGACCTGTTGTCCCAACTCCAAACAGACATTCATCTGCTTTTGGAACAAACGATGAAAGAAGATTAGCCTACATCATTATTTTGTTTCATAGAGATGGAATGGATGTGATTTTATCTTCTTAAAACTGCAAAATACTAGTGTTTTATGTAGTATTTGTGTTTGTTACAAAGATTTTCAAAAAGACGGCTATATTCTGAAAATTGTGGATGATAAAGAATCTGTAAAAGTCAGCTAAGAGTTCTCTTACTTCACTGGCTTTTTATAAAAGAAGTGCGTATACTTCCTTGGTAATGAGGCTGTGTCGTCGGTCAGATGTTTTTGCGATACAGGTGGTCACAAGTTGGGACAGTTTACTGACAACTCTGTGGCAAGCGGCGAACTCGCTGAACCGCTTTTCAAGGAGAAAGGAAGTGTAGACGTTGGATTGGCAGACACTTTTTGCCCTCGTGGCAGAAAACTGTAATAAGGAAGTTCCTATCGAAGTCAGCAATGAACTTTGTTATGTCTATCGAACGAAGAAAAAAGGGTTCCCTTTTAGTAAAACAATCACCGCCTGTCAAAAGACGGCATTTGCTCGCAATGAATTGCCAGAGATCATGGATTTCTTGAATAAACATGGCTATTGCGCAAAAATCATGCAGCAAGCATAAAGACACCGGATGAAGCGATCCGATCTAAACAAGCACCCACCCACGAAGTCATCAGTGATTTTCGGGGTGGGTGTTTTTGTGTAGGCAAAGCGGAAAAGACTTCCTTGCTGTGCTATTGTTTGGTATGCTAAAAGGGACAGAAGGGTATAGGAGGAAGTAAGATGTTATCTAAATTGACGAAGCTAGCTTTTCTTTTGTTTAGTCTTTTACTCATATTCACCGGATGTAATTCTGAAAACAGTCAAAAAGACTTAACGAAAATTCCCGAGTCTAAAAGATTACTCTATTCAGGCAATCGTGAGTTAAGTAAAGACCAAATCGGTGAGCAACTCGGGGAAGTTAAGCAGAACATCGATCCAGATAAAAGCCAACAATTAAACGACTGGGAATCGCAAAATCTACCCGTAGGCACCAGAATTTACTGTGTTGTTGGAAGGATAGACGACGCCGAGGGGGACTATTTTGCCTATGAAAAACAGGGGCATTTCTACTTGTTTTATGAGTTTTTTGGTTCTGTTGCAAAGTTTTAAATCTACTATCAAATAAGGTAGAATAATAGAAAAAGATAGCAGGAGGAATGACGATGAATCATTTTAAAGGAAAGCAATTTCAGCAGGATGTGATTATTGTAGCCGTGGGCTACTATCTTCGTTATAACCTTAGCTATCGTGAAGTTCAAGAAATCTTATATGATCGTGGCATTAACGTTTCTCATACGACGATTTATCGTTGGGTGCAAGAATATGGCAAACTACTCTATCAAATTTGGAAAAAGAAAAATAAAAAATCCTTTTATTCATGGAAAATGGATGAAACGTACATCAAAATTAAAGGAAAATGGCATTATTTGTATCGAGCCATCGATGCAGATGGTTTAACCTTAGATATTTGGTTACGTAAAAAACGGGACACACAAGCAGCCTATGCTTTTCTTAAGCGGTTAGTGAAGCAGTTTGATGAACCGAAGGTTGTAGTCACAGATAAAGCCCCCTCTATTACAAGTGCCTTTAAGAAACTAAAAGAATACGGCTTTTATCAAGGGACAGAACATCGTACCATTAAATACCTGAATAATTTGATTGAACAAGACCATCGTCCAGTAAAGAGACGCAATAAATTCTATCGAAGTTTACGCACTGCCTCTACCACGATTAAAGGCATGGAAGCCATTCGAGGATTATATAAGAAAACCCGAAAAGAAGGCACTCTCTTCGGGTTTTCGGTCTGTACTGAAATCAAGGTATTATTGGGAATCCCAGCTTAAATCATAGATACCGTAAGGGATTTTATTCTTTATTTAAAACTTTGCAACAGAACCGTTTATTTATTAGAAGAAGTTTCGCCTTATGAAATAGCGTTATCTCTTCGACCGAGCGCTTATTTTTCACATTATAGTGCTCTAGTTATAAATGATCTCACTGAAAACAATCCTAAAGACATATATATTAATAATGAACAAACCAAGAAACCTATAGATAAAAGTAATGCTATACTAACTCAAAAAAAAGTTGACTATGCTTTTTCAAAACCTATGAGACGAACAAATAATATAGCTAAATTTAATTATAAAAAAATAGAATATAAGGTTTATATGTTAAACGGTAAAAATACAAATAAATTAGGCGTAGTGACTAAACAACCAATTGGTTTTTCTCGACCAGTTAAGGTAACTAATTTAGAAAGAACGCTTATAGATATAGTGGTTAGACCTCCCTATTCGGGTGGTGTAGAAGAAATTGCAAATTCTTTTCGTAACGCTTCTAATGACGTTTCTGTAAACAAGTTAATTTCCTATTTAAGAAAAATAAACTATGTATATCCCTATGAAAATGCTGCTTTATTTTATTCTAATAAAGCTAAGTACTCTCAAAACAAAATTAATCTGCTCAGTAAGTATATAGCAGAAAAGAACAGTAACATTGATTTTTATCTTGATTATCAAATGGTAGATAAAGTTTTGGATTCTAAAGCAAGAGTTTACTACCCTGGGATAATGAAAAAAGTAGAAATTGAAGCGGATCTTGTAGAAGTAGATTTAGAAGAATACGAAGGTGCTCTTGGAATACCAATAATATCGGATATTAATTTTTACTCAGAAGGCCTAATAATTGAAAATAATCGTTTAAATAGATTAAAAAATTCTCTAATCAACATAGAATTGAATCATTTTGAATTAGAAAGCAATCAAGAAGAGGAAGTACGCGATATTTTAGAAAATGAGTACAATATTGATACGTCTAAAATTGAGATCCTAATTAATGCATGAATTGAATAGAAAAAGCAATTCTAAACGTATCACCTACAAATAGGAATAACTATAAGAATACACTATTATGCTTAAAATAGTGTATCAATAATCTTGTTTTATCAATGTTGAATTTATTTGAATTGTCTACAGATTAACTACTTATTGACAAAACAATGCTTAGATAGCTATACTTCATTCAAACGTTCGTTTGAATGGGGGTGGTTAAATTAATGAACGCAGAAGTATGTACAACTAACAGTATACATAAAGAAAAAGTAGCTAGTGTTAAAAACAATTTAAAAGATAAAGACCTTTCAACTTTACTTATATTAGGAAAATGTTTTAGCGATTCTTCTAGGATTAAAATTTTTTATACTTTAGAAACTTATAAGGAGATGTGCGTTTGTGATTTAGCGGCGATACTTAATGCTAGTATTGCTACAACGTCACACCATTTACGTTTTTTGAAAAAGAACGAAATAGCAAAATCACGTCAAGATGGAAAAGTAGTTTATTATTCTTTAGCGAATGAAGAGATACTTTCCGCTGTGCAGGATTTTCTAAAGTTGTCAGAAAATATATCTATGAAAATTTAGTTTGGAGGAAGTTATTTTGTTACAAAGTATTTTATCAGCTCTCGCTGTTTACGTTTCTACCAGCATTGATTATTTATTTATCTTGCTGATTATTTTTTCTCAAAGTCATACAAAAAAAGGGCTCCGTCAGATTTTTTGGGGTCAATATCTAGGAACAGGTATCTTAGTAGCCGTAAGTTTATTTGCAGCATATGTGCTGAATTTCATTCCGCAAGATTGGATCATTGGGCTTCTCGGTCTAATTCCGATTTTCTTAGGAATCAGAGTGGCATTGGTTGGCGAAGAGGAGGAAGAAGAAGAGGAAGTCGTTGAAAAGCTTGAATCAAGAGGAACAAACCGCTTCTTTTGGACCGTTGCCTTAATAACAATTGCTTCTGGTGGCGATAACTTAGGGATTTATATTCCTTACTTTGCCTCGTTATCTTTTTCAGAGATTGTCACCGCTCTAATCGTATTTGCTATTTCTGTTGCGGTTCTTTGCTATATCAGTTACAAATTAGCCAAGATTTCTTTTGTTTCCGAAACCTTAGAAAAATATGAACGAATCCTTGTTCCTATAGTGTTTATTGGCTTAGGAATTTATATTTTGATAGAAAATGGGACGATTCAAACACTATTAAATTTTATATAAACAACTACGATAGTGAAGTTCAAATAAAAAAAGACAGCGAGATTTTAACGAAGCTGCTGAAAAAGTTAAATAACTTTGGCTACATAAAACAAAATTTGTTTTATGTAGTTTTTTTTTCTTCATTTA
>NZ_JBMRGR010000026.1:0-31546 GCF_049384045.1 Enterococcus diestrammenae
GCAAAATAGCTCTAATCTCACTAAATTTTAGTGAGACTAGGGCTATTTGTCGATGCGTTGGATTATTTCCCGCTTACCTCAAGACCAAGAGAAAGCCCGTCGATGGTCAGTCGACGGGCGGAGGAGAAAAATGAAAAAGTGTTAGGGTTGTTTGTTGGTATGTCTATATCATACCCAGAAGATTTGAAGAAAATGTGAGGGAAATATTTTTTAAGTAAGGGGATTTGTTAAGGAAAGTCCAAGAAGCGTACACGGATCTTGGGCAGTATTTTGCAAAGGGAAAAAGGTCAATCAAAAAAAGTCCGCCGATGGTCAGTCGGCAGACAAGAGGAGAAAAATGAAAAAGTGTTAGGGTTGTTTGTTGGTATGTCTATATCATACCCAGAAGATTTGAAGAAAGTATGAGGGAAATATTTTTTAAGTAAGGGGATTTGTTAAGGAAAGTCCAAGAAGCGTACACGGATCTTGGACAGTATTTTGCAAATAAAAATGTCAATCAAAGAAAAAGTCCGCCGATGGTCAGTCGGCGGACAAGAGGAGAAAAATGAAAAAGTGTTAGGGTTGTTTGTTGGTATGTCTATATCATAGCCAAGGGATGTGAAGGAACTGTGATGGAAATCAAAGGAAATTGTTAAACCTCACGATAGGAAAAACTAATTCCGACTGTCACGTAGAGAACGCCCTGATTTCTCACGGAGCTGGTGTTTGTTCATTGTGCCAAATCCGTTTTGCAGGAGCGTTGTGTCCAGATAACTTTTCATCATAGACAACTATCCGAGTGTTCAAAGCACTCTTCTTTGAAAACAGATACGCCTAAGGATAGCCTGACACACTTTGAAAAACCAAAAAATGCCCGCCAGTTGGAGGCTGGCGGGAAAGGAGTTAAAAATGAAAAAGTGTTAGTTAGGGTTGTTTGTTGGTATGCTTATATATTACAAGAGACATATGAATTATTTGTGAAAAAAGTTACTTAAGTTTTTGAATAATCAAGCCACCACTAGACTATTTTTTTTAAGTGGTGGCTCTTGTTTATAGATCTAAATTTGTAGCTGAGAAGGTATCGCCGTGTTCCAAATCGCCATATTGATAGCCGCGATTAAACCAAGCAACCCGCTGTTCGGAAGTGCCATGAGTGAAGCTATCAGGAACGACATAGCCTTGCGCTTGTTTTTGCAAGGTGTCGTCACCGATTTGATTAGCAGCATAGATGGCTTCATCGATGTCACCAGCTTCTAAAATAGACTTGCCGTTGTAGGTTTCACCGGCTAGATACTTGGCAAAACAGCCCGCTAAGTAGTCGGCTTGCAATTCTAAACGAACGCTGTATTTGTTGTATTCCGTCTCTGATACTTTGCGGCGAATTTGCTCCATCTGATCGGAAATGCCTAGTTCATATTGGACATGGTGACCGACTTCATGGGCGATGACATAGGCCATGGCAAAGTCACCAGAGGCTCCAAAATTATTTGCTAGTTCGTCTTGGAAGCTTAAATCCAAGTAGACTTTTTGATCACCGGGACAATAAAATGGCCCCACAGCCGAGCTTGCTGTCCCACAGGCTGAGCGGACGCTGCCGCTAAAGAGCACCATGGTAGGATCATGATAGGTTTTGCCATAATCAGTAAAGGTCTGGTTCCAATAGTCTTCCAAATGGGCAAAGACGACGGAAGCAAATTCTTTACGATCATCGGTACTAGTGGTGGCGGTGTTGGATTGATTGGCAGTCTGTTCTTGTTGGGTAAAGACAGCCCCATTGCCCCCACTTAAAATCGAGCCTAAATCTCCTCCAGAAAAGAAGAGGGAGAAGACAATCATCAAGATAACACCAATACCACCGCCTCCGATGGCCCCACCTGGGAAGCCGAGCCCTCCACCTGATGAGCTTGATCCACCAAAACCTGAGGAGGCGGAACCGCGGATATCCTCCACATTGGAACTTTTTCGATCACCTTTCCAACGCATGTTGCTAACCTCCTATTCGTTTTTTGCAATAAATCGTTGTCGTAGTCGTTTGTACAATGCAATCAATTGGTTTTCATCACCGGCATGGTCCCATAAGAAGACCTCTTGTTGGGGGTAACGTTTTTTCAGCAGTAAAGAAGAGCTGATGGCAAGATCGTAGTGGTTAATCTTTGTGCTATCGAAAGGTTCCGCTTCAACAAAACGTAAATCTGATAGATAGCTGTATATTTTTTTCACCAAGAGGTAGTTGTGCTCCAAGGCAATCCCGACGATGACTTTCTCTGACTCCTTGTTTAAATCGACAAAAGGCAAGAGAACTTCCGTAAAGGATTTGGCAATCAAGGGATAGTTTTCCTCAGTGATAAAGCTTGTATAGTCGCTTTCTTGACTGAGGTTGTAAAACCATTCTTGGGTCGTGTTTTCGATTTTTTTCAAACTACGCAGATTTTCCGTATTGCCTTCCACCAACTGTTGAATGGTAGGGAAGGGGCGTTTGATGATGTAATAACCAAAGCTGATATTGATCAAATTACCCATAATTATCGGATAGTCCAGCAGTTTGGGATCGTCAGCAAAAAACTCTTGCTTGGCAAAATCAAGATAATCCCGGACGAGGCGAATGACTGGATTTGGTCGATGAGCGAAGTCTTTGATGGTTTGTTTCAAGGTAGCATCATCTTCTAAGGTATAAAAAGGAGCGAGATGGGCCAAAAAGAAGATAAAACTAGACTCAGCTTTGAGTTGTTCATCAGTCATTTCCAAATCAATCATATCTTTAAGGGAAGTAAAGTCATAGTAGCTGTTATCTTCCATCAAAAAGTTGTACGCCTGGTCGTAGCGGACAAACTTATTTTTTTGGATGCGTTGGTAGAAGATGGCAGCGAAGAACTTCAACTCATGACGCCCCACATAAGTACGAGCCAATGGAAAATATTTTGCGTAACCTTCCACTAGGCGGTCAGCCGTTTCTTCACTGACGGTAAAGGGCCATTCGATGCTGCGGACTCCTAGCCATAATAAATCAAACAAGGCGAGACGAATTACCCGTTCATCTCCGGACATGCCCGCTTCGGTATAGGTAAAACGAAGGTGACGGTCTTTCAGGTATCGTTTAAGTTTGGCAATTTTACGAGAAACGGTGGAGCGGCTAGCATAAAATTTGACACAAAAATCATCAATGGTCGGAGCTTCTTCGTTTAAAAAGTATAGAATAAATTGGAAAGGAACAGAGGATTTTAGCAATTGGTAACGATATTCATCCATGGTGCAGGAGAGATTTTGGCAGTTAATTTTGCCGCCCCCTAGTAGAATGGACTGGTGGTCGGGATTCATAGCCGCCAGTTCCTTGTCGATATCGGTTAAATCAATAACAGTTTGTTGGTAATTCAGATTCATATCACTGGCGATGACCGCAATAGGATAGGACTGACTACCTAAGAACATGATCTTTTTGAATAACTTAAATTTTAATAAGGTGGACGAGTCCATCATCATTTCTTCGTATAACATAAAAAAAGAACCTCCATTCGATTACTCCTTGACTTTATTGTACCTTTTTTCTTAAAAACTGTCAGTTGTCAGCACATTTTTGACAAAAAGCAAACGCCGAAAAACCCTAATTAAGGTCAGGTTTTCCGGCGTAAGTCATATTTTGTGTGAAATTTATCAAAAAAATGAATATTTCTTACATTTGCTACAAAAGTCGAACTAGCAGATTTAATTTGCTACGGATTGGTTAGTTTTTTTGATGAAAGTCCAGAGTAACCCTAACACGAAACCAATCGTAGCTGGTAAAATCCAGCCCATACCGATATCGAAGAAGGGCAAGAAACGATTCGCTGCTTTAAGGATATGTTCTACCCCTGACGTATTGCGAATGATTTCTGGTGCGGCGTTTAACCCATCACAAATCGCTGCTAGCACCGTCATCACGGTAGTCACCAGATAAACTTCAGAACGATGGTTAAACAAGGGACTGAGTAGGGCTAATAAAATCAAGGTGATGGCTAAAGGATAGATAAACATCAAGACTGGTGTGGAAAATTCGATAATTTTCGTCAGACCAATATTGGCAAACAGGCAAGGTAAAATACTGGTTAGAGCTACGAAAAACTGGTAACTCCGTTTAGGAAACAGCTGGATAAAGGTTTCTGAAAAAGCGGTGATTAACCCAATGGCTGTCTTTAAACAAGCGACAATGACAATCAAGGCCAAAAGCACACTACCACCAGTCCCGAGATAGTAGTTGGCAATTTCAGCTAAGGCCATGCCACCGTTAGCGCTGATAGGGAATTGTCCGAGACTCATCGTACCCATGTATGCTAGCAAGGAGTAAATAATTCCCATCAGCAAAATGCTAATAGAACCAGATTTTACAGTATCCATAGCGATGGCAGAAGGTTTGGTCACGCCCATATTTTTGATGGTGGTGACGATGATAATCCCAAAAGCTAATGAGGCTAAGGCATCCAAAGTATTGTATCCTTGCGTAAAACCAGTGATGAAGACATCTTGTTGGTAGCTAGGCTGTACTGGGGCGGTGCTAATCGGTCCTAGGGGCTTGAAAAAGGCAAAGGCCAATAAAATACCTAAGAGAAGTAGAAAAACCGGATTTAAAAATTTGCCCACATAGTTTAGTAGTTTTGTCGGCTTACGAGAAAAGGCCCAAGCAAAGGCAAAAAACAGTAGGCTAAACAGTGCCAGCCAGACTGGTTGAGTGCTTTTGGGTAGAAAGGGAGCTAGGCCAATCTCAAAAGAAGTCGTGGCTAGCCGGGGAAGGGCGAAGAACGGCCCGATGACTAGATACAATAAAATCGTGAAAATGAAGGCATAGTGTTTATTGACCCGAGTGGCTAAATCATAGAGGCCGTTACTACGGGAAATCCCGATAGCCACCACACCTAGAAACGGCAAGCCAATCCCAGTGACCAGAAAGCCAAGGTTGGCCCAAAAGATATTGCCCCCAGCTTCTTGGCCCATATGTACGGGGAAAATCAGGTTGCCGGCACCAAAGAAAAGGCCAAAAAGCATGGAACCAATAAAAAGGTAGTCTTTGAAAGTGAGTTTTTTTTCCATAGTTTCGCTCCTAAGTCATACTAGTAGATAGCTACAAAAATAACAGAAAATTTAAATAAATACAACGAATTTTGAAGATCTGCTGAAAAGTTGTTCCGTTAAAAGGATGGAAATAAGAAAAGACTTGTGAAAATTTTATAATACCTTGCTCTAGAAACAAAAGCGTTCTTCACCGACTATCATCGAGAAGAACGCTTCTGTTGTTATTCATGCTGTTGATTTTCCGCCGGTCGCTCTTGTAGAAGCCCGAGGGCATGAGGTAATTGATCTACTAGATAGTCGAGGGATTCTTTGACCGCTTTGGGACTCCCCGGTAGATTGATGATCAAGGTTTGGTTGCGGATGACGGCCACGCCCCGGCTGAGCATCCCCCGTTTGGTAATTTGGAGACTGTTGTAGCGCAATGCTTCGGCAATACCTGGGACCAGTCGTTGTGCAATCGCCAAGGTGGCTTCCGGCATTTGATCCCGCGGGGCTAACCCGGTACCACCGGTAGTCAGAATCAAATCCACCGCCCCAGAATCACAAAGCTGTTGCATTTTGGCTGATAAGCCGGCTTGATCGTCGGGTAAAATGATTTGTGCTACGACAGTAAAACCGGGTATTGAAGCGAAAGCATTTACGATGGTGGGGCCACTCACATCTTCCCGGAGACCTGCTGCACTGCGGTCGCTAGCGGTAAGCACCGCTACTCGATACTTTTCTCTCATAACAGAAACTTCCTTTCATCGTCGCTAGGGCTGGTTTCTAATAGCTGGATTTCATCGGGGGCAATGTGTAGAAAACCCGAAAAATGCGCTGGCCATTGTTCTTTATTCACTTTCCACCAGAGGGGTTGTTGCCCCTCTGGCGTTTGACAGAGCAGACGCCATTCAAAAGGGGTCTCGGTCTGATCCAAGAGCTGGATAGGAAAACAGTTCTCTCCCGACAACTTTTCGACAGCTTTAAAACAATGGGCCCGAATACCGATATGGGTCACGTTTGGCGTCAGTGGTTGGGGGACTCTCAGGGTTAGGCCCCAATCTTTGGCGAATAGGTGCTGGCCATCAAGCTGCTTGATCGGAGAAAAGTTCTTACAGCCGGTCAATTTGGAAGTTGCTAGAAAGCGGGGATGAGAAAAGACATCCTTGAGAGGACCAGCTTCGAGGTTTTGGCCCTGATCAATTATCACTAAATCCTCACATAGGCGATAGGCTTCGTTGCGATTGTGGGTGACTAATAGCACGTCACCAGCATACTGGGCGAGGAAGTGCTTCATCTCCAATTCGACTTTTTCCTTCAAGAAGGTATCTAAGGCTGAAAAGGGCTCGTCTAACAGCAAGATTTCCGGCTCTGAGGCAATCAGCCGGGCCAAAGCCACCCGTTGTTGTTGACCGCCGGAAAGCTGTTCGCCGTAATGCTTGGCAATCCCAGTGAGATCAAAGCGGGCCAATAAATCAGCAACTTGGGCGCGCTTTTTTTTCGGCAAGACACAGGCGATATTTTCTTCGACGGTGAAATTTGGGAACAGTGCGTAATTTTGAAATAAATAGCCCACCCGTCGTTTTTGTGGTTTGCAATTGATTTTTTTTGCTTGATCAAAAAGGGTACGACCATTGATGCGAACATAGCCTTCATCAGGGGTTTCAATACCTGCGATGCATTTTAAAATCATGCTTTTTCCTGAACCAGATGCCCCTAGTAGTGCGGTCTGTTGTCTTTGAGAATGAAATTCAAACCGGAGCGTGTATTCTTTGAGGCGTTTGGTAATCTGAATATCGATACTCATGAAACCACCTTCCTTTTTGAACGGTGGGTGAAGTAGTTCATCGCCACTACCACGACAAAAGAAAAGACGACGATTAGTCCAACTTCGTGATAGGCATCTGCCATGCGTCCAGCGGCTACCGATGAATAGATGGATAGCGGCAAGGTGCGGGTTTTTCCAGCGATATTGCCAGCAATCATGGCGGTGGCACCAAATTCCCCCAACCCTCGTGCAAAAGCTAAAATCCCTCCAGAGAGAATCCCTGGGGCAGCTAAGGGCAGTTGAATCCGGGAAAAGAGGTACCATTCCGACAAGCCCAAAGTTCGGCCACAAGCGAGATAGGTGGGGTCCACTTGTTCTAAAGCCCCCCGTGCGGAACGATACATCAAAGGAAATGAGACCACCGTCGCAGCCAAGACCGTCGCTTCCCATGAAAAAGCAATTTTCCATGCAAAAAACTCTAGAAAGAACCTTCCCACGGGTTGATTGACACCGAATAGCGCCAATAAGAAGAAGCCGGCGACTGTCGGTGGCAATACTAAAGGCAAGGTGAGCAAGCCATCAATCACCATTTTCAGAAGCGGTGATTTGATGCTATTGACTCCTTTGGCCACAAATAATCCGAAAAAAAAGGTAATCCCACCGGAGACAGCGGCGGTTTTCATGGATAGTAATAGCGGTGACATCTGCAGCTCACTCCTTCATAGCAACCCGCCGTAGCCCAACTGAGCAATCTCTGCTTTAGTGACTGGTAAATCAGCCATCACTCGCGGCAAGATCAAATCAAAGACCGTTTTTTTAGAAAACATCACGGCCCCTGGTAGCCCCATGATGGCCGCGCCAGATTTGCCGTAAGCAAGGGCAAACATCGCCCCCGGCAAGACTGGGGTACCATAGGTGATCAACTCTTTAGCAGCGGTTTTGATTGCTCCGGGGGTCAAATCATCGGCGTCAACACTCATGCCACCGGTACATAAAATGATATCCGCGCCGGCGACTTCAGCTTCGTGGATGGCCGCAACGATCATTTCTTTATTGTCATCCAAAACAGTATGCAAAATAATTTCAGTGGGGTAGGCAGCTAATTTTTCCTTTAAAACCGGCGCAAAACCATCTTGTATGCGCCCGTGAAACACTTCGCTCCCGGTGGTTAGAATTGCTACCTTTTTGGGTGTGAAGGGAGCTAATTGGATCAAGGGCTCAGAGCTAAGACTATGGACTTTTTGCCGGACTGCCTGTAATTTTTCTGCTTCGATATATAAAGGGATGACCCGCATGCCAGCAGCTACCTCACCTTTGCGTAGGGTAAAATAACTAGGTTTGGTAGCAATCATCATTTCACCAAAGGAATTGACTAAGACTAAGCGTTCCTGATCCACTTGCAAAAGACCATCTGCTGTCGCCAGTGCCTCAATTTTCCCTTCCTTGATTTCGCTAGGAGTGAAGTATTGGTTGTCACAAAGCGCATAAAGCAAGCGGGCGGCTTCTTCTTCGTGGAGCCAGCCGGGGCGCTCTGTTTCGATATAGAGGTGGGCTTTTCCCATGGCTAACAGTACGGGTACATCCGCTGCCGTCACCAGATGGCCCTTGCGAAAGCGAGGACCTTTTTTCTCACCGGGGATGATCTGAGTCAAATCTTGACAAAGACGCTTACCGATGGCTTCTGTAACAGGGATCGTTTTCATCATATCATCTGCTTTCTCTAAACTAACCTGGATTTTTCCCTTATCAGGACACGTTATATTCCCATCAAGAGTAGCACGTTACGCCAAAAAAAGACAGCGCTTTCTAATAAAAATTTGGGAAACTAAAAAATCTTTAGCGAAGGAGCAAACCGCTAGTCAAGCTGACTTTGGCTAGGAGAAAAGTAGGCAATGACCGGGATTTACGAATAAACTTTGAAATTTTTGGGAACAAACGAGGGGAACTATTTACATTGGAAAACAGTCGTGATATAACCCTTGGAAAGAAAGTTGAGGTGTAGCGGATGGATAAAAGTCAAATTGAAAAAAATGGCCTTTATGAAGCCAAGTTAGTTGGCGGGGAAGGCAAAGAGCAAGTTAAAATTGTTTCTATTTTTGAAAAAACTTGTACAGTTGAAGTGATTAAAACGGCTCAAATTGCTGTCGCGAAAATCTGTGATATTTCTCCTTGTAGCCGAGGATTAGAGGCCTAAGTAAACGAATGAGATAACAAAACGAGCCCTTCCAGTTGAGGAAAGGCTCGTTTTTTCATAAATAAAAATTATGTTCCAAAAAGGCTGACGTATCAGGGATTAAGTGGCGTATCGTGCCGTCATTTTCCCTTGGGCTTCAAACTTAGAGTAAGTGTCACTTACTCTAAGGACATTTGCCAGTCTTTCTTAGCATTCGCCCCTTAGAAAGGACGGTATGGGCAAACGCACCTTTAGCTTTCCCCTGGAGCAAGGTCAAGGTTTGATATAGGCATATCCCAAATGTTGAAGCTTAATCAAATCTAAGACACCAGCAGGCACGACTTCAACATTTGCTGGGAGTTGCTGTGGTGTGATGCCATGAGCTTTCATGGCGTTATGGCAGGCATGGAAAGTCACTTGCTTAGATTGCAAAAGTGTCTCATTGGCGGCATCGAGATAGCCTTCAATGGCTTTTCCATTTACCAAAAGGACAATCGCCACGTTATCCGTTGCCACTAGTAGGTTGCGGATATTGCTCGTCGCTTCCGACCATTTATTTACTTCATCGACATGAAAAACTACTTTCATAAGAACCTCCTGAAAAGCAAATTTGGAATGCTATGGTTTAGCTAAGGAATAGCTAGGAACCTTCATCGAAAAAGTCGGTTTCTTGGTATTTGCCATGGTCACCAAAAAATCGATTGTAACGCTGTTTGAATTTGCCAAATGTAAAGACGACTAAAATCTTGATGAGACTGTAGATGGGAATCCCGAAGACCACCCCGACGAATCCCAGCAGATCCCCCATCACCAATAAAACCACTAAAATCGTGATAGGATGGATATTTAGACGGTTGCCTAAAACCCGCGGGACGACTAAATCTCCGTGAAGAAGTTGGACGGCAAACCAAACGATGACAAATTTTATCACCATAAAACCGGAGTCTTGAAAAGCGACAAAAAGTGCCGGCAAAAAAGCGAGAAAGGCGCCGATGTAAGGAACGATATTTAAAATGCCAGCTGCTAAGGCGATAATCGTCGCAAAGGGTAACCCGATAAGCAAAAAACATAGCCAATAAATGATCCCTAATAAGACTGAGGCGATGACTTGCCCTTTCAAAAAGGCCCCGATCTGTTGATCCGCGGTCGTCAACAGCTGTTGAATATCCTGACGAAAACGCGGCGGGATGATAGCCATCAGACTATCGTGGATTTTTTGGGGATTTTTGATTAAAAAGAAGGCGATAATTGGGCCCGTGAATAATGTGATTCCCACCGTTGAAAGAGTGGAAAAAATACTTCCTAGTCCCTTAAAGCCGTCTTGCCAATTGTCACTGATAAAGGCAAAGATATCATCTGTAATGGAATCTAGTGACTGCATCATTTGCTGAAATTGGGGAGCAAATGGCGTTTGGCTGAGAAAGTTTTCGAGGCTGTGTTGGAAGTCTTTCGCATAGCCAGGCAGACCTGCTACCAAGTCCACTGCCTGTTGTTGTAAGACGGGAAACAGGTGAAACCCACCTAGCACTAGTAAGCCCAGCAAAATGCCGTAAGATAAAATCAGACTAAGCAGGCGGGGGACTTGTTTTCTTTCAGCAAAATCCACCACCGGTCGTAAAACGTAATACAAGATCATGGCAAAAATCACTGGAGGTAAAGTCGTCCCGATAATCACTGCAAAGGGTCGAAACACAAAAGCTATTTGTTGCAATAATAACAAGGTAATCGCCGCTAATGAAATCAATCCCAGAATAAAATAAGCGGTTTTACCACCTAGAAAGTCGATTAGTGAATTGTCTTTTTTCATAGCATCTCCTTTTTGAGGGGGCGTGATCGATAGAAGGATAAATGAATCCCATCCTCTTGGTGCTTCTGCCAGGCGTCATAAAATCCCTACACAGCTAGGGAAATCGTTACATTTAGTATAACGAAAGGGGCCGCTTCTGTACAATTTCCGCTATCCTGATAAATTTCTGAAGCAGCAAAAAAGCCCCGTCACCAAGGAGGAGCGGGCTTTTTGAAAAGTTAGTTTTTCATCCTCGAGGCAGTAAAACCTGCGTCAGCATCGTAGTCAAATCCTGGACGGAAACTGGCATGCCGTCTTCCAACCATTGCAAGATGGTGCCGATGGTTCCTTTGACGAAGTAGGCAAAGTAATACTCCAACAGCTGGGGATTGTCTTCGTGAAAGCGTAGGCGAAATTCTTCGATGGCTAAATCGTGGACTTCGTTGAAAGTGACCGCTAATAGGCGACTATCTTGATAATCCTTCAAAATCTGGCTACTTACCACAGCATTGTCCAATAAGGCTTCGATAAAGCGGGTGAGCCATTCTTCTAGGTGATCTTTGGGGCGCATCACCAATAAAGGTAACATCTGGTCCACAAACTCCTGCTCGATTTGTTGGAAAAGATCAGCGGGATCATGATAATGTTGATAAAAAGTCCCTCGGTTGATATCCGCCAATTTGCAAATATCGGTGACGGTAATTTTAGCTAATTCGGTTTCAGCTAACAAAGACAAAAAGGCTTCTTTAATAGCTTTGCGGGTATATTGGGTGCGACGATTGTTTTTGATGCCAGCCATGTTCATCACTCCTTTGAAAAGGCTCGAAAAAAGCGGTAGCAACTTCAGGGGAAGCAAGACGACTTAAATTTTGGTTATTATTTAGACAGATTTTACAAATGTGTTGGTCTAATAACAGATTGGTGGGATTTGCATATTGCCCACCTTTTTCGAATTCATTATACTGACAGTGTGGCATATTTTCAACAGGCTGTTGGAAGAATGGAGGCGCAGAGATGAGTTTTATCGAAGTAAAAAATGAATACAAACGCTATCAAATGGGGGAAACGACCATTGAAGCCAATCAAAATATGAGCTTTACCGTCGAAAAAGGTGAGCTAGCAGTGATTCTCGGTCCTAGTGGGGCAGGAAAATCCACAGTATTGAATATTCTTGGAGGGATGGACCAACCGTCAGAAGGGGAAGTCATCGTGGATGGATTACATATTGAAAAGATGACAGAAAAAGAGTTGATCGCATATCGTCGCACCGATGTGGGTTTTGTCTTTCAATTTTATAACTTGGTGCCGAACCTTACCGCCAAGGAAAATGTTGAATTGGCTACTGCGGTGGCGCCAGCAGCGTTAGTGGTGGATGAGGTCTTGGATCAGGTGGGCTTGTCTCAACGGAAACAAAACTTTCCAGCACAGCTTTCCGGTGGTGAACAACAACGGGTGGCGATTGCCCGCGCTTTGGCGAAAAATCCCAAGCTGTTGTTATGTGATGAACCCACCGGCGCTTTGGATTTTGAAACCGGCAAACAAGTTCTCAAACTTTTGCAAAATGCCAGTCGCAAACAGGGACAAACGGTGTTAATCATCACCCACAACTCCGCTTTGGCGCCCATGGCTGATCGTGTGATTCGCATAAATGATGCTAAAGTACGTTTGGTGGAATTAAATCCCGCACCCACCTCGGTGGACGAGATTGTTTGGTAGGAGGGGAAAGACGGATGAAAAATAAGCTATATATGAAAACCGTCTGGCGGGATATCCGCGATTCCTTTGGGCGGTTTGCCGCCATCGTGATCATTATTTTTATGAGTGTGCTGTTATTTGTGGGAATCAAATCCATCGGTCCGGATTTAAATCAAACGGCTGATGAGATGATTACCCAACAAAAGGTTTCCGATATTCAGGTGGTCTCTACAGCAGGCTTATCCGAAAATGACTTGAAGGAAGTGGAAGCGCTAGGAGACGTAAAAGGGGAGCTCGGCCAGCGTTTGGCGATTCACGAAGCCGAGAAGCAGTTGAATTTGCAAGTTTATTCTTACCAGGGGCAAAACAGTCAAAATCAGCCGCTGGTCACTGTAGGGCGCTTGCCGGAGAAAAACGATGAATTATTGTTAGATCGGATGTTGGCCAAGACTTATCCCATCGGTACAGAGCTGACATTGGAAAATGACCAGTTAAAGGAAAGTTCATTTACGGTGGTGGGTTATGGTGATTCACCGATTTATGTGGACGATCGTGAACGAGGCGTCACCAATGTAGGGGACGGACAAGTCGCGGGCTTTGCTTATGTGCCATTAGCCGCTTTTGAGCAAGAGACCTATAGCATTCTTTATGTCAGCTTTACCAATTTGACCAAGTATGCGCCGACGTCTGATGACTACAAAACCCAGTTGACCAAACAAGAAGACCGTCTGACCGCAGTCTTGGATGAACGGCGACCAGCGCGACTGGAAGAGCTGAAAGATTTGGCTTATGAGAAGCTTTCGCCGGAAGAAAAGAAAGTCGCAGATGGCATCAAAGAAATTGAAGAGGGTCAGCAAAAACTTGATGATGCCAAAGCCGAACTTGCGTCGGGTAAAGAAGAATTAGCGACCAACCAACAAACTTTGACGGAAAATCAAGCAAAGTTGACCGCAAGTCAAGCTGAACTAGCAGAAAAGGAAACGCAACTGGTAGCAAGCCGAAAAGAGTTGGAAGCCAACAAACAGACGCTAGCAGCTAAAGAAGCCGAGTTAACTTCCGGCAAAGCCGAACTGGAAGCGCAACAACAAACCTTGACCGAAAAGCAGCAACAACTAGCTGAAAAACGCCAAAAGTTAGAGTCTAACAAGCAGTTATTAGCAGACAAAGAAGCCGAACTGCAAGCCGGCCAAGCTGAACTGGCTAGCGGGCGGGAACAGCTGGCAGCTGGTAAAAGAGCATTGGCAGCAAAACATCAAGCACTAACGGACAAGCAAGCAGAGTTAGCCAGTCAGCAAGAGGCGGTGACTGCTGCGAAAGCTCAGTTAGATCAGCAACAAGCTGCCTTAGACCAACAGCGTAGTCAATTAGAAGCGACTGTCGGCAAAGAAGAAGCCGACAAGCAACTGGCTGAAGCTGAAGCTCAATTAGCGACAGCTTTAAGCCAGTGGCAGCAAGGCTCGGACCAACTGCAAGCGGCCCAAACGCAGTTGCAAGCCGGCCAAGAACAGTTGCGAGCCGGCGAGGCAGAGTTGGCCGCTCAGGAAACGCAACTTAGTAAGGCCGAAGCAGCGGCCACAGCTGGCGCCGAACAATTAGCCAGGTCAAAAGAACAACTGGCAAGCGGTGAGGAACAACTAGCCGCTGGTGAGACGCAGTTAGCAGATGGGCAAGCCCAGCTAGATGCTGCCCAACAAGAACTGGCTGATGGTGAAGCTCAATTACAATCGGCAAAGGAACAATTGGCAGATGGCGAGTCCCAACTGGTTGATGGTGAAACGCAGTTGGCAGACGGCAAGTCCCAGTTGGCAGCGGGTTTGCAAGAATTGGCAGCTGGTCAAAGGCAGCTTGATGAGGCCAACGAACAGTTAGAAGCTGGCGAAAAAGAACTTGCGGGAAAGCAAGCCGAGTTGATGAAAAATCGTAAAAAGTTGATGGAAGGACAAGTGAAATTAGAAGATGCCAAAGGGAAAATCGAAACTTTGGAGAAACCCAATTATCTACTGACTCAACGGCAGGATAATCCTGGTTTCAATGAGTTTCAAAGCTTGGCAGTGCGGATTGATGCGATTGCCAATGTCTTTCCCGTCTTTTTCTTCTTGATTGCGATTTTGATCATCTTTACTTCTATGACCCGTATGATTGAAGAACATCGGCGAGAAATTGGTACCTTAAAAGCATTGGGTTATCGCAATGGAGAAATTGCCGCTAAATACATGCTCTACGCCTTCATTGCCACCTTTATTGGATCGGTGCTAGGGGTTATTGTAGGGACCCATGTCTTACCAAGAGTAGTCTTTAGCATGTTACAAGAGCAATATATCTATCCGGAATACGCTATTCGTTATTGGTTTGTGCCAATACTGATTGCAGTAGTAGCCGCTGCTTTCTCCACCTTATTTTCTTCTAGTTTAGTGCTGTTACGGGATTTGCGAGAAAAACCGACAGCCCTTTTGAATGCGCGAGCGCCAAAATCTGGCCAACGGGTCTTGTTAGAGCGTATCCCAGCCGTGTGGAGTCGCCTGAATTTCAATCAAAAAGTCGCTTATCGGAATATTTTCCGCTACAAAGCTCGGGGATTGCTGACGATTTTTGGGATTGCTGGCTGTACTGGCTTAATGATAGCGGGGTTTGGGTTGAAGGATTCGATTCCCGCCCCCACGGAAGTTCAGTTCAACCAGTTGGTGCATTATGACGGCATTGTTTCCCTGGAAGACCTCAATGATCAGAAACTGGCGGAGATGGATCAGTTGCTTGCCAAACAGACAGAAGTCACGGAAACCTTACCTTTAGTCACGGAACAAGTCACTTTCAAAAATGAAAACACCACAAAACAAACCGCTACTCTCAATCTGGTGGCACCGGATAGCCAAGAGTTTACGGACTTTGTTACCTTACGAGATCTTGATGGCGATACATTGGCTTTGCCAGAAGAAGGAGCGGTGATCAGTCGCCAGCTAGCCAAGCTCTTTAAGGTGGACCAAGGGGATACCCTCACCATGACAGATTCCCAAGGAGAGGCGTATGAGATTGAAGTTGCTGGCGTTTTCGATAATTATCTTGGGCATACGTTGTATCTTGCACCGGTTTATTATCAAGAACTCACAGGAAATACTGTTAAGCAAAATGCGTATTGGATACGGGCGAAAAAATCGGAAGCCAGCGCCAACAAAGAATTGGTGCAAACCCTGTATGATTCCGGGAACGTGCTAAATGTCACCTTCATGTCTGACCAGTTAAAAAAACAAGACAGTATGACTGAAAGTATCGGTCCAATCGTCTTTGTCTTTATCTTGTTATCGGCAGTCTTAGCCTTTGTGGTCTTGTACAACTTGACCAATATCAACATCAGTGAACGGCAACGGGAAATGGCTACCATCAAAGTCTTGGGCTTTTTTGACAATGAAGTCACCATGTACTTGTTACGGGAAACGGTGGCTTTTACCCTCGTCGGTATTCCATTAGGCTTTGTCATCGGACGTCTGTTAACCTGGTTTATCCTAACCATGGCCTCTTCAGAAACGATTTTGTTCCCAGTGACGATTCATTGGCAAGGCTATCTGGTCTCGGCGATTTTGACGGTGATCTTTACGGGCATTGTCTCAGTGGTCACCCACTTTAAACTGAAAGGCATCCATATGATCGAAGCCCTGAAGTCAAATGAATAATGGTAAATAAAAAAAAAACGAGCCGCGATTTTAATCATCGCTGGCTCGTTTTTCGTATTTCACATAATAAATGCCTCGTAACAATAAGAACCATACTGGGGTAATCAAGGCGGCGATTCGAGTTTCGTTTGACCAAAGTAAGACGATAGCTACAAAGAGTAAGAAAGCAAAAATCAGATAGTTACTTAAAGGATAAAAAGGCATCTTGAAGCTATGGGCTTGCTTGCCTCGAATACTGCGCCGGTATTTCATATGGGTATAAGTCAAAATGCCCCAGATGAACAAGAAGCAGGTCGTGGCGATGCTGGTGATCACGGTGAAGACTTGGCTAGGCATCACGTAATTCAGCACGACCGCCATGAAAATTACCATTGCTGAGAAGAAGATGGCATTGGCGGGCACTTGATGTTTCGTTAGTTTGACAAAAGATTTCGGGGCACTGCCTTCTTGAGCCAGCGAGCGCATCATGCGACCAGTGCTGTAGATGGCGCTATTACAGGCGGAGGCGGCAGCGCTGAGGACGACCACATTGATGATGGTGGCGGCCATGGTGATACCAATCTCCGAAAAGACTTCGACAAAAGGACTTTGACTCGTATCTAAACTATCCCAAGGGTAAATGGCCATGATGACTAACAGCGAGCCTAAGTAAAAGAGGATGATGCGAATAGGAATATTGTTAATCGCTTCTGGTAAAACCTTTTCCGGATCCTTGGTTTCACCAGCGACTAGCCCTACCATTTCGATACCGACAAAGGCAAAAGTCACCATTTGAAAGGACAGGAGAAACCCTTTGATCCCTTTAGGAAACCAACCACCATGGGTCCAGATATTGGAAAGCTTTACGCTACCAGCCGAGGTTGGATAATTGGTGAGAATCATGTAGGCACCGACACCAATCAAGGCCACAATCGCTACTACTTTGATTAAGGCGAACCAGAATTCCAGTTCTCCAAATAAAGAGACGGTGATCAAATTGAGGGCGACTAAAAGGATTAAGGCACAGATTTCCGGTAACCACTGGGGAATGTTGGGAAACCAGTAGCGAACGTACATCCCCATAGCGGTCAGATCCGCCATAGATATCGCAATCCAGCAAAACCAGTAAGTCCAGCCGGTTAGAAAAGCCCATTTCTTACCTAGGTATTCAGCGACAAAATCCAAAAAAGAATGATTGTTGGTGTTGGATAAAAGCAGTTCCCCCAAGGCGCGCATGATCAAAAAGCAAATACCGCCAGTAATCATGTAGGCCAAGAGGATGGAGGGCCCGGTTTGTTGGATGGATTTTCCTGATCCTAGGAAAAGACCGGTCCCAATCGCTCCGCCAATGGAAATCAGCTGGACGTGGCGATTTTTAAGACTACGGGATAATTCTTGTTGTTCCATGAATAATTAATCCTCCTGAAATAATGGTGGCAATCCTGTGGTAAATGTTGTCAGGCGTGGGTAAATTCACCAAAAGCTTTGTCACATAAAGGTTATTTTACCTAAATTTCTGAAAATTTACAACCTGTTTTCGTGAACGTTGTCGCCAAAAAAGCCTCGACACCAATCAATGTAGGTATCGAGGGAAAGGTTGGTTTTTCAATTTTTACTCTGTCTCTTCAGCTAACACCCGATGTAAGAATTCTTTTGTACGGGCTTCTTTGGGATTTCCAAAGATTTCTTCGGGAGTGCCTTCTTCAGCAATCACCCCTTGATCCATGAAAATCACTCGGTCAGAGACATCTCTGGCAAACGCCATTTCGTGGGTAACGATTACCATAGTTAAACCGCTAGTGGCCAAATCTTTCATAGTTTTCAAGACTTCGCCGACCATTTCTGGGTCCAAAGCCGAAGTGGGTTCATCAAAAAGCATCACATCCGGATCCATCGACAAGGCGCGAGCAATGGCGACCCGCTGTTTTTGACCACCGGAAAGTTGTGCAGGCATGGCATTTTGGAAGGCGCCCATGCCGACTTTTTCCAGATGGGCAATCGCAGTTTTTGTGGCTGCGTCGCGGTTGCGTTTTAGGACCGTTGTTTGACCGGTGACGCAGTTTTCCAAGACGTTCAAATTATTGAAAAGGTTGAAGGATTGGAAGACCATGCCGAGGTGGGTACGGTATTTGGTGAGACTGTAATTTTTTTGCAAGACATCCGCACCACGATAGTGAATTTCACCACTAGTGGGGGTTTCCAATAAGTTGATACAGCGAAGTAAGGTGGACTTACCAGAACCAGAAGAACCGATGATGGAGACCACCTCTCCTTTATTGACGGTGAAATCGATGTCTTTTAAGACGACATTGTCGCCAAAGCTTTTTTTCAAATGGTTGATTTCGATGATGGGTTCAGTCATGGTTTTCTCCTATTCTTCCAGTTCAGATTGGATGGAATTTGTAGCGGTTTTTTCGTATGAAGCAGGGCCGTCCATCTTGTGTTCCAAGGCTCTGAGGATACGAGTAATCGTATAGGTCATAATCAAGTACATCACAGCAATGATGGTAAAGACTTGGAAGTATTTGTAATTGGTTCCGGCGGCAGAGTTTCCTTGGAAGAAGAGATCTGCGACTGAAATCACACTAAGGACGGCAGTATCTTTGATGTTGATGATAAATTCATTTCCGGTAGCTGGCAAAATATTACGCAAAACTTGCGGAATCACGATTTTTTTCATGGTTTGGCCATGGGTCATGCCAATCGCTTGCGCCGCTTCAAACTGACCACGGTCCACGGCAAAGATCCCGCCACGGACGATTTCAGACATATAGGCGCCAGTATTGATGGATACGATCAAAAGGGCAGCAAAGGTTCGATTGAGATTAATCTCAAAGGCCATTCCCAAGCCGTAATAGATAACCATCGCTTGAACCATCATCGGGGTGCCTCGGAACACTTCGATATAAACAGACAAAAGCCAATTGCCGAAGCGTTGCAAGGTGCGGCGACCTTTGGAAACCGCTTCGGGAATAGTACGGAAAACACCAATCAGCAAACCAATCATGGTCCCAACCACAGTGGAAATCAAAGCGATAAATAAAGTCATACCGGCTCCTCGAAGGAACAAGCCACCATATTGTGTCCAAATGTTTTTAAAATCGGTCAGCAGACCTGGTTTGGCACCGGCGGCTTCATTGTCTTCGGCAGATTTCGCCACTGGTTGCTCTTTAATGGCCCGATCCATCAAACTCAGGCGTTCCGCTTCAGAAATCCCAGCTAAAATCTCATTGACTTTGGCAATGTCAGGATCATTTTGCCGCATACCTACTGCTACTTGAACATCTTCCGGATTGGTTTTAAAGCCGGCACCATCAGGAAATTCCACCATTTTGTATTGCTTGCTGGCTATTTCGGCAGTGACTCCTTCAGGTCGTTCGCTGACATAGCCGTCGATGGCCCCGGACAATAAAGCCGCCCGCATTTGGGAGAAAGTCTTGACTGCCTGCTCTTTTTCAACGTCAGGAATCTGATCGATGACAGTGTAGTGGAAAGTAGATTGTTGGCCGGTAATTTTTGCACCTTTGAAATCATCGAGGGAGGTAGCCTTGGCAAATTGGCTATCCGCCCGCACCACCATCACCAAATCAGATTGGTAATAAGGATCGGTAAAGCCAATTTCTTTTTTACGTTCGGCCGTCGGGGACATACCGGCGATTACCGCATCAATATTACCGGATTGGAGCGCCACCGGTAGACCATCCCAGTCAGTTTTGACGATGACCAGCTCTTTGCCTAAGCCTTCAGCTACCTTTTTGGCAATTTGAACATCGTAACCACCTGCCCAACTATCATTGCCGATCGGGACAGCACCATGGCTATCGTCGGTTTGGGTCCAGTTGAAGGGGGCGTAACCCGCTTCCATCCCCACTCGGAATTTGTCGGTCGGTGTTTTTTCGTCGGCATAAGATGAGCTAGCAGCTCCTAGCCCGAAGACGCCTAACAACACTGTCCACAAGGTTAACATGGCAATTCTCTTTTTCATAATGCTCTCCTTTTTGAGATAGACTCGCTAGGTGGCGTTTCTTGCAATTCGAAGTGAGCTTCAGTAAGCAACGTTTTTGGGGGCAAGGCGTTCAAAGTATCCAGACGTCTTGTTCAGTCATGGCGTTTTCGAAAAGGGTTCTCTTTCGAAAACAGATAATCCAGACCCAAGCATTAACACACCCCGAAAAACCAGTTTTTTTGGGGCAAGGCGTCCAAAGCATCCAGACGTCTTGTTCAGTCATGGCGTTTTCGAAAATGGTTCTCCTTCGAAAACAGATAATCCAGACCCAAGCATTTATAAACCCCGAAAAACCAAAAACAGCCGTCCCTATGCTTAGGAACGGCTGTGAACAAGCAATTGTTGACAAACCTCTCACAAAACATAGCGCACCTTGGCCAAAAGCCAAGACAGTCTGCAAATTATTCATTTGCAGCCCAACGACTAAGGATTAGCATCTCCTCAACGTTTCGGCGAAATCCCCTAGGCCCGCTTCGTCGCAATGCTTTGCTCGACGGGATTAATGGCTTTCGCAACCTCTACATGGTGAAGTCATGATCTCAATTTTTATTTTAGTACTTTAATAATTATAGTTAGGAGTCTAAAGGATACAAGGGCACTTGTCAATCATTAAGGGACGTTTTCAGAAATATTTTTTGAAAACATTTCATTGAAAGGTAGATGAAGGTGCCAGGCTTTCGAGAAAGGAGTCAGTTTTGCTTGATTATCAAAAGTGGCAGGTGAACTACGTCTTTTTACTTCACTTTATTGGATGGGAAACTAGGGCGTTTGGTGAAGGCAAATCTCATAGGACTGCATAGTAGCGATTATTGCGCAACTCCTTTAGGTAAAAAAAAAGCCCTCTGAAACTTCAGAGGACTTTTACCAAATCAAAAAATTAGGCAATTTTTTCTTTTGGTTCGCGACCTAATACTGCTTGGATCAAAGTGAGTGCTACTAATAGCCCTAACACTAGATAAATCAAGCTAGAGTATTGGGTGATACCCCAACCCCATGTGCGGTAGATCGCCAAAGTAATTGCCAAAACAATCGCTGCAATCACATTGAACAAAGCAAACGCCCATAAATTTCCGTTTTCTTTCTTGGCTAGATAGAAAACTGAGAAAAAGACGCTTAACGCCAACCAGGCGATACATACAAGAATAATGCCCCAGTAAATAATGAATGGTACCATGGTTTTTCACCTCGCTAAAATTTTTCGCTGCCGCCAAGCTGACTAAACAAAAAAGAGCACGTCCAATTGAAAGTCAATGGACAGAATGTGAACGGGTCTTTTTCATTTCATCTGAAGCCTTTTTGGCAAGGATTTCCATCTGCCATTTTAGCATGTTTTTTGCTTCTTGTCATGAAATGAAAGTTTTCTCTTGTAAAGAATAACTAATATTTGACGGGAAAAAAAGATTAAGATAACTTTAAGAAGAATCAAAATGAATGTTGAAGAAAGGATGGGGTGCATCTATGTGGTTTGTATCGGCATTGATCACGATTTTAGCTTGGGGGACGGCAGATCTCTTCTATAAAAAAGGCAATAATGCAGCAGATCCCCATAGCGCCATGAAGACGACTATCATGGTGGGGCTTGTGATGGGACTCCATGCCATTTTGTATTACGGCGTGTATGAAGGAATTTCATATGATTGGAAAAATCTCATCGTCTATTTACCAGTTTCGGCGATGTATATATTATCGATGGCGATTGGTTATTTTGGTTTACGCTATATTGAAGTGTCAATTTCATCGCCAATCAGTAATTCTTCGGGAGCCGTAACCGCATTGTTAGGTTTCTTGATTATGGGCAATTCTTTGAAAGGCCTCCAGTTTGTGGCAATTTGTCTGATTTTGATCGGAATTTTGTTATTGTCCATTTTTGAAAAGAAACAAGAAGATGCAGAGTTGGCGGCAGAAGGAGTTAAGTTCGACCCCAAATATCGTTTTGGAGCCGTAGCGATTTTGTTCCCCATTTTGTATATGGTGATTGATGGCTTAGGTACGTTCTTGGATAGCTATTATTTGGAATACAAACAGATTTTGCCGGAAGACCAAGCCAACATGAGCTATGAATTAACCTTTTTGATCGTCGGTTTGCTTTTGTGGGGGTATTTGAAACTAGTGAAAAAAGAATCCTTCACGGTCTTTAAAGAACGGGACAAAGGCTTAGCAGCGATTTTTGAAACCTTAGGGCAATTTTTCTATATTGGCGCGATTTCCAGCCAAGAAGCCGTTATTACCGCCCCTTTGATTTCTTCCTATGCCATCGTGTCAGTGTTGCTGGGGCGTATCTTCTTAAAGGAACGGCTAACGGCCAAGCATTATGTTGTGATTGCCGCGATTATGGCAGGGATTGCCATTCTTGGCTTTTATGACGGATAAGTATAGGTTTAGCGCATGAGTAAGCCCACTAAAAAACCGGTTCAAGCTACTGAAAAGTACTTGAACCGGTTTTTTATGACCTTGAACGGACAGTCTTGGGGTGGAGCGTCTGGTGCAATAAACTATAAGCGACGACCATCGTCAGCGTCTCCGTCAAAGGTAGGCTACCCCAAACACCGGTGATACCCGCTAGTTTGCTGGCGAGTAAAATAATCGGGATAATTAACAAATACCCCCGTAATAAGGCGATGGTAAAGGCTTGTTTGGCACGGCCAATCGCTGAGAAGAAGATTGACAATAAGATGTTGCTACTGGAAGCAAAAAAAGAAAGAAAATACAGTGGAATCCCAGTCACTGCCAGCTGCGTCAAGACGGGATCTTGATCCCGATTGAAGAAGCCGGTGATAGGCTCGCGAAATACTAGCAATACCCCGTATAAAAGAAGCGCCAACAACAAAGCAATTTTGAGACCATATCGCAAGTAACCTTGCACCGCAGCTTGGTCTTTTTTGGCAGCGGCACGACTGATTAATGGCTGAATCCCTTGGGCTACCCCAGTAAACATCGCCAAACCTACCAAGACGATATTGGCTAGAACACCGTAAGCTGCTACTGCCACATCGCCTTTTAAAGCTAGCAAAACCTGGTTGAAAATCAAGATACTGACACCGGTACTCATTTCCGTCAAGAACGAAGACATCCCCAATTGGACAGCACGACTGATAGTTGCCAACTGTGGCAGGGCTAGTTCAAGAGTCAGTTTTCGCTGAGTTTTTTTACGATGAAAGCTTAAAATCAGCAGACTTAAAATTGGTGAGATGACGGTGGCTAAAGCTGCTCCCGCCATGCCCATGTTTAGAGGAAAGACAAAAATATAGTCAAAAACGATATTAAACAAGCTAGACGATAGCATGGCAATCATGGCTAGTTGGGGATTGCCATCGTTGCGGACAAAGGCCAAGACTAGGTTGTTCAAAATAAAAAAAGGAGCCAATAGCAAAACAAAGCGTAAATATTCTACGGTCAAAGGCAAACTAGCAGAACTGGCCCCAAGTAGTTTGGCGAGTGGCGTGACCCAAAAGATTCCTGACAAAGTAAAGCAAAGACCCAGTAGGGCAGCAGTTGCCACTAATTGGGAAAAATAGCTTCCCTTGCCACCTTTCAAACTAAATAAGGTGGCCCCGCCCATTCCTAGCAGTAGGCCTAAGCCGTTGATTAGATTAAATAATGGCAAGGCGATATTCAAAGCGGTGAGTCCCAGGTTGCCCACACCGTTTGCGACAAATAAGGTATCCGCCAAAATATAGGCAGATAAGGCCATGGTACTTAACACACTTTTAGTGACGTAACTGCGAACTTCTTTCATGACTGGTTTTCTCCTCCTAAATCTCAAGACAAAAATAGAGGGTGCATCATCTTTCTACGGCCTATCAGATGATACCCTCTCCAACAAATTGTTGGCAAAACCCGGCGATTTTGCGAATATTCACTTTTAAATCCAAGCCGCCGTTGATCACCTGGTGACTCGTGTTATTGGCTAGTGTAGCATCTGGATTTGTCAAAAACAATCGAGATGGGCAATTTCTCATGAATTTTTGACAGTTTGTTCATGAGAAGAGCCAAGTTGACGGGAAATAAGCGACAGCTAAAAAAAAGCCCCTCGCTACTAGTAGCTAGCAGTAAGGGGCGGGACTTTCTATTGTAAACAGTCCAATAACTGTGCTGCCAGTCCCTCTTAACAGGGATAGCTCCTCCTAGATTTACAACACTTTCCGCAGAAAATCTTGAGTCCGGGGGTTCTTAGGGGCGCCAAAGACTTCCTCAGGGCTCCCTTGTTCTTGAACAATTCCTTGATCCATAAAGATAACCCGATCAGCGACTTCTCTGGCAAAGCCCATTTCGTGGGTAACCACGACCATCGTCATGCCTTTTTCAGCTAATGATTGCATGACCGCCAAGACTTCCCCCACCATTTCTGGATCGAGGGCCGACGTCGGTTCATCAAAGAGCATCACATCAGGGTTCATAGCCAAAGCGCGGGCGATAGCCACCCGTTGTTGTTGGCCACCGGATAAACTTGCAGGATACGCATCGGCTTTATCTGCTAGCCCGACTTGTTGCAGTAAGGCGATGGCATTGGCTTTAGCCGTTTCCGGTTTTTCTTTTTTGACTTTGAGAGGGCTGATCGTCAAGTTTTCCAAGACGGTCATATGCGGAAAGAGATTGAAACTCTGGAAAACCATCCCCATCTTTTGGCGTAATTGGTCGATGCTGACACTTTTGTCGAGGATATTTTGTCCTTCAAATTCGATGATGCCACCAGTGGGCTGTTCTAAAAGATTGAGACAACGAAGGAACGTGGATTTGCCGCTACCAGAAGGGCCGATAATCACTACGACTTCACCAGCTGCCACATCTAAGTCGATGCCTTTAAGAACTTCATTTTCCCCATAAGCTTTGGATAAATTTTTGACATTAATCATTGGCCATTCTCCTTTCAGCAACACCAAGTAGTCGAGAAATCGTAAAGGTTAAAACAAAATAAATTAGAGAAACGATGACATAAGGGATAAACGGCTTGAAGCTGGCACCTTGCACCACGCCCGTTTGGAAAATCAATTCCGAAACGCCGATGACAGAGACGACGGAAGATTCTTTGATGACCGTTACAAATTCGTTTCCTAAGGCTGGCAAGATATTTTTCACCGCTTGAGGGAAGATGATAAACCGCATCGCTTGGGCTTGATTCATCCCTAAGGAACGAGCGGCTTCCAGCTGGCCTTTATTGACAGCGTTGATCCCTGCCCGGATGATTTCCGCTACATAGGCACCACTGTTTAAAGCCAAGGCGATACAGCCGGCTGCCAGTTTCGACATATCAAAACCCAAGACCCCGGTTCCAAAATAGACGATGAAGATTTGGACCAATAAGGGGGTGCCCCGAACATACTCGATGTAAATCGTCGCCAAGGCTTTAAAGATTTTGGTTTTAGAAAGCTTCATCAAAGCTAATAGCGCCCCGAGGATTGCTCCGAACAAGACCCCGATGAAGGCTAGGAAAATAGTGTAGCCCGCCCCAGAGGCATAGTAGGGTAAGTATTTACTTAAAAAGCCTTCTTCCGTATTGGCTAGCATCAACTCGTTGGCCTCTTTTTGGTAACCGTCTAATAAATTGTTGGCTTTGATGTCAGCGATGGATTCGTTGACTTTGGTCAACAGGTAGGGAGCATTTTTAGCGATGGCGGCGGCCATTTCTTTGCTACCATCTTGAAATTTTACTTGATCAGCAATTGCCAAGCTTTTATTGACTTGAACATAGGCATCCGCGACGGGCCCTTCAATGATGACGCCATCGATTTTTTCATTGGTTAAATTCGTGATCAAATCTGGTACTTTTTGTAATGAAGTCAAGTTAGAATCCGGTAGTTCGGCTTGAGCCAAGGCTTCTTGGTCACTTTGCTTTTGCACGCCGATATTGGCTCCATTGAGTTCAGCTAAAGAAGCAAAACGATCGGCATCTGCTTTTCGGACGATCACTTTTTGAGTGACGGTCATGTAGCCATCAGTAAAATTGACTTCTTTTTCTCGCTCTGGCGTGGCGTTCATGCCGGAGATAACCATGTCGATTTTACCGGTTTTTAAGGCACCCAACAAGGCATCAAAGCCTAGTTCTTCAATTTTTAGCTTGACACCTAGGTCAGCAGCAATTTTTTCGGCAATTGCTACGTCAAAGCCTACGACCGTATCGACACCATCGACGGTAGCGTGAAATTCAAAAGGTGCATAGTCAGCGGAAAGGCCGACTACCAATTCACCACTTTCTTGGATCCGTTCATAGATGGGATCGGTGGTTTCGGCAGCTTTCGCACTTACCGAGGAAAATGAAAAGAGACTCAAAAGTAAAGTGATGATTGGTAAATAGACAAGCAGGTGTTTGGTTATTTTTCTCATAAAAAAGTTCCTTTCCGAAAAGCAATCAATTTAGCTTTTATGCAACTAATTGTTGTATATTGTATAAAAATTCATTCGAACCTGCTACAGCGTATCATATAATTATTAAAATGAAAAGGGGTTCGCTTGATTTTTTTCATAGGTGGTTGAAAAAAAACAGATTTTGGAAATCCATATGAAAACGGGTATACTAAAAACTGAGGTGACGCACCATGAAAAATCTAAAAGAACAAGTGGCTGCGACGATTCTGGCAGCGCATAAAGTGACTTTTTTAACAGGAGCAGGCGTATCCACTGCTTCTGGGATTCCTGATTATCGTTCCTTAAAAGGGGTTTACCACGGTCTGGAGGCCCCGGAATATTTGTTGAGCCATGATTGCTTACTCCAGGAGCCGGCCAAATTTTACCAATTTGTGAAGCATCTTTACCACCCAGAGGCCAAGCCCAATGTGATTCACGAAAAAATAGCGAAATTAGAAACTGAAAAGGAGCGCAAAGTCTGGACGGTTTCTCAAAATATTGACGGCCTTCATGAGAAAAGCGGCAGCCGACAATTGGTGAATTTTCATGGGACATTGTATCAGTGCCATTGCCGTCAATGTGGGCAGCCAGTTTCTTGGCAAGAATACTTAAAAAGCGATCGTCATCACGCTTGTGGTGGGCAAATCCGTCCAGAAGTCGTGCTTTACGGAGAAGGGTTTACCCAAGATATCCTCGAACAAGCTGTGGCAGCCGTCGCTCAGGCGGATGTCGTCGTAGTGGTAGGGACGACTTTTCAAGTTCATCCCTTCTGTGACTTGATCCACTATACCAAAGCCAATACCAAAATCATCGCTATCAATCAAACGCCAGTGTCTATGCCAGTGGCTTTTGACATGGTACAATGTGCTGGTGAAGATATTTTTCAGCTGCTATAAGGATGTTATAGCAGCTGAAAGACAAGAACGTTAACTAACCATAAGCAGGTTTTCTTGCTGAAATAATCTGGAGGACTTATGAAAAGCGAAAAAGAAAAAATGATTGCCGGAGAACTTTATTTTTCGGCAGATCCTGAATTGATTGCTGACCGTAAAGAAGCTCGGCTGAAATTAAACCAAATCAATCAAGAAGCTGACGCTAGCCTACGGAGTTTGCTATTAGCTGAAGCGTTTGGTGCTTCGGATGGACGCCCTTATTTGGAGCCAAATGTCCGTTTTGATTATGGCTACAACATCAGCGTCGGCAAACAGTTTTACGCCAATTTTGATTGTACTTTTTTGGATGTTTGCCCCATTGAATTCGGCGACAATTGCATGCTGGGACCAGGTTGCCAAATTTTGACTCCGACGCATCCTTTGCATCCTGTCAAACGTAACAGTGGTCTTGAAGGCGGTAAGCCCATCAAAGTCGGTAACAATGCTTGGTTTGGTGGGAACGTCACCATCTTGCCGGGAGTGACTCTTGGGGACAATGTGGTTGTGGCAGCAGGTGCTGTAGTGACCAAATCTTTTGGTGATAACGTGGTTTTAGCTGGCAATCCTGCCAAAGTCATCAAGGAGATTGAGTTGGAAGAATCAGCGCCAACGAACCCTGAAAATTTACTTGCGGCACCTCGTAAAAAAATTGACGCCATCGATCGAGAAATAGTTCGGCTCTTAGAAGCACGGATGGCAGCCGTCAACGAGGTAGTGACGATCAAGAAAACGATGAAAACGCCGGTGTTGGATAGCGAGCGGGAAACAGCCGTTTTAGAAAGTGTGGTAAAGCAAGTCAGCAACCCTGAGTTTGCCAACACCATCAGCGACACTTTTGCCGACATTATGAAACGTTCAAGAGAATACCAAAATAGCCGCGTGTAAGACCGGCCTTTGTTACAAGAAAAAGAGAGGAGGATGGAAGATGGTAGAAGGAACTGCCCGGCGCAAGGAGATTTTGCGACGCTTACAACTATCGGAAAAACCGCTTAGTGCCAGTCGCTTCGCCGAAGAGCTAGGCGTAAGTCGCCAAATTATCGTAGGGGATGTCGCTTTATTGCGAGCCGCCGGTGAAGAAATCATCGCCACTAGTCGCGGTTACAAGCTGGACCAGGCCAAAGATCAAAAAGGCCGGACCAAAAAAATCGCTGTTCAACATGATGCTAGTCAGACCCAAGAAGAGCTAGAGATCATCGTCACTAACGGCGGTGAAGTGGTAGACGTTATTGTGGAGCATGAAATCTATGGCGAACTGGTGGGTAGCTTACGGATCAAGACGGCCAAAGACGTCAAAGACTTTATGAAAAATTACCGTAACTCCAATGCCCGCTTGCTTTCAAATCTGACGAATGGCATCCATCTCCATACGATTCGCTATCAAACAGAAGCTGATTTTCAGCAAATTAAACAGGCGTTGGCTGAAAAAGGCATTCTGTATCAGGAATAAGTAGAAGTTGATAATTATCTATTACGAGAAAAAGCTAATGTTCACCAAAAACTCCTTACTAACAAGACCTAAGTTTGTCAAAATCTTGTTAGTAAGGAGTTTTTTCGACTTAAGGATAGGGAATGCTCAGTCTGTAGAGAGGACTGAAAAGGTGAATCCAATTCTTTGAGTATTATTACGACGGGACAACTACTTTTATAACGAGTCATTTCACCAGTTTCCACGCTATTTTGATTTAATTTGGTTGGTTATGTTTAATTCTAAAACGCTGCTAGATGCTTTCCTGGTAAGTTACGATAAAAAATGACTAGTCTTGCGGGGAAGATTCCCCGAATCCAAGACTAGTCATTTTTAGGTATGACCAAAATAGATCAATTATTCAATCACCAACACACCTTGTTGAAGGGCGAAAGGATTGGCTTCGTTGATGTGGTCATAGAACATGATACCATTTAAGTGGTCGATTTCATGTTGAACGACAATCGCTTCGTAGTTTTTTAGACGTCGTTTTTGTTTCTTCCCAGCAAGGTCGTAGTAGGATACCGTTACACGAGCATGGCGTACCACGTAGCCGGGAACTTCTCGATCCACTGAAAGACAACCTTCGCCATCACCAAGACAAGCATCTTGAACGGAATGACTCAAAATCTTAGGATTATACATAACTTCGCTTAAGGTTGGTTCCGGATGCTCTGGATCACTCGAAGGGACGTGTAAAGCGATGATACGTTTTTTGATATTTAGTTGGGGTGCTGCTAAACCGACGCCGCCTCTGAGGTGGAGTTCTTCGGCTTTTTCGGGGTCTTGGCTGTTTTTCAAAAATTGTAGCATATCCGCGCCAAGCTGGATATCTTCGTCACTTAGAGGCAAGCTCACCTCAGCTGCTACTTCCCGCAGCGTAGGATGGCCTTCCCGGATGATATCATCCATTGTGATCATATATTTTTCACCTCGGTTAAATATTTGCTAGCTGTTAGGACTCCTATCATCATCAGAAGTCGATGATAGGAGCCGGACAGACATTTTTCATCTTTTTAGTTTACCACAAAATCCTATTAGAGGGCGTATTTGCAAGTTATTCTTTACTTGGCTTTAAACATCTTTTCGTTAATTAACGCCGCAGAAGTTTGTATTTTGCCGCCATTTCTTGATAAAGAATTCATTAATCCTCCTTATGGAAAGCTTGACAAGAGGAAGTTTTCCCACTAAAATTGCCGGTAGTACGAATTCGTATTTGTTTTTTTATAGATTTGGCTTTGCGAACTAGCGTCTTTCAGTATTCAGACGGAGCCCACCCAAGATAAGGGAATCCTATCACTGTTTTAACTGAACTCGCAAGAAGGAATCGCATTCGTTCAGCCAGGCTAATTTTTAGTTAAAAGGAGCTTTTTCCAATGACGGACCACTTGCAAGAGCAGATTCGCCGCTTGATTTTGGCAGTCAATGTTATCGATGGCGTCTACTCCCGCCAATGTAAGGAGATTGGTATTAAGGAAAATACTTTAACCTTACTTTATGCACTGGATGACGGGATGGCTTATTCCCAAAAAGAGCTGAGTGAAAAATGGCTGATCCCTAAGACGACTTTGAATACGATCGTAAAAGAATGCGTGGCACAAGGCTACGTCCGTTTAGAGCCTGCCAGTCACAATAACGAAAAAACGATTCGCCTCACCCAGCAAGGGCATGTCTATGGACAAACCGTCTTGGCACCAGTTTATCAAGCAGAGCATCAGGCATTAGCACAAACGTTGCAGGCTTATTCGCCGGACTTTATCGATGCCTTAGAAATTTTTACAAAAGAGCTACAGGCTACGGCAACCCGTCAAGAGAAGAGCAAACATTTGTAGCGAAACAGATAAGTCCAGAAAATTATGACCAGACCAACGATTGATTCAGTTTTGTGAAGAGTACAAATTGTTGAAATAAGGCTGGTTACATTCATCAACAAAAATAACTTATCTGTTTTGGAGGAAAATACTATGTTAAAAACAATTAAACCCCGGGCACTAGTGATGGTGATTTTGGGGAGTACAATCTTATCTTTTGGCTTATTTAATATCCATTCCTTCAGTGGTGTGACTGAAGGTGGTGGTCTGGGGCTGACCCTGTTACTAGATCATTGGTTTCATTTGTCACCAGCAATCACTGGGTTCATCTTCAATATGTTATGTTATGCGGCTGGCTGGAAAATATTAGGGCGAGAGTTCATATTTTATTCCATTGTCGCTTCTGTCGGTTTCTCTGCTAGCTATAGTCTTTTTGAAGCAATCGGACCTTTTTGGCCCCATATCGGTGACACGCCCCTTTTGGCAGCAGTAGTAGGAGCTATCTTTGTCGGGGTTGGCTGTGGGCTTTGTGTTCGAGCAGGTGGTGCCCCGGGTGGAGATGATGCTATGGCCATGAGTATTGCCAAAGTTTTTAAAATGAAAATTCAGTGGGCCTACCTTGCTAGTGATTTGGTCGTCTTGGTATTGTCTTTGAGCTATATTCCCTTGAATCGCATTGGTTTTTCATTGCTGACAGTCATACTTTCAGGACAACTCATCGGTATCGTACAAGAATTTCATTTGCCAGCTTGGATGCATCAGGAAAAGCCGGCTAAGGTGGAGTAATCAACTTTTCTAGCAAGGCTTAAATACAAAAGCGTAAAGGCAAGCAACCTTGAAAGAGGGCTTGCCTTTTTTGTTTGCCCAGCATGGGCAAACTCTTAAGGGTTAAAGTCCCTAACGTGTCCCAGTAACGGAAAACGTAT
>NZ_JBMRGR010000027.1:0-31495 GCF_049384045.1 Enterococcus diestrammenae
TTACTTAATTAAATAGTGTGGTGGCGATAGCAAGAAGGATACACCTGTAACCATGTCGAACACAGAAGTTAAGCTTCTTAGCGCCGATTGTAGTGCCGGGTTTCTCGGTGTGAGAGTAGGACGTCGCCACGCTGTTTTTTTGAATATGGGGGTTTAGCTCAGCTGGGAGAGCATCTGCCTTACAAGCAGAGGGTCAGCGGTTCGAACCCGTTAACCCCCATATGAGCCGTTAGCTCAGTTGGTAGAGCATCTGACTTTTAATCAGAGGGTCACAGGTTCGAGCCCTGTACGGCTCATTCATAATTGCGGGTGTGGCGGAATTGGCAGACGCACTAGATTTAGGATCTAGCGCCTATGGCGTGGGGGTTCAAGTCCCTTCACCCGCATCAAGCCGGCTTAGCTCAGTTGGTAGAGCATCTGATTTGTAATCAGAGGGTCGAGGGTTCAAATCCTTTAGCCGGCATCGCCAATATGCGGAAATAGCTCAGTGGTAGAGCACCACCTTGCCAAGGTGGGGGTCGCGGGTTCGAACCCCGTTTTCCGCTTTTAATGTCTACTCGCCGGGGTGGCGGAACTGGCAGACGCACAGGACTTAAAATCCTGCGGTGAGTGATCACCGTACCGGTTCGATTCCGGTTCTCGGCATTAAGAATTGAATGCGCCCATAGCTCAACTGGATAGAGTGTTTGACTACGGATCAAAAGGTTAGGGGTTCGACTCCTCTTGGGCGCGTATAACGGGAAGTAGCTCAGCTTGGTAGAGCACTTGGTTTGGGACCAAGGGGTCGCAGGTTCGAATCCTGTCTTCCCGATTCAGAATTTAAAAGGGGCCTTAGCTCAGCTGGGAGAGCGCCTGCTTTGCACGCAGGAGGTCAGCGGTTCGATCCCGCTAGGCTCCATATCATTTAAATAAATGATTTTTTCGCGGTGTAGCTCAGCTGGCTAGAGCGTCCGGTTCATACCCGGGAGGTCGGGGGTTCGATCCCCTTCGCCGCGATTTTTTCGAGCCTGGACCTTTAGCTCAGTTGGTTAGAGCAGACGGCTCATAACCGTCCGGTCGTAGGTTCGAGTCCTACAAGGTCCATCAGGATCAGTTGTAGGCTTGTGGAGGATTACCCAAGTCCGGCTGAAGGGAACGGTCTTGAAAACCGTCAGGCGGGTAAAACCGTGCAAGGGTTCGAATCCCTTATCCTCCTTAGTTGAATAATTATTGTTCAACCCTTTTATTATCGCGGGATGGAGCAGTCTGGTAGCTCGTCGGGCTCATAACCCGAAGGTCGTAGGTTCAAATCCTGCTCCCGCAATTAAAAACTAAAATCCTGGTCCCGTAGTGTAGTGGTTATCACGCCTGCCTGTCACGCAGGAGATCGCGGGTTCGAGTCCCGTCGGGACCGCCATGCGGGTGTAGTTTAGTGGTAAAACCACAGCCTTCCAAGCTGTTGTCGCGAGTTCGATTCTCGTCACCCGCTTTTAGTTTTTATATGGGCCTATAGCTCAGCTGGTTAGAGCGCACGCCTGATAAGCGTGAGGTCGATGGTTCGAGTCCATTTAGGCCCATTAAAATCAAAATAGCATTTTTGGTTTTGGGGAAGTACTCAAGTGGCTGAAGAGGCGCCCCTGCTAAGGGTGTAGATCGGGAAACCGGTGCGAGGGTTCAAATCCCTCCTTCTCCGTTTTAATGGTCCGTTGGTCAAGCGGTTAAGACACCGCCCTTTCACGGCGGTAACACGGGTTCGAATCCCGTACGGATCATTTTTAGTTTTATTGGAGGATTACCCAAGTCCGGCTGAAGGGAACGGTCTTGAAAACCGTCAGGCGGGTAAAACCGTGCAAGGGTTCGAATCCCTTATCCTCCTTAGTTGAATAATTATTGTTCAACCTTTTATTATCGCGGGATGGAGCAGTCTGGTAGCTCGTCGGGCTCATAACCCGAAGGTCGTAGGTTCAAATCCTGCTCCCGCAATTGTTACAAAACTACATTGGTCCCGTAGTGTAGTGGTTATCACGCCTGCCTGTCACGCAGGAGATCGCGGGTTCGAGTCCCGTCGGGACCGTTGCAGTATTTTGGCTCGGTAGCTCAGTTGGTAGAGCAATGGATTGAAGCTCCATGTGTCGGCAGTTCGATTCTGTCCCGCGCCATTTGTATCACGGGCCTATAGCTCAGCTGGTTAGAGCGCACGCCTGATAAGCGTGAGGTCGATGGTTCGAGTCCATTTAGGCCCATACATACATTATTAGTAAGGTCCGTTGGTCAAGCGGTTAAGACACCGCCCTTTCACGGCGGTAACACGGGTTCGAATCCCGTACGGATCATGAGGTACTCGCTGAGTGCCTTTTTTTTATTCCTCTTAAAAGAAAGCGTTTTCTTAATTGAATAGGAGAAATGGGTGGACAAATCTTAGGATGATTGAAAAGATTTGTCTTTTTAGTATGAAAAGAGAAAAAATTTTTTCGTTTATTTACTGAAGTATGAAACTTTTGTCAGGATTATGAGGTCTAATAGGTGTATACGAGAAAAGACTTGCGCAAGGAATAGATGAGGGAGAATAAGATGACAGACAAGGAGCTGCGATGGGTCCAAAAGGCTAAAAATGGCAATCAACAGGCGCTGAATAAGTTATTGAAAGCTCATTATGAGAGCATTTATTTGTTGGCTTATAGTTATGTTAAAAATGAAGCTGACGCCCTCGATGTGGTACAAGAAGCAGCTTATAAGGCGGTTAATGGGATGAGTCGGTTACAACAGGAGGAATACTTTTCAACTTGGCTAAATCGAATCATCATCAATGAGGCGAAACAGCTATTGGTCCGGCGTCAACGAGAAAATGCGCGACAAACGAGTGATGAAGAAGCGATGGCTAGTCTGGTTGATTTGGCGGAAACACAGGAGCATGATTCAGTGTTGATGCAAGAAATTCACGGCTTAGATGAAAAATATGAAGAGGTTTTATTGTTATTTTACTTTAATGACTTGGCAATCAAAGAGATCGCAAGTGTTTTGGGGACGAACGAAAATACCGTGCAGACACGGTTGGCACGAGGACGGGAATTGCTACGTTTGCGGTTGATCGCACAAGGATATGAAAGGCAGGGGTTGAAATGAAGGAACAAGACTTGAAACGCAATTTATTGGTGGAACGGCGAGAAGTAGTGGTGCCGAAAAAAGCAGTGTTGCAAGCGATTGATGCAGGAACGAAGCGAGCAGGGGGACGTACAAGTCAACGGGTAACGCTGCGTCGGTTAGTCACCGTGGTCGCTGTTCTAGGAATCGCCTTGATTGGCACAGGTATCTCTGGGCTAGCAGATGGGGTATTTGACCAATTTGTTCGGATACCAGCTGTAGAGAGTTTTTATAAGAATATGACCATCAGTCCGGAAAACAATCAACGGGCCAAAGCATTTGAAATGAAAAATGGTATCGGTTATTGGGCAGAGGGCCAGAAGTTGGTAGAAGCCAAGCCTAACCCCACAGATATTCAGGTGAAACCAGGGATTTATGATGTGACGTTGACGCAAGGGGCAATAGGAGAGTTGTTAGTAGGGGGGGTTCTATTGCCTGGAGAAACCTATAAAAGTTATTGGCTAGAAGAAGGGAATTACTCGGAAGTCTTTGGTAAAAATGCTGTCTTGCAGTTTACGCCAGCCAATTTTGAGCCGCTGACTAAAACGGGAGACCACTACGAATTGGAAAACGTATTTGGGGATTTTGAAATTGGCAAAGCAATCGAGGCTGGTATCTATCGCGTGGAAGTGACGGGGGCTTCGGAGTATGGGGAAGGCTGGTCAGTGATGGTGGGAACCTCCAATACGTTTGCAGATGGTAGTGGCGCATCTGGCGGGTCAAGGTTCTCTAAGGAATCTTTTGGTGCTCAGATTGTGGAGATGAGAACTGGCTCCGTGATGAAAATTTCCCGAGAGTATACGTCTGAAGATGAATCGGTGGATGCAATCAACTATCCCGCCAACGTGCCCAACGTCCATGTCACCCTCACCAAAATCGCTAAAGAGGGCGAAAAAATCGAATAACTTACGGCTAAAGTAGCGGCAACGACTCACGTGATCAGTCAGCGGGGGTCGTTGTTTTCTTTTTACTTAAATTTCTTGAAATTTTCATGATAGATTCAGCTAGAATACAAGCAAGTTGGGGGAATATCTGTTATACTGTCAATCGTTGCAAGTTCCCGATAGGATTCGTAATTCGAAGATGCCTTGTAACCGAAATATTAAAACTGGCCGACTTTTGTTGAAGTAAGGCCATGTAGGGGGAATCATCATGACAGAAAGACATTTATTTACTTCGGAATCTGTCTCCGAGGGCCATCCGGATAAGGTGGCAGACCAAATCAGTGATGCGATTTTGGATGCATTGCTGGAAAAAGACCCATATGCTCGGGTGGCTTGTGAAACTTCAGTGACCACTGGCTTGGTGCTGGTGTTCGGTGAAATTTCTACCAATGCATATGTGGATATCCAAAAAATTGTGCGTAAAACCATTAAAGAGATCGGTTATACCCGGGCTAAATTTGGTTTTGATGGGGATACCGTAGCCGTCTTGGTGGCTATCGATGAACAATCACCAGATATCGCACAAGGCGTGGACGTGGCGTTAGAAGCCCGTTCGGAAAAGAAAGATCCGTTAGACGAGATCGGGGCCGGTGACCAAGGCTTGATGTTTGGTTTTGCCTGCGATGAAACACCTGAGTTGATGCCATTGCCGATTTCGCTGAGCCACAAGCTGGTGCGCCGTTTAGCAGAGTTGCGAAAGAATCAAGAGCTGCCTTACTTGCGGCCAGATGCTAAATCACAAGTGACGGTGGAATACGATGATCAAGGCCAACCACAACGGGTGGACACAGTGGTTATCAGTACGCAGCATGACGATCAGGCTACTAATGAAACCATTCATGCAGATGTTATCGAAAAAGTTATCAAAGAAGTGATTCCAGCTGCGTTGTTGGATGAGCAGACGAAATATTACATTAATCCCACCGGTCGTTTCGTTATTGGTGGACCTCAAGGCGATGCCGGATTGACTGGACGGAAGATCATCGTGGATACTTACGGTGGCTACGCTCGTCATGGGGGCGGGGCTTTCTCCGGTAAGGACGCGACAAAAGTGGATCGTTCGGCTAGTTATGCGGCGCGTTATATTGCCAAAAATATCGTAGCTGCTGGTTTAGCGAAAAAAGCGGAAGTGCAGTTGGCCTATGCGATTGGTGTGGCTCAACCGGTTTCCATTTCGGTGGATACTTTTGGCACAGGCACGGTAGCCAATGAAAAATTAGTGGCAGCGATTCGAGAAAACTTCGATTTGCGGCCAGCGGGAATCATCGAAATGCTTGACCTACGTCGCCCGATTTACAAACAAACAGCGGCGTATGGCCATTTTGGTCGTACAGATATCGATTTGCCATGGGAGAAGACGGATAAAGTCGACGGCCTTTTGGCAAGTGTGAAGGAGTAACCGAGGCGACCTCTGCTAAGTGGGTAGGCGCAAGTCTATTCGCTGGCGGGGGTCTCTTTTGTTGCTTGAAAATGACGAAAGTTAACTCCGTAGCAAGGGCTAAGGGAAAGCTAAGACATCCCAGTTGGCTAGCTGAAGGCCCAATTGGTTTAGCAGCGCTTCTACTAGGCTAACTTTCGCTATTTTCGAAAAGAGAGGCATTCCCAGATCCAACTGGTTAAAGGTGAAGAGAGCTCTTCTGGTCGGGATCTATTTGGCACAAATAAAGATGAGGAGAAAAAGATGACACAACAGAGACAAACAAATGTAAAACTAGTGACGGTGGCGGTATTTGTGGCCACCTTTATGACGGCGGTGGAAGGCACAATCGTCACCACAGCGATGCCGACGATTGTGGGATCGTTACATGGTATTGAAATTATGAACTGGGTCTTTTCGATTTATTTATTGACCAATGCCATGCTGACACCGATTTATGGTAAATTGGCGGATCGAATTGGCCGGAAACCGATCTTTATTTTGGGGACGATGTTATTTATCGTTGGTTCTGCTCTGTGTGGCTTTTCCGATAGCATGATGACGTTGATCATCGCACGAGCCATTCAAGGGATGGGGGCCGGCGCGATGATGCCGGTGGCTTTGACGATTATCGGTGACCTTTATACGATGGAAAAACGCGCACGGGTGTTGGGGCTAAACAGTACCGCTTGGGGCATTGCTAGTGTCGTAGGTCCCCTTGCCGGTGGGGTCATCGTAGACACGGTGGGTTGGCATTGGATCTTCTTTATCAATGTGCCCATCGGTTTGGTATTGATTTGGTTGATTCAACGTTATTTGGTAGAACCGAAACGGCAGCAGACAACCAATGATTTAGGGGAGAAGGCAGCGAGTAAACCCATGGATATTGCCGGTAGCTTGTTGTTGATGCTGACGCTGTTGGCATTACTATTGGCTTTCCAACTTTTAGGGGACCAAGGTTTTGATTTGACCGTGGCTTTGTTATTGGTGGGCTTTATTGTGGGACTGATCGGTTTTGTCTTCGTCGAAAAACGCGCGGCGGATCCGGTGATTACCTTGACGTTATTTGAAAGTCGCCTATTTGTAGTGGTGAACTTGGTGGCGGCGTTAGCTAGTGGCTTCTTGATGGCGGTGGATGTCTATATTCCCATGTGGATGCAAGGGGTATTGGGGTTGCCGGCGGGTATCGGGGGCTTAGTATTGGCACCCTTGTCAGTTTTATGGATGGTTGGTTCCTTTTTGGCGGGGCGTTGGATGGTCAGCCACTCGGTTAAGTTTGTGCTGTTTTTAGGCTTGCTGATGACCTTTATCGGTGGCGCCAGTTTGTTTTTGATTCCGATGTTTGCTAGCTGGCTGTGGTTTTTTGTGATTTCTACGATTTTGGGTATTGGCTTGGGGGCAGTAACAGTGACGTGTACGGTCAGCTCCCAAAGCAGTGTCGACCATGACCAACTGGGGGTGGCGACGTCATTTAATACCTTGGCTCGGACGATTGGTCAGACCATCATGGTGTCAGTCTTCGGGATTTTGATGAACGGCATCACCAAAGCCCGCTTGGCGCAGGCAAAGCTTACCTCAGACCCTGATATTATGAATAAATTAGTAAATCCTCAAACAGCAAAAAATTTACCACAAGAGCAACTAGCGCCTTTGCGGAAGATTCTTTTTGCGGGACTTCATGGCGTTTTCGGTGGTGCGCTAGTCTTGATTGTTATTGCCTTGATTTTGACGGTTATTATTCGTGAAAAATCTGGTACAATAAAACAAAATACCACTAGCCACTAAGAAGGAAAATCGTTTTAGAACAGCTAGTGGGACAGAAATGGGGCTGAAACATGGCACTGCTACAAGTAAATTGTTTTTCCAACGTTTTAGACATGCAAGTCATGATAAATGTGATCTTACCGCAACAAACCAAAAAACGAGTAGGCACTGATTCGGTGGGAGTCACCGAGGATGTGCCAGTCCTCTACTTGCTCCACGGGATGGGCGGCAACCACAGTGTGTGGGAACGGCGAACCTCATTGGAGCGCTATGTAGATGATTTGGGGCTAGCTGTCGTCATGCCGGCTACCGATCATGGTTGGTATACGGATACCACCTACGATATGAAATACTGGACCTATCTCTCAGAAGAACTGCCAGAACTGATCCACACCTTCTTCCCTCAGCTGACTACTAAGCGGGAAAAGACCTTTGCAGCTGGCTTGTCCATGGGGGGCTATGGGGCGGTGAAATGGGGGCTGCGCTGTCCTGAACAGTTTGCGGCTGTCGCTAGTCTGTCCGGTGCCTTGGCCTTCACGGATGATCCGACCCCTTTGCTGAGCTTGCGAAAGCGGGCCTATTGGGAAGGGATTTTCGGACAACTAGAAACCTTAGGGACCTCAATGGAAAATCCTTTGTACCTCTTATCGCAAACAAAGCCAACGACTGCGCCTAAGCTGTTTATCTGTTGCGGCACGGAAGACGACCTGTATCCCATCAGCGGTTACTTCGCCAAAAAAGCCTCTGAAAAAGGCTTCGACGTGACTTATGAAGAGGGAACTGGTGTCCATGATTGGGCCTTTTGGGATCGTTGGCTGCCACGGGTTTTGGAATGGTTGCCGTTGGAAAAATAGCATAAAAACACCCTCGATTCTATTGGAGTCGAGGGTTTCTGCTTTTTGGCTTGAAATCTTGATTAGCGCTTCTTCTCAATACAAAACAAAATCGGTGGCTGATTCTGCTGATTGATAAACTGGTAATTTAGTACGTTGTATTCTTTTTGCGGTAAAGCACTACAATAATCCCGGACGCTAGCCAGTTCTTCAGCACCACCAACGTGTCCATAGTAACAAACCAAAATCACTCGCCCTCGAGGTGCTAGTCGAAGCAACAAAGCGTCCAAGGCCTGGCGCGTCGTCTCCGGCAAGGTAATCACGGCTTTGTCGCTTTGGGGAAGGTAGCCGAGGTTGAAGATTGCTGCTTTGATGGAACAATCTGCGGGGATGTGTTGATCCAAGGTCTCGTGTCCAGCGGGAATTAAGCTGACCCGCTTGGCCAATTCTGGCGTTTCTGCCAAGCGTTTGGCGGTATTATTCAAAGCCAACTCTTGCACGTCAAAGGCATACACATGGCCAGTTCGACCTACTAATTCGGCGAGAAAAGCGGTGTCGTGGCCATTGCCCATGGTAGCGTCCACTGCGATTTCCCCCGGCTGGAGGATTTCTTGCAACAAGGTATGGCTGTACTGCAAAGCGGTTGCTAACATCAGGCCAGGCCTCCTTTTACACCTGCCGACAGAAGGATTTTTCGTCCTCGGTCAAACTTGACTCCGGCTGTTTGCCGCACATCATATTTTCCTTGCCAAGTTTCTCGGCGGGCCAGTTCGTCATCGATGGCGTTTAAGACTTCCCATTTTTTCAAGCTCCATTTTGGACCAATCAGAGCATCCCATGGAGCATCCCCGGTCAGACGATGGATGATGACCTCAGCGGGAATCAGTTCCAGTTGTCGGCAGATGACATCTACGTATTCGGAGCGACTCATCAGTTGGAGACGACCTTCTTGATAATCCCGTAGCATCCGCGTATTGCGCATCAGGTGCAGGAGGTGCAACTTGATGCCTTGAATATCTGAATCCAGCAGGGTACGGCGGACATTTTCAATCATCATCTCTGACGTTTCCCCTGGCAAGCCATTGATTAAATGGGTGCAGACTTGGATATCGTGTTTTCGGAGACGAGCTACCGCATCCAGATAAGTCTGGTAGTCATGCGCGCGATTGATGGTGGCACTGGTGTCCTCGTAAGTCGTCTGTAGACCTAGCTCTACCCAGAGATACATGCGACTATTGAGTTCAGCTAAATAGTCCACGACTTCCGGTGGCAGACAATCCGGCCGAGTGCCCACTGACAGACCCACCACGCCAGGTAAATTTACCACTTGTTCGAAGCGTTCTCTGATGACTTCGACTGGGGCATGGGTATTGGTGAAATTTTGGAAATAGACGATGTATTGGTCCACTGCTGGCCATTTCATATGCATCATGTCGATCTCTTTGGTAAATTGGGAGGGCAGTGGCTCAGTGGGGGCGACGATCATGTCCCCAGAGCCTGAGACGCTACAAAATGTACAGCCCCCGCGCGCTACCGTGCCATCACGATTGGGACAGTCAAATCCGCCATCCACGGGAACTTTGAAAATTTTGCCACCGAATGTTTCTCGGTAGGCTTGATTTAATGAATAATATCGTTTATTTTCTGCGTAAATCATAGTTGCCTTCTTTCTTTTTACATCCCCAAAACACTAACGCTGTTTGCCAGTAAATCGCCAGACGAAGCGGCGTTCGGCAAAAATCGGATAGGTCAGACACAGCCAGCCCGCTCCGAGACAAAACCCACCGATGATATCTGTCGGAAAATGAACCCCCAAATAAATCCGACTAATGCCGATACCCAAAATTAGGCTACCACAGAGTACCTGCAACAAAAGCCGCACCGGTTTATTTTTAATCAATCCTGGTAAGATAAAACATAAGGTGCCAAAGAGGATCATACTACCGGTGGCATGCCCACTAGGAAAGCTAAAACTGGTTTCTTCTACCAGATGTTCTAAGGTAGGTCGTTGCCGTAGAAAGCCTAGTTTCAACAAAGCGTTACCGATACCGGCCACACCTACTAAGCCAATTCCGTACCAGAGACTTTCGGCATAGCGTTTGCCTAAAGCCATCAACGCCACTAGCACCAAGCCAATCGCCACGACAAACAAGGGATTCCCCAGTTTGGTGATGGTTAAGTAAAATTCATTCCATGCTGGATAGGGACTGCGAAGGATATTGGTCAAAAAGGTATCAAAGCCGGTCAACCATTGGGGGAAGAATTTCACTACATAGCCCAAAAAGACAAAAACCAGTAAAAAGCAACTGCCAGCAAATTGCCAATAAAGTTTATTTTTCATAGATGTTTCCTTTCGATTATAACTTTGGAAATCCAATCTGTATTATAGCATGCTCTGAGGCCGTACCCCAGATTTCTACTAAAATCCAAGAAAATCTCAATGATAGCGTTTGTAATGTTCTTGTAAAGAAAAAAATCCTGGGTTTCTTTCTTTAAAAAAGGAAGAATAAAGCTGATAAATAGCATGATAACAAGCTTTACTTAAACTCTCCCGCTTTTTTTAAGAAAAGGATGGAAATGATCAACTCGTTGGAATGTTACGAACAGCTAACAAATGCCTAAAATAACTAGGTTTACGTTTCGTTTTCCCCGATAGACAAGGTATACTTGAAACAGGACATTTCGATTTTCGAATGTAAACAAGTAATAGCGGGAGTAGGTATCCCGCTGTTTTTTCACAGCGACGGGGTGGTCTCGGCGGCTGTCGGTCAATAAATAGTTATTTGGCTAGCTGATCTTTACTACTAAGTAAGGGCGACTATACTATTTATTTTGCACCAAGCATAACAAACACTAAAAATTTGAGTACATACTCAGCTCAAAATGAAGGCAACCCGACATTTTGAAAAGGAGGAAACACATGGAAAACGTGGAAAAGTTGGTTACCCGTAAAGAACGACGATTATTACAAGAAAAACAGCGCCGGTCACGCCAGTTTAAAAAAGGGACGGCTCTGGTTGGGACAACTATGGCAGCTTGTACCATCGCTACCCCTTTGATTCAACCCCAAGCTGCAGAAGCTGCAACTGCTTCAGTGGTCAGCCGTAGCGTCAACACCAGTGCCTTTATCGCAGAATTGGCAGCCTACGCGCAACCAGTGGCTGCTAAAAATGACTTATACGCTTCGGTGATGATTGCCCAAGCGGTGGTGGAAAGCGGTTGGGGTCAAAGTTCCCTTGCTCGCGCCCCTTATTACAATCTTTTTGGAATCAAAGGGAGTTACCAAGGAAAAAGTGTTTACATGGACACCCAGGAATACCTTAATGGGAAATGGCTTACCATGAAGGAACCATTCCGGGACTATCCCTCTTATCAACAAGCCTTTGAAGACAATGCCAATGTCATCAAAACAGTTCGTATGGGGAGTGCCTACCATTATCGTGGCGCTTGGAAGAGTAATTGTTCTTCTTACCGAGATGCAACAGCCTGGTTAACTGGGCGTTATGCCACGGCGCCTCATTATGCGACGGCTTTAAATACGATCATCGAAACCTACAATCTGACACGCTATGACAATGGTGTTTCCGGTAGTGCCGGTGGTGGGGCTAGCAGTGTCACCAGTAGTACCAATAACACAAGCAGTTCCAATAGCACGAGTAATAATTCTTCAAGTAACACAAGTACCAATACGAGTAAAACTTACTATACCGTGAAATCCGGTGATTCTGTCTGGTTGATTGCCGACAAATATGGCATCAGCATGAGTGATTTGGTGAAATGGAATAACATCAAAAATAACTTAATCTTTCCAGGTCAAAAAGTTATCGTCAAAAATGGTGGGGGGACCAGCAATAGTTCAACCAATACCACTCCATCAAAACCGGCGAATAATACCAACAATAACGCTACAAGTAATAACGCAGCTTCTAAACCAAGTCAGACTACGAACACCAGCAACGCCTACTACACCGTGAAATCCGGGGATTCCGTTTGGTTGATTGCCGACAAGTATGGTATCAGTATGAGCCAGTTGGTCAACTGGAATGGTATCAAAAATAACTTGATTCACCCCGGTCAAAAACTCATCGTCAAAAAAGGTGCCGCTGCTAGTACGAGCACAACTACTTCTAGCAATACGTCCAATACGTCAACTACGACGAATACCAAACCAGCTGGTAATACCAATACAGCTACTGGTAATGGCTACTACACTGTGAAATCTGGCGACTCCGTTTGGTTGATTGCCGACAAACATGGCATTAGTATGACTGATTTTATCAATTGGAATGGGATTAAAAATAATTTTGTTTACCCAGGTCAAAAAGTCATCGTCAAGAAAGGCGCGAGGGGTACCACAAGCAGTACCACAAGCAGTACCAACTCCTCCACAAGTAATACCAGTAAGACCTACCAAGTCAAAAGTGGCGACTCGCTTTGGGAAATCGCACAAAAATACGATTTATCCATTAACCAGTTGAAACAATTAAACAAACTGAATTCCGACGTGATTTACGTTGGACAAAAATTACTTGTGAAATAAATCAGTTAAAAGCATCCGCCGGCGACAGCTAGCGGATGCTTTTTTAGCTAGCAGTCTCCATTGATGCAAATACTATTTTATCAGGAGCTGGGGAGCGAGGCAGACTATTTTTGGATGATTGGGCAAGGAAATAGTGGTTGCGTTGGAAATGATAGGGTGAAAGTTAGATGGCTCAAGAGCAAAGATATCTGTTTTTATTATTTGGATGATGTATCTAGCTATTTATAGAAAAAATTGTCAAAACAGATTTAATGACAAATTTATGTTCACTTTTCAAAAATATATCGCTAGTTTTTATATGAATTCGCTTACAAATAGATTAAGCTTTGTTATACTATTATTAGCAAGTTCTTTTATTTGACCAAATTTTACATGATGAAAAGGGAGCGACTAAAATGACAAGATTTCCGAAAAACTTTCTCTGGGGCGGGGCCACTGCCGCCAACCAAATTGAAGGGGCTTATTTAGAAGATGGTAAAGGCTGGTCCACCGCGGATACTGCCAAATATTTAGGCAAAGAGGCTCGTAGCCACATGTCTTTGCTGAAACCTATGACCAAAGAGGATGTCGAAGCTGCGATGGCAGATCAAGAGGGGATCTATCCAAAACGTCATGGCATCGACTTTTACCACCGTTACAAAGAAGATATTGCGTTGTTTGCCGAGATGGGCTTTAAGACGTTTCGATTGTCGATCTCTTGGCCACGGATTTTTCCAAATGGGGATGATAAAGAGCCGAATGAAGCAGGTTTAGCTTTTTATGACAAGGTATTTGACGAATGCTTGAAATACGGTATCGAACCATTAGTGACAATTTCCCACTATGAATTTCCTCTGGCGCTGGCCTTGAAGCAAAATGGCTGGCTGTCTCGGGACACCATTGCTGCTTTTGTCCGTTACGCTGAAGTCTTGTTTAAACGCTACGGCGAAAAAGTCAAATATTGGTTGACCTTCAATGAAATCAACATCATCGGCATGACCGGCTACCTGAGTGGTGGGATTCTGGCAGATGGCATCGATAATCTGTTGCAAGCCCAGTATCAAGCCGCTCATCATCAATTTATCGCTAGTGCCTTAGTGGTACAAAAATGTCATGAGTTGATTCCAGACGCCAAAATTGGCTGTATGTTAGCTCGGATGGAAGCTTATCCAGAAACCTGTAACCCAGCAGATGTCTTGGCAGCGGTGGAAGCAGATGAAAGCAACCTGTTTTATACGGACGTGCAAATTCGCGGGGCTTATCCAAGCTACATGACGAAGTTTTTCAAAGATCGGGATATCACGATCGATATGGTTGAAGGGGATGAAGAAATCCTGAAGCAGGGGACTGTGGACTTCTTATCTTTCAGCTACTATATGTCCAGTATCGCTACTGCGGATAAAACTGGTGAGTCCACCGGGGGGAATCTCCTGGGTTCCAAGAAAAATCCGTATTTGAAGGCTAGTGACTGGGGCTGGCAAATCGATCCGGTGGGCTTGCGAATTACTATGAAGAAGATGTACGAGCGTTACCAAGTGCCATTATTTATCGTGGAAAATGGTCTGGGGGCAGAAGACACGGTGGAAGCTGACGGAAGCATTCATGACAGCTACCGCATCGATTACTTGCGAGATCATATCGAACAAATCGGTTTGGCACTGGAAGAAGGCGTGGAAATCATGGGTTACACACCATGGGGCTGCATCGATTTGGTCAGTGCCTCCACTAGCGAAATGTCCAAACGCTACGGCTTCATCTACGTCGACCAAGACGATCTGGGTCAAGGGACACTCGCTCGTAGCAAAAAAGATTCTTTTGATTGGTACAAGAAAGTGATTGCCACAAATGGAGAAGATTTGGCCTAGCCAGACGATGTGAAAAAGGAATAAAGGATTAAGCCGGTGGAAGAGCGCCGGCTTTCTCTCTTTTCTAAAACTCCCCTTTGATTTTTCCTAGATTCTCTGTTAGACTATCAGTCAAACAGCATATTCCACGATTGACGAGGAGATAGTAGCTAGTCGACTGTTGCAGAGAGCGCATGGTAGGTGAGAATGCGTACAGGAGCTTGTGAACTGGCCTCAAGTGGTGGTCTTTTGAACCCACACCGCCTAAAATAGGTAAGCGGCAAGTAGAAAGCCACGGTGACGACCGTTAGCACGTCTGAGGTTTGCTTTGATCAGGAAACTAGATCTCTGGCAAACAAAAATAGGTGGTACCGCGTTGACAACGTCCTATGAAAGCTTTTTTGGCTTTCGTAGGGCGTTTTTTGCATTTTTTCGGCAAGGAGTAGGTTTGTCGAGAGATGTTGCACTAGGTTTAGCTACAATTCAGCTCCCCTCGTTACCATGTATGAAAAGTACCACGCAACTAAGTATCTAAGTTTAAGTATCTAAGTTACACCAAATAAGGAGGAATTTTTGTGTTTTACGATCACAAGGAAGTTGAGAAAAAATGGCAAAAGTATTGGAAAGCCAACAATACTTTTGTCACCCATGAAGAAAATGATAAACCTAAATTTTACGCGCTGGATATGTTCCCTTATCCATCTGGGCAAGGCTTGCATGTGGGCCATCCGGAAGGCTATACTGCGACGGATATCTTGTCACGGATGAAACGGGCACAAGGCTACAATGTCTTGCATCCGATGGGCTGGGATGCCTTTGGGTTGCCAGCGGAACAATATGCGCTGGATACCGGTAATGATCCGGCCGAATTTACCGAAAAAAATATTCAAACTTTCAAACGGCAAATTAATTCCTTGGGCTTTAGTTATGACTGGAATCGGGAAATCAATACCACCGATCCGGAATACTACAAATGGACCCAATGGATTTTCACTAAATTGTATGAAAAAGGCCTTGCTTATGAAGCGGAAGTACCGGTGAACTGGGTACCAGAACTAGGGACAGTCATCGCTAATGAAGAAGTCATCGATGGCAAATCTGAACGGGGGGGCTACGATGTCATCCGCAAACCGATGCGCCAATGGATGTTGAAGATCACGGCCTATGCGGATCGTTTGCTGGAAGATTTGGACTTGGTGGATTGGCCAGAAAGCATCAAAGAAATGCAACGCAACTGGATTGGCCGTTCCGTTGGGGCGAATGTGACCTTCAAAGTAGCCAATACGGCAGAAGAATTCACTGTTTTCACTACTCGACCTGATACACTATTCGGTGCGACTTATGCGGTGCTTGCGCCAGAGTTGGACTTGGTGCAAACCATCACCACCCCTGAGCAAAAAGCCGCTGTCGATGCTTACATCGATGAAGCAGAGAAAAAATCTGACCTGAACCGGACCGACTTGGCGAAAGAAAAAACCGGCGTCTTTACCGGAGCCTATGCGATCAATCCAGTGAATGGCAAAGAAATTCCGATTTGGATTGCGGATTATGTCCTAGCTAGCTACGGTACTGGGGCTATCATGGCCGTACCCGCTCATGATGAACGGGATTTTGAGTTTGCTAAAACGTTTGGTTTGGATATTATCCCAGTGCTTGCAGGTGGGGATGTGACGGAAGCGGCTTATACAGAAGACGGTGTCCACATCAATTCCGGCTTTTTGGATGGCTTGAACAAAGAAGAAGCCATCGCCAAGATGAATGCTTGGTTAGAAGAAAATGGTGTAGGGAAAGAGGAAGTTAGCTATCGTTTGCGGGATTGGCTGTTTTCTCGTCAGCGCTACTGGGGTGAACCAATTCCTGTGATTCATTGGGAAGATGGCACGACTACGACAGTCCCTGAAGCAGAATTGCCATTGCGTCTGCCAGTTACCAAAGATATCAAACCAAGTGGTACCGGGGAATCCCCATTGGCCAATATTGCCGATTGGGTCAATGTCGTCGATCCAGTCACTGGCAAGAAAGGTCGTCGGGAAACCAATACGATGCCACAATGGGCGGGGAGCTCTTGGTATTACCTGCGCTTTATTGACCCCCACAATAAAAACGAACTGGCAAACTATGAAAAACTCGAACGTTGGCTGCCAGTGGACATCTATATCGGTGGGGCAGAACATGCAGTGCTGCATTTGCTGTATGTGCGTTTCTGGCACAAATTCTTGTATGATCTGGGTGTGGTACCAACCAAAGAACCTTTCCAAAAATTGTACAACCAAGGCATGATTCTAGGTGGCAACAATGAAAAAATGTCTAAGTCTCGGGGCAATGTTGTCAATCCTGATGACGTGGTGGAACAATACGGTGCAGATACCCTCCGCTTGTATGAAATGTTTATGGGACCATTGGATGCTTCCATCGCTTGGAGCGAAAATGGCCTAGAAGGTTCTCGCAAATTCTTGGATCGGGTATGGCGTTTGATCGTGGACGAAGATGGCAAAATGCGGGATCGCATCACCAACTTCAACGACGGCAAACTGACCAAAGTTTACAATCAAACGGTCAAAAAAGTAACGGAAGACTACGAACACATGCACTTCAATACAGCGATTAGCCAGCTGATGGTCTTCACCAACGAAGCTTATAAAGTCGATGCTTTGCCATATATCTTCGTGGAAGGCTTCGTCCAACTCTTGGCGCCGATCGTGCCTCACGTGGCAGAAGAGCTTTGGAGTATCCTCGGAAACGAAGGCGGCATCAGTTATGTGTCATGGCCAGTCTATGATGAAGCTGCCTTGGTAGAAGCTGAAGTGGAAGTCGTTTTCCAAGTCAATGGCAAGGTCAAAGCCAAAGCCAGCATCCCGGCAGATGCTACCAAAGAAGAAATGGAAACCTTGGCGAAAAATCATGACCATGTAGCCGAACTGATCGCCGGCAAGACGATTCGCAAAGTGATCGTTGTTCCAGGAAAATTGGTGAATATCGTTGCCAATTGATTGACGCTTGGCTGAAATCTGAAAAAGCCGTAGTCCCCTTAACTGGGGGCTACGGCTTTTTGCGGTTTTCAGAGTATCTACAAGAGCACTTGGTTTTATCGGAGACAAGTAAAAAATTCAAGCTTCAAAAAAGTTGATGGACGAAAAGTCAAAGTGGGGATAGCCATGGTAGGCAAGGGTCGCTAGCTTTTGTACCGCCATTTTTTGACTAAAAAAATACTGACTACTAGAAGTACAAGGCCGGCAGTGAGAAACGTCAACAGTTGGGTCAGACGACGGTGGTTGTTAGCGGTGGTGAGGCTTTTCTGCATGGTGGGCTCATAAGCAATCCGGTGCCCTCGCACTAAGAGGCGATGGCTGTTAATCATATAAGGCGTGCAAGTCATCAGAGTGATCAAGGTGGCATCTTCGTCAATTTGGAGACTATCCGTTTCAGTGGGGAGGATGACTTTGATTTGGTCCACTTGATACGCGTGGGTTTGCTGATGGGTTTCGAAGTAAAACAAATCTCCCAGCTCTAGTTGTGGCAAATCGGTAAATAACTTGGCTTCCGGCAGTCCTCGATGGGCGGAGATCACACTGTGGGTCGCTACTTCACCGGTAGGAAAGGATGTGCCAGCTAAAAGAGTAGCGCCTTTTTGTAAAAAGAGTTCCGTGGTCTGATCGAAAATAGGTAGTTTGACTTTGATTTTTGGGATTTGGATGACGCCAATCGTATGTTCTTGGTAATAGTCAGAGGAAGTGGCGGTTTTTTTAGAAGTTCTTGCCCCGCTGAAGGGATCGCTTCCAGGATTGAGACCTTCTCGGGCCAGCTGCTGGTTTGCGGTCTTTTGTTGATCGGCAATTTTTTGCCGTTCCTGTTGATCTAGTTGATTGGCTTGTCGCTGATAATAACTAATCAACTGCTGATCCAGTAATTGATTGATTTTATCGCTGACGAAGGGATAAAAGGCGATGGCCACACCAGCGATTAGCAGCAAAGACATTAAGATATCCAACCATCGTCTTTTTTTCACTTGCTTCGGCTTAGTAGCCATGGCGATCCCCTCATTTCTCTTGCGCTATCGGTCAGAGATTTCACGGTCAGAATAGCATAGTTTTGTTGGCTTTCCTAACAAGGTGTTTGAGAGAGTCACTGGCTAAGTGAAAAGCTACACATAGAGCAGGTTTTTTATCTTAAATACGGATAGAGTATCGTTTTTTAATTTTATTTGAATAACGTATTTTCGGGTGAAGGGAACAGGGGCTTACTTTGTCTGGCGGGTAACAATCAGAAAAAAGAAAAGCGGAAAAGCCACCTGATAGCGGATTTGATCAGCCTAGTGAGCTGTATTATTTTGTTTTTTATCTGATGATTCTGATAATTTTAATCTTGATTTCTTTATCGGAAGAAAAAGGTAGGTTAGCCTAATTTTTAGGAGGATTAATGTGTCAAAAATCACAGACAAATTTATAGATTTTGAACTATTTTATGTTATATAATTACGGCGAATAGAAGATTTTAGCTTATTGTAATAATGTAAAAAAAACTGTTTTTTTGAGGGGAAAGGATCAAGAACGTCCGGAATAATAAAAAATAAAAAACGAATATTCTTTTCACTACTTGCTGCTAAGGTTTTTTATTTGGTTGGTTAGTTGGCTTTGAGCAACTGTTTGTAGGAATCGGTATCAGGTGTCTGGAGAAAGGAAGGGTGAACATGGGCAAACAAAAACGACTCTTTGCGGTGTTCTTAATGTTGGCGTTGGTGGTACCATACGTGCTCCAGTTGGCGGCGTTTTTCCCCTTGAAAGCGGAAGCCGTGACTGAAACAGCCGTTCAATTAGTGAACAATCAACGGTTAGCGGTGGCGGTCACTCAGGAAAACACGACGGACAGGCAAAATCATTGGCGAGTAACCTATGACAAAAAGCAGATTGAGGCAGCTGATAGCTCCCGTTTAAAAGTGAAGTTGGGCGCAGGGGGTGTCGTCACTGCTGCAAATGGTTGGCAGCAAATCGATGATTGGTGGGTGGAACCTGATTTTAGCCCTCAAAGTCAGGGTCAGTTAGAGATGACGACAGACGGACAAACCCCTCTTGAAATTACGTTGCAACTGGCTACTAAGACGTGGTCGTTGGGGCGGTCTACCAAAACGAGTCAAGACCAAATTGATGGCGAGAAACGGTCAGAGAACTCAGAAATTCTGACTGACAACAGCTTGACCCCAGCAGAAAGTGGTCCTCATCGCATCGAACCCCGGCAACAAGCTACAACAACAGCAGCCACTAGTACTTCCAATAGTGAAGAAGGCTTGGAGACCTCAGCAACAGCAACCTCACCACATGCTAGTGAAGAAGTAACAGCTACAACTGTCTCTCCAGCAAAAACCACGACAACCTCTGAGGCCGCAACAGCAACGACTTTGCCTGTAGCTACTGATGAAGAGACGGCCACCTCGATAGAACCAGTTGCACCGACGACAGAAAGCGAAGTGAGCACTGTCCCTACGACTGAGTCAACCAATGAATCAACCACGGAATCCTCCAGCCCAGTGACCGCGCCTACGATTAGTGGGCCCCGGGCGGTGAATAATTTTCCTACAGCAGTGCCACAAAATTTAGCGGCCTTAGCTGGCGACTTCAGCTATGAAGACGATGGCACGGGAATTTACCCAACAAATTATACGGAGGAGTATCTGTCTGGAAACCAGTCGGGTGGTGTTCACCAACATATTCGCAATTACCATTATGGCAAATCTGACGCTTCTGGGGTCCAGCTTTTCAATGTTACCGAAACCGGTAGTTTGAACTTTGTCAATGGGTATCATGAATATGGTACACCGGTAGCTGGACAGACGACTTTTGGTCGAATCAATCTTAAGAAGACGGTCGCCCCAATTCCTGGCAGTCCGGATCAATTCAAAGTGCAGTTGGATACGATTGGGGATGCGATTAAGCCAATCAAACAAGTGGATGTGGTGATTGTCATCGATAAATCCGGTTCCATGGCCGGTGCCAATTGGGACAGTTTGAAAAGTGCCGTCAGCCAGTTTGCCACGGATATGTTTACCCCGGGACGAGACGTGCGGATTGGCATAGCCGGGTTTTCCGGGTATCAGGGTTCTGATGATAGCTGGCGTACCAAAGCCGAAATTGCTTCCTTTGCAGCTATTCCTAGCTTTAGTGGCAATAATCTGCCGGCTAGCTTGACGGGGTTTGTAGGAACAAGTAATGGTGGGGTCAATGCTTTGATGAACCATGCGATCTTCAATGAAGCCCCCACAGGCGGAACCCCGACGTTTCTTGGCGTGGATGCTGGCTTGAAACTTTTGACGACGCCAAGCTATGGAGCGCGGGCCGGTGTGGCAAAAGTCTTGGTGACGATTACCGATGGCGTGCCGACTTATTATCCGACAGCGACGTATGCTGACAGTAAGACCCTCGATCAATCCTTAGCCCTGACGACGAAAAGTCGGACGAACAGCGACCGGATTTTGCGACTGACCACCGCCAGCCAGCTTTACGAAGGGAACGGCAATAGTGATTACTCCAGTCAGACGCTCCCTTTTATCACACAACGTCAAAATGAGTTTAGTACGCCATTTTGGTACGGTGTAGGGTTTCATACAGGGACAGCTGCCAATGTGGTCGTGGATGCCTTGGGAAGAGCTGGTTCCTATCGTGCCAATGATATCAGTTCATTAGTCAACGCCCTTAACACTTCTGTCGCTGAACTAGTGAATACGATTTCGGTCGGCACGATCATTGATCCTATGAGTGAGTATGTCACCTTTAATCCCGGAAGCTTGCAGACCTACAGCTTTTCAGTGAAAAACAATGCACTATCACCACCGGTATTGGTTTCGACGACGACTGGGGCTCAATACGCTCGCAATGTAGCGATTGCCACCAACGGGAGTGGTCTGACTGCAACGAATGTCAGCTTAGGCATCGATGGCAATGGTCGCCAAGGCTTGCGCATCACGTATCGGGTCACGCTAAAAGCTGCCTACCAAAATGGTAAGTTTTATCCGACCAATGGTGGAACGACCTTGGACAGTAGTAGTACCGGCAAACTAAACTACGCGGTGCCTTCTGTGCGCCATTTGAAACTGGTAGATTTGACGTTGACCAAAGTGGATAGCGCTGGAGCAAAACTGGCAGGGGCCCAATTTCGCTTAGTGGGAGAACAGACGTATACGGGAACCGTTGCAAATGCTCAAGGCCAGATGCAATTTACCGGGGTCATTCCCGGGGACTACCTGTTGGAAGAAATCAGTCCACTAGGTCCGTTTAAAGCTTTTGAACCACTGGCGGTGACGGTCAATCCAGACGGTAGCGTCCAAGGCTTGACCAATAATCAAGTAGTTAATCGCTTGAAAGCGGTCACGTTAACCTTGAAGAAGACCAATGAAGCTGGTGAAGCCCTCACTGGTGCGGTCTTTCAGTTGAAAAAAGGGGACGAGACCTTCACCTTGACTGAAGGCGCAGATGGCATGCATCAGGTGGCGGAGTTAGCTCCCGGTGTTTATCAACTAGTAGAAAGCAAGGCGCCACCGGGATTTATCCCACGGGGTCAGCTAGGTACCGTGACGATTGGAGCTAACGGGAATATTCAGTGGTTACTTGAGGGCCGTCAGCGAGAGTTGAGCGTGGATACCACCGGTGAGCAGCTTACGGTTAATCTTGGAAATATCGTCAACCAACGAAAACCCATTGATTTGACCTTGGCAAAAGTTGATGGAAGCGGCAAAGCTTTGGTCGGCGCCACCTTCCAATTGCAACGAGAAGGGCTGCCGAGTATCACTTTAACCGAAGCCAACGATGCCTCCGGTCAACACCAAGCCACCGACCTCGCGCCGGGCACTTACCGTTTAGTAGAAACTGAAGCGCCTACTGGTTTTGCACCACTTGGGGAGATTGGTACCCTGGTGATTGCTGCGGATGCTTCGATTACCTTCAAAAAAGGCGAGGTAACTCAAACAATCACGGTGGATACCACCGCCGAGCGGGTAACTGTCCACCTTGGTAAGATCAAAAATCGGCTGTTGCCAGTAGCGTTGACGCTTCATAAAAAGACAGGAACACTTCCTTTGGCTGGTGCGGTCTTCCAGCTACTTCAAGCAGGTGAAGTCCGCTATACCTTTGCGGAAACGGCAGCAGTACCTGGGCGTCACCAACTCAGTGGCGTCCTTCCGGGGAGTTATGTGTTGAAGGAAAGCACGTCACCGACTGGCTACCAAGCTTTAGGTGAACTGGGAACTGTCACGATAGGCGCAGATGGTCAAGTGAAATTTGTCATGGCCGGTCAAGATCAGGAAGTCTCGGTAACAGCAACGGATCATCAATTGCAAGTGGATTTGGGTACGATTACGAACCAGTTGAAGCCTTTTGAGCTTAGTATCCGCAAGCAGGCTACCGCCGACAAGCAAGGCTTACCCGGGGCGACCTTTTCATTATTTTTACCAGGTGAGGATCAAGTACTCGCCACAGCGACTTCTGACGCTGCTGGTTTGGCGCCTTTTATGAGTGGCACGGATCCAAACCAGCCTTATCCGTTGACGCCAGGAACCTACGTCATCAAAGAAACCACCGCTCCTACTGGTTATCAGCGCTTACAAGGGGGCTTTTTATTAACGATTGCCGAAAATGGCACAGCGACCGTTTCCTATGCCGGTAAAGCTGCCGAAGAAGTAACGGTGACCTTGACCACGGGAGAGGACCCTAACCAACTGCAATTTACCGTCACCAATGATCCTGCCAATCCGTTACCGAAAACAGGAGGCTTTGGCAGTTTGAGCTACGTGATCCTTGCCATCCTTTTGATTGGCGCCTCTAGTTGGTATTTTGTCACCCAGCGTCAAGGCAAGGAGGGGGAACAATGAAAATCCTACGAAGCATCATCTTAGTTTTGTTGCTAGTGCCTGTGTTTCTCAGCTTGCCGACAGTGGTTCAGGGTGAGGAACAAAACGAAGTCGTGGAGGTTTACTTACACAAGCGTCTTTTTCGCGACTGGCAGTGGCGAGAGACGCAGCCAGATGCAGTAAATCAATGGCATTACGACAATCAAGGAACCCAAATATCTGATATGCAGCAAACCTTGACCGACGAGTTGTTGTCTGATCCTTCCCTACCATTGAATGGGGCGATCTTCAAAGTGTATGATTTTACGCCAGAATATCAGAAGGCGTTAGCAGCTGGGCAGACGCCGGTTACGTTTGCCCAAGACTTTGCTGATCGCACCTATGCGTTAGAACAAATCCAAGCTTTGCACAAGGTACCTTTAATCAATCCGGAGGCGACGGGGGCTACTGAATTGGCTACCAGTTTTATCACGGCTCGGACTGGGGTACCTGATGAGAGTGGGACCCCACAGCCTCATGATGGCATCATCCACTTGCAACTGGCGCCGACTCAAGCGGGGCTAGCTAGTGCTTATCTGATCCTCGAGACGGGACTAGCCACGACAGTCAGTGTGGATTTGACGCAAAAAGCCTTTCCCTTGATGTTGACCTTCCCCTTAGCTGTTGAAGCGAAAGGCCAGGCGTTACATCTTTATCCGAAAAATGTCAGTTACCTTCGCAGTCCCTATTTTTATAAAGTGGATGCTCAGCTAAAAGCCCAAGCCCCCTTAACTGGTGCCAAGTTTGTCTTGTACCGACAAACTGCTGATAAAAAAGAATACCTGGCTGAAGAAACCACGACGACTGGAGAAAATACTTGGGTTACGAAGATGGCGGCTTCACCTTTGTCAGATGCACGTCTCGCGGTCTTTGCTTCCGACCAGACGGGATTGGTAGATACGGATTCACACTTTTTGCCAGCAGGGACTTATTATTTTGAGGAAGTTCAAGCTCCCACAGGTTATCAGCTGAGTGCTGCTTCCAAAGAAATTCCGGTAGTGATCCCTCCGACTTGGGATACCTTGGTGACGGTGAACGGTCAAACTATGGCAGAACGAATCACCGGAGAGATCCCCCTGCGAGCCCAAGAAAGCAAAACACCACAGGTTACTAATTCGAAAACCGCTCCTCCGATTAAGCCAGATACGACGCCGCTTCCCATCACGCCACTTCCTCCGCCCCCTTCAACGCCGGTCACCTCTCCGACACCCGTCACTGCTACACCTGTTAGCCTGCCAGATACCAAAGGGCAGTCGCCACTACTGCCGCGGACTGGTGCTACCAAGACAGGGTTTTGGCTAATTGGTTTGTCCTTGATCATCACTGCTATTGCGCTTTGGAAGCATCGTTTCCGCAAGGGACAATGAGAGGAGGAAAAAGCGAATGAAAAAAGCAAAAATTAAAGGTCTGCTACTGTTACTACCGTTATTAATTGGGCTCTTGGTTACTGGGGTGAGCCAAGCGTGGGCGACAGGACCGACGAAACAAACCATTCGGATTCACAAGATGCAATACACCACCTTACCGGAAAAAATACCTAATACAGGTGGGGAAATGACTGATTTTCCAGGAACTGGTTTAGCAGGGGTTGGTTTTTCAGTCTATGATGTGACTAGTGCTTATTGGATAGCTTATGCAGCCGCTAGCGGGGATAACGAAGCCAAAACAGCGACCGCGACGGCTAGTTTATTGGCCACCCCCGCCAGCGGTACGCCAGTGGCAACGACGCCTTTAACCGATGGGGATGGGGTAGCTGACCTTGCCTTGCCCCTCACCAGCAGTGGCAAAAATGCTGTCTATCGCTTTGTGGAAACCATTCGACCGGCAGGGGTGGTCGGCAGTCAATCGGAGGATTTCATCCTCGGCTTGCCGGTACATGAGGAAGCTACCCAACAACTGCGAAACCTCGTCCATGTTTATCCCAAAAATGTCATCAAAGAACTGACGCTAGCTTTTATTAAATATGGGGTCAATCCTACCGGTGCTACCACGCCACTAGCAGGTGCTACTTTTTATTTGACAGGACCCACAGGTAAGCTTTACAACACCGAGACAGCAGCCTTTGATTCGACCTTCTCCGATCCACTGCCAGCTGGGGCAATCTTAACCGCGAATGCTGCCGGCTTGGTGAGCTTGCCAGCGTTGCCACTGTTACCGGGAGATTACACTTTTACCGAAATGGATAGCAGCGTAGCCAAAGCCGGGCTGCAAGCAAATGACTCCCTGTTATTCCATTACAAAACCCCTGCTGCTGTGGTGGCTCATGTGACTTCGGAAATGACTGTCACATATAGCTACTATGATTTACAAGGAAATCTGCTAAAGAATCGGCCATCAGCGGTTGCCTACAACTATCAAGTGCCGCCAGTGGAAAAAACGGTAGATGATGATGGGGTGGACCGGGGACAAGTGGTTACTTATACTATCTCCAGTGTGATCCCCCAAGATATCCGCCATTACAGCCTGTATCAGTTTGTGGATAGCTACTCTGATACTTTGGCGTTAGTCGCAGATGAGACGGCCATCAAAGATTCTCTGCGTTATGGTGGTGTTAGCGTTAGCGACATTGCCACTAGTTTTGCAGCCACAGCGGGGAGTTTTAGCCTAACTTTCAGCGAGCCAGAGCAACTAGTACCTTATGCGGGGAAGACCTTGACCTTTGATGTGAAGATGCAAGTCTTAGGGGATACTTTGGGAGAAATCGAAAACCAAGTAACCTTTAAAAATAATTTTACCCACCGCACCGCCCGCAAGACCATCAAAACCTATGGGAAAATCTTCCGCAAAAAAGATGCTTATACCCAAGAAGCGTTGGCGGGGGCTAAGTTTGTCTTGAAAAATGTAGAAGGGCAGTACTTGCAACTCTTCAATGGACCCGACAAGCTAGCTGAAGTCACCGGTTTAGCAAAAGGGTATGATGTGAAATGGACGACCAACAAAGGGGAGGCTAGCCTCTTACTTTCAGATGCTGCTGGGGATTTTGGTGTTTATGGTTTGAGTGGTGCTGGCACTTATCAACTAGAGGAAATCGCTGCACCAGCGGGTTACGTTTTGAGTCAAGGAACAGTACCGGTCACAGCTGACAGCGGCAAAACCCGTCAAACCATCTTCAACAAACCAAAAGGCACTTTGCCAGCAACTGGCGGTGTCGGCATGTTAGGCTTTGGCTTACTAGGGTTGATGATGATTAGCGGTACCCTCTGGTATTTTCGCAAAGAAGGCTCAAAAGTGACGGTGAAGGAAACTCGAAAACGACGGAAATAGCCCGCTAGCCCTTGGCCTAGACCATCTGTCAGTCGCTTTTTTCCCTGGGTTTGAATTTCCCCTTGGCGCCATCTTTTGTTAAACTATTTGTAAGGGGAAAATTCATTTTCTTACTTTGGGGAAAAAAGCATACAGATGGGGGATTTGTAAATGAATGATTTTCAGCAGGCACTAACTGAACTACAAGAAAAGTTTGGCAATAAGGATAATTTGATTGGAATTGCTACGATTGCTTTGGAAACCTCAGAGAGCGGGCAGCCAATGCCGGACACGCGCTTTGTAGATTCCTATTATCAAGATGGGGCCTTTTACACCACGACTTATGCCACCACCAAAAAAATGCAACAACTCGCAGCCAATCCCAATGTGGCGTTGTGTTATGTTGTGGAAAGTTTTACTGCCACCGGTTATGGAGAAAACTTGGGCTGGACGAAAGATCCACAAAATGCTGAAATTGCTGAGCGCTTGCGAGAAGTGTTTGCTGAATGGTACCAAGAGGCAAATAACGATGAGGATCCGAATACTTGTATTTTGAAGATTACTTTGCAACAGGGCTTGTGGAACTTTCCTCACGAAGGTAAGCGGACAGCGATAGATTTTGTCACAAAAACAGTGACCCATCAAGGTTAAAAGATAAAAACACGGCTCGCAATCTGGATTCTGCCAGAGGGCGAGCCGTGTTTATCTATTTTATTTTTTGGTGATTTTTAAGAGGTAGAGGATTAACGCCACTAAGGACAAAAAGAGGCCGCTAATCCGTAGCGCCAAAAGCCAACTGGGTTCAAAGTGGCGATGTTCGAGGACTTGCCAAATAAAAAACAACAACAATCCTGTTAACAAGGCGATATTGACCCGTTCTTTATCCCAATTGATGATTCGCAGCAAGATGAGGATAAAGAGCGTGACGGGTATCCAAAAAATCAAACCGCTGATAAGTTCCATAGAAAAACTCCTTGTAATTGAAGAATTAATTCTTGTTTTGACTATCATTTGCAAGTTAGGCGAGACTCCTGCTGCTAGTATTATAGAGAAACTTCACAAAAAATGGTGGTTATGAGTAAAAATTTATCTTTTTTGCAGATTTTTCAGATTTTGCGTATAGTGAAAAGGTCAAGATTCATTGGAGCAGCTTCACAGCTCATTATCTAAGGAGAAAGAAGGAGAGCACATGACCAAAGTAAAGGAGAGCATGGCCTTAATCAATCAGTTTCGTGATGAACGAAATTGGCGCCAATTTCATAATGAGAAAGATTTGGCAATTTCCATTTCGCTTGAGGCCAACGAATTATTGGAGATTTTTCAGTGGCGCACGGCAGAAGAAGCCAAGGTGGACCAAGAGCATTTGAAAGAGGAAATCGCCGATGTCTTGATTTATGCCTACATGATGGCAGATAATCTCGGCTTTGACATCGACGAAATCATTGCTGAAAAACTGGTAAAAAATGCTATCAAATATCCCGTAGCAACTAGCAAAGGAAAAAAGGGTTAGGGTCAGCGTTATTTCCCTTTAGCGCCCTACAGCGTTGCTAAGCATATAGTTTTCCTTTTCCGCTAGAGGGTAGTATCATTTAATTGATAGTGATTCTCACTAAAAAAGAAAAGGGGTTCTATTTTATGATTACGAAAAAAATCGCAAGTGTCTCTGCTTTGGCCTTGTTAGCTATCACTTTAGGCGCATGTAGCAGTGACAACAATACCGCAGATAGCTCAGCAGCAAGCAGTTCAGCAGCTACTGAACAAACGACAGCCTCAAGTGCACCTGAAGTTCTTTCCACAGCATCTGTAAGCGCAGATCCTAGTGTGATTGAAAAAGCTTTGAGTGCAGACGGTAACTGGATTGTCGGTGTGACGCAAGATATGACTTTTGATAAAGATGTGACTGTCGCTGGCGAATTCCATGACAAAGGGGACGCTTCTGCCGACATCTATCGTAAATTGGCGTTGTACTCTCAAGATAAAGATCGTAATGTAACTGCTGAATACAACATCACCGTACCACAATTGATCGTCGAATCCGAAAACTTAAACATCGTTCACGGGACGGTAACTGGGGATGTTTTGGTAAAAGCAAATGGCTTCGTCCTTGACGGCGCGACAGTGACTGGCAACGTCACTTTCGAAAAACAAGAATACCAAGACTCAGCTAAACTTGAAGAAAATGGTGCCAAAGTAGAAGGCGAAGTAACTGTTAGCGAATAAGCTAACGCCATGACAGCTTTTCTAAAAGAATAATAGGAACGCTTCTTAACTGATCCAAACATGGAGAGGTAAGAAGCGTTTTTTTGTATGCAGAGCGTTCTTATCGCCCCTTTGCCTGGCGCCATTTTAAAGGTGTGGTGCCAACAATTTTTTTAAAAGAGCGAATAAAATAGCTTGGTTCCACAAAACCCAAGGCATCACTAATTTCAGCAATCGGTAAGTCGCTGTTTTGCAGCAATTCTTGGGCCCAGTAGACTTTCAACTTAGCATAGATTTGGCTGAAAGGTTCCCCAAACTCTTCTCGTAACAAGCGACTGAGATAGGTGGGACTGAGATTCACTAAAGCGGCCAACTGCCCTAAGTCCAAGTGGGCGTTTTTATTAGCAAAAACGGCATCAATCGCTGGTTGGAGTTGCTGATTTTTGGCTTGATAGATGCTATTTTCTGACAAGCGCTGAATCAATAAGCTTTGGCGGAGTTCTTCTTGGAGATAGGCCAAATTGGTAGAGTCTTTCGGTGTTGACCAGCTTTCGGAAGTAAGTGGCTGTGCTTGAATACGCAAGGACTGCTTGTAGGCTTGTACTAAATATTCCTTTTTTATAGCTTCACTGACGATATACTCGCATAACTGCTCTAACATGGCGGCTGCATGGTGCATCGCGGTTGCCGGCAGCCGGGGATAAGCGTCGATCAGCTCTTGGTGTTGGGCCTTAAAGGCAGCGACTTCAGGATGGTCCTCCAGCTTTAGTACTTGTTCAAAAGTGGACTGTTCCTCGGTGGCTAAGATTTCCCCTGCCATGATGGCTCCCACATAGCGATCATCTACCAAAATCGGAATTGCCATATCTAAAATATCAAAATGACACCGATAAATAAAAGGCTCCCCAGTTCGAACTGCTTCGAGAGCACCGCGGGCATCACATTTTTCACAGTAAACAGCTAAGGTAGGGTGAGCCCGAGCCAAACGACAAAAAGGTTTAACTTGGCTGTGACGAGTGACTGGTTTGCCACGATAATCCACCAAAATAATCGCTAAGTTGGTGGCAAGGGCTATTTTTTCTTGTAGTTGTGCCCATTTTTCCAGATCCAAAACTTGTTGCAATTCAAAAGATGCTGCCATGGTGACCTCCTCCTTGGTGAGTGAGAGCCAGTTCGAAAAATAAATGAGCAAGCTCTGATGACTTCTAGTATATAACTTCTATGGAAAATAACAAACAAAGACTATTTTGCAAGATAATCCTATCGATTTTCGTCAAAATTGGCTATCCGAGTGTCATGCTTTTTACTGTCCGAGGGTTTAGGATACTAGTAGAAATCGTGACGAGATTCACAAGATTAGGCTTCTTGAGCAATCCTCTAGAAAAGTGCGTATCTTGTCACCGTCGTCAGTTGTTGGTCGAAATAGAGTCTTTGAGGAATAAAAAGGAGCGATTTATAGTGAAAACCAATTTTGATTTTATGATGCCTAGTGTGAATTTCTTTGGGCCAGGAGTGATCGAGAAAATCGGTGACCGAGCAAACATGCTTCATATGAAGAAAGCCTTGATTGTTACCGATCGTTTTTTGCGAAATATGGAAAATGGTCCCGTGAAGCAAACTGAAACAAGCTTACAAGCGGCTGGCGTAGACTACGTTATTTTTGATGGTGTCGAACCCAATCCCAAAATCCGCAACGTCCATGCCGGTGCCGCGATGTACCGAGAAGCTAGCTGTGATTCCATTATCACCGTGGGGGGTGGCTCTGCCCATGATTGTGGGAAAGGAATCGGTATTTTCTTATCCAATGGTGAAGATTTGACCAAATTGGCAGGTATCGAAACTTTGACTGAACCGCTTCCTCCATTGATGGCAGTCAATACCACAGCCGGAACTGCCTCAGAAATTACCCGCCATGCCGTGTTGACCAATGAAGAAACCCACTTGAAATTTGTCGTGGTTTCTTGGCGCAATGTACCACTAGTCTCTTTCAATGATCCTTTGTTAATGCTAGATGTCCCACAAAAATTGACAGCTGCTACCGGGATGGATGCCTTATGCCACTGCGTCGAGTCTTACGTGTCGGAAAACCGCAATCCCATCACTGACGCTCAAGCTGAACAAGGTATCAAACTAATCGGTCAGTATTTACGCCGGGCAGTGGCTAACGGTCATGATTTAGAAGCCCGCACCAACATGTCCTATGCCTCACTTTTAGCCGGCATGGCCTTTAACAATGCGGACCTCGGTTACGTACATGCGATGGCTCACCAACTTGGAGGCCAATATGATGCGCCCCATGGTGTTTGTTGCGCAGTCTTGATGCCCGCAGTGGAACGTTGGAATATGATTGCCTGTCCAGAACGCTTTGCCAACATCGCTGTGATGCTTGGAGAAAACATCGACGGTCTCTCCCAAATGGCCGCAGCCGAAAAAGGGATCGCAGCCTTGGAACGCATCTCTGAAGATGTCGGTATCCCCGCAAACATCAAATCCATCGGTGCGGATCCAAAAGACTTCGAATTGATGGCCGCAAATGCCTTGCAAGATGGCAATGCCTTTTCTAATCCTCGAAAAGGCAACCAGGCCGATATCGTCGCTTTGTTTGAAGCAGCCTATGAAGGGTAAGCTTTAAAAAAATAGAGTCTAAGCAAGTTTCTATCCGCGCCGATATCGTCGCTTTGTTTGAAGCAGCCTATGAAGGGTAAGCTTTAAAAAAATAGAGTCTAAGCAAGTTTCTATC
>NZ_JBMRGR010000028.1:0-26068 GCF_049384045.1 Enterococcus diestrammenae
ACCGCCGTATACGGAACCGTACGTACGGTGGTGTGAGAGGTCGGTGAGGGAATTAATCTCTCATCTCCTACTCGATTATATCTGGAACTTATAAAATAAGTTCCAAAAAGGCTGCTGTATCAGGAACTAAGTGGCATATCATGCTGTCATATTGATGTCACGAAGAAGGTAAAAATTAGCTCTATAGGAAATGGGTTGTCGTGTGAAAGATGTCCGAGGGCAAAGAAACTTTTTTACCTATAGTTCGGTTCTGAGTAGCGGTTTGTTAAGCTGCTCTAGCAAAATGTTAATGGTTCTTTCCTTGGTATTTATCGGTTCCACTACAATCCAAGTATTTCTCTAGAAGTAAGTTTACCCTGATTTTTTTAGTCTCTGGTCATTGTGGATAAATCCTAAAGCAAATTTTCTGAGGGAAATTTTCTGATTTGTGGAAAACTTAAAAGTGTTGTTCTTAAGCGAAAGTTATCCACTGTGGAAAAGTGACCGGGGCTTTTTGGGAAATATGGCTAACGCTATGAGTGGGAGAAATGGGGGCGTAGAATAGCCGCTGACCGATGTTTACTGATGGCAGGTACCTTCATTGCCTTTTTTAACTAAAATCGCAGGAGGGGGCATAAAACGATGGATTTTCACTAGTTACCATTGATGCTCGGAAGCTTACTTTGTCTTCCTCAGTTTTATTCAAATCCTAGGGCGTGATTCCCATTTATTAGGCGCAACCCCAACCTGGCTATTTTTTATATCTTGCCTCCTACTTTCATCCGTTTTGCGTACTTTCCCATGGAGGGGTCAGGATGGTTGAGATGCTCCCTCCTGTCAATTTCAAAAAGAGTAAAAACAAGCATTATAAATAAAAAACTTGCTTTACTAGAAGATTTCCTGTATACTTTTACTTTGTGAGTAGTCTGAAAAGACAGCTCTCTCTGCTCTCAGAAAAGCTGAGGGCCAAAGTCCATAGGGAGGTGAAAATCAATGGAAAACGCGAAGTATGAAATCACATACATTATTCGTCCAAACATTGATGAGGAAGCAAAAGCTGCTTTGATCGAACGTTTCGATTCAATCTTGAAAGACAACGGTGCTGAAGTCGTTGAATCAAAAGATTGGGAAAAACGCCGCTTAGCGTACGAAATGAACGGATTCCGTGAAGGTATCTACCACATCGTTAAAGTTACTTCTCCATCAACTGCTGCAGCGATCAACGAATTTGACCGTTTGGCAAAAATCAACGACGATATTCTTCGTCACATGATTGTTAAAGAAGAAGTATAATTCATCTGATTTTGTTTCACGTGAAACATTTTAACGATGAGGAGAGGAGCGTGGACTTTTGATTAACAATGTCGTTTTAGTCGGTCGCTTGACCAAGGATCCTGAATTGCGTTATACCACGAGTGGAGCTGCAGTAGCAACATTCACTCTGGCGGTAAATCGTAACTTTACCAATCAAAATGGTGATCGGGAAGCAGATTTCATCAATTGCGTCATTTGGCGTAAACCAGCAGAAACTATGGCAAACTATGCTAAAAAAGGTACTTTGCTAGGTATTACTGGACGTATCCAAACACGTAATTATGAAAATCAACAAGGTCAACGAGTATATGTCACAGAAGTCGTAGCGGATAACTTCCAATTGTTGGAGTCAAGACAACAGTCTGAACAACGTCAACAAGCTGGTGGTAGTTACAACAACAATTCTAGTAACTTTGGTTCAACCAATAGTTACAGTGGTGGCCAACAAAGCTCAAGCAACAATAACTCATTCGATCAAAATCAAAACAAAACTTCTCAACCATTCAATGGGATGCCGAATTTCGACCGTGATACTGCTGATCCATTCAGCAATTCCGGGACGTCTATCGACATTTCCGACGATGATCTCCCATTTTAATGGGTAAATTGACAGGAGGGAATTTAAATGGCACAACAACGTAGAGGCGGACGTAAACGTCGTAAAGTTGACTATATCGCAGCTAACCACATCGAACACATCGATTACAAAGATGTTGAATTGCTTAAACGTTTCATCAGCGAACGAGGCAAAATCTTGCCACGTCGTGTGACTGGGACTGGTGCGAAAAACCAACGTAAATTGACTATCGCTATCAAACGAGCACGTATCATGGGCTTGTTACCATTCGTAGGCGAAGAATAAGATACTTGATGAAACCTCTCAATGACTTTCAGCGGTCGTTGAGAGGTTTTTTAGCTTTTTCAGAGCCATTATTAGGAGGATTAGGGTAGGGTGAGTTATTTCAAAGAAGGTCAGGTTGTAAGCTTATTGAATTGCTTAGAATGGGAAATCAGCTGAGATATGGATATTCAAATAAAACAATTGGCTTAGCACCAGTCTTTTTGATTTGTAGGATCATGAAAAAATGATGTTTTAACAATAAAAAAGTTTCACGTGGAACTTTTTGTGAATCAAGTTTTATAAACTAGCTATCTGTGAAATTAAGAAGAAATCGACTTATGATAAAGCGCTATCCAGAGTTTAATTCTGCCGTAATTCTCAAAAAGGGAATACGTTTATTTAGACTTGCCAATCATACTGGTAGAAACGGCTCTATATCGCAGAATGACGGGCTTTATGTTAAAATAATAGCGATGATGCTTTTTTAGATAATCCTATTTATGCGAACTGTTACTAAGCTCGTATCGGCTTCTTCGCGTGTCCAATGCAAAGCGAGGATGCAAACAAGTTGGTAACTTAATCGTGAAAGAAAGGAGTAAAGAATGGATCGTAATCGTTTTGTAAAACTATTGGTACTGATTACTGTGATTCAAGTGCTGTGTATCTTGCTGATCCCATGGCGCTGGTTTTTAGCAGTTTTGGCGGTGCTGGCTTCTTTATGCATCTATCGTTTATATGTAGAAGTGCGGCACTTCTTAGAGTTAAGTGAGCAAGAAAAAATCAGTCAAGCTGCCAATCTTGCGGAAGAAAACTCCGAGTACTTATCCAAGGAATCTCCTTTTCCTTTATATCTATTTGATGATCAATACAATATTACTTGGCTAAATGAAAAAGCGATTTCGCTGCAAGAAAAATATGGTGCTGCGTTATGGGAAAAACAACTAGTTCCCGCTATTAAAGCCCATTCGGCGACGGGTGAAGTGAACCTCGGAAAAGAGAATCTCCGGTATCGTATCGATTTTGATAAGGGAATTATCTTCATTGAGAATATTTCTCAAGAAGTCGCGGCTATCCAACGCCAGCAAGATCAACAGGCGGCGATTGGTTTTATCTCGATAGATAATTATGATGATTTAATCGATCAGAAGGATGATAAAGAAGTTTCCTATCTTAATTCTTTTGTGACTACCTTCATTTCTGATTGGTGTGATGAATACGAGGTTTATTATAAGCGATTAAATGCTGAGCGCTTTTTCTTTACTGCTCGACTCGAAGATATCATCCGGATGGAAAAGGACAAATTCTCCATCGTGGAGCGGCTACGAAAAGCAGCTGAAGATCAGAACTTCCCAATGACAATCAGTATGGGAATCGCCTATGGAGAAGATAAGTTAGAAAAAATCGGGGACACTGCCCAGAGCAATCTGGATATCGCCTTGGTACGTGGGGGCGATCAGGTAGTGCTTAAGGACGTCTCTGAGGCCGCTAAACCCAAGTTCTATGGTGGAACCACGACTAGTACAGCCAAGCGGACACGGGTGCGGTCGCGAGCGATGAGTACCGCTTTGAAAAAAATCTTCCAAGAAACGCCACAAATCTTTGTTATGGGACATCGTTATCCGGATATGGATGCTATCGGTTCGGCATTTGGTGTTTCTTGTCTAGCCGATTTCCAAGGAAAAGAAAGTTTTGTCATCATCAATGAAAAAGAGTTGATTCCTGATGTTGAGCGCTGTTTGGAAGAAATTCATAAGCACCCTGAGCTGGAAGACAAATTGATTACTGTTGAAACGGCGATGACGATGGTGAAACCAGGCAGCCTTTTGGTGATGGTGGATTACCACAAACCCTCCATGTCGATTTCTCAAGAGCTGTATGATAAGTTTGAACAGGTAGCCATTATCGACCATCATCGGCGAGGGGAAGAATTTCCTTCTAAGCCATTACTAACCTATATTGAATCCTCCGCCTCTTCTGCTTCTGAATTGGTGGCTGAGTTGATTCAATATGAAAGCAATGCGAGCAAAAGATTGGATAAATTTACGGCAAGTTTGCTGTTGGCGGGTATTTTTGTGGATACGAAGAATTATGTGGTACGAACTAGTCCGCGAACGTTTGATATTTCTAGTTATTTAAAAGCAAGTGGTGCCAATACGGATTTGATCCAATATTTACTGAGTTCGGATTTAACATCCTTCTTAGAGATTAGTGAGTTGGTTGCTAAGAGTGAGTTTGTCACACCAGATATAGTAGTTGCTTGCGGCGATGAAGGAAAAGCCTACAACAATGTTACAGCGGCAAAAACAGCTGATACCTTGTTATCTATGAATGGCGTAGAAGCCTCTTTCGTCCTCACTGAGCGCAGCGACCAGCTAGTAGCGATCAGTGCCCGTAGTAGTGGTAAAATCAACGTACAGCTGGTTATGGAGGCCATGGGTGGGGGTGGACACTTCACCAACGCGGCAACCCAAATCAAGGATAAAACACTACACGAAGTCAAAGAGATGCTTTATAATGAACTACAGAGTGTGTTAAAACAAGAGGGGGCTACAACATGAAAGTAATTTTTTTACAAGATGTTAAAGGCAAAGGTAAAAAAGGTGAAGTCAAAGAAGTACCAACTGGCTATGCTCAAAACTTTTTACTAAAAAATAACTTAGCAAAAGAAGCCAATAAGGAAAATGTGGCAATTTTGAAAGGGCAGAAAAAAGCGCAAGAAAAACATGAAGCAGAAATTCTAAAAGAAGCCCAAGAATTGAAAGCAATCCTAGAAAAAGAAGATACCGTGGTGGAACTAAAAGCCAAAGCGGGGGAAGATAGTCGCTTATTTGGCTCGATTCCTTCTAAACAGATTGCTGATGCCTTGCAAAAGCAATACGGCGTGAAAATCGACAAACGCAAGCTAGATTTGCCAAATCCTATTCGGACGCTTGGGTTTACGAAAGTCCCTGCAAAATTGCATACGGACGTAACGGCTGTCCTCAATGTCCATGTAGTGGCTGAGTAAGGCTAGCTTTTAGCGAAGAAAAACCGATTAGATTAGGCACCGTCTCCCATCTCAGGAGGCGGTGTTTTGGCGTTTTCAGGATTTTTTACTCACGGATTGGCGACTTTTCGCAGGCTGTTTTTCTTATAAATGGCTGAAGAAGACTCAATTTGAGACGAGTAGAGCCTCTAAAAAAGACAGGCTTAGTCGACTGTTATTTTAAATAACTGATGGGTAAAAGGTAGCATTAACTTCTGTTATCTTTGTAGATTCTTAACTAATCCAGGGACCATCTAGGTTTGTATTTGCCGTGAGATTCTTGTAGAATAAGGAGATGATTAGGAGGCAATGACCATGGATGAAGTTTGGCAAGATCGCATGCCACCGCAGGATATTCAAGCGGAACAAGCGGTATTAGGGGCGATTTTCCTTGATCCTGAGGAAATCAATAATGCGATGGAAGTCCTTGAAGCACCGGATTTTTACCAACGGCGGCATCAGCTGATTTTTTCGGCGATGGTGGCGTTATTTGACCGTGGTGAAGCCATTGATGTGGTCACCTTAAAGGCAGAGCTAGAGACCAATCACGCACTGGAAGACATCGGTGGGATTAGTTATTTGGTGGAATTGAGCCAGATTACCCCTTATGCTGGTAGCTTGTCTTTTTACGCCAAGATTGTCAAAGATAAATCTGTTTTACGAGCCTTGATTCATGCAGCCAATCAAATCGTGACCAGTGGTTTTCAACAAGAAGAAGATGTCTCTTCCATTGTTGAAAATGCAGAGCGGACGATCTTGGAAGTCTCGGAAAACCGTAATACTGGTGGCTTTCAGGCGATTGAAGACGTGTTGCAACAAACGTTTAAGAATATTGATCTTTTGGCACAATCCGATGAAACCATCACCGGCATTCCAACCGGCTATCCAGCCTTGGATAAGATGACAGCGGGATTACAAGCTGGGGAATTGATTATTTTAGCGGCTCGTCCAGCAGTGGGGAAGACGGCTTTTGCCTTAAATATTGCCCAAAATATTGGTACGAAGACGGATTCTTCAGTAGCGATTTTCAGTCTGGAAATGGATTCGGAATCATTAGTGAAGCGGATGCTGTGTGCGGAAGGGTTGATTGACGCCAGTAACTTGAAGACAGGGCAACTTACCGATGAAGAGTGGAGTAACCTCGTGATTGCCATGGGTAGCTTGTCGAAAGCCAGCATCTATATCAATGATACGCCGGGAGTTAAAGTTTCCGAGATTCGAGCCCAATGTCGTCGTCTGGCTCAGGAAAAACGCAACCTTGGCTTGATTATGATCGATTATTTGCAGTTGATTGAAGGGACTGGACGAGAAAATCGCCAACAAGAAGTCTCAGAAATCTCACGGCAATTAAAAAAGCTCGCCAAAGAGTTGAAAGTCCCAGTAATCGCTTTGTCTCAGTTATCTCGTGGAGTGGAACAACGACAAGATAAACGACCAGTAATGAGTGATATCCGCGAATCCGGCTCTATTGAACAAGATGCCGATATCGTGGCTTTCTTATACCGAGATGACTACTACCAACGGGAAACCGATGATCCCGATGAAGCACCCGTGGACCCTACCCGGGAAAATATCATTGAAGTTATCATTGAAAAAAACCGGAGTGGTGCTCGTGGTACGGTAGAATTGATGTTTATCAAGGAATACAATAAATTTACTTCGATTTCTATGCGGGATGATGAAGTGCCGCAGTTTGGTTAACGATGTTTGTTCTTGAGGAAATAAGAATGTTTGAGTTTGTGAAATTTCACAAAGTAAGAGAGAGGCCACCGAAAATGCTCAAGATCGGTGGTTTCTCCTTTTTTGATTGAGGAGGTTAGCATGGTAAAAAAGAAAGCCAACAACCGCAAAAAGAATTGGCCAGTCTGGCTTGTGGGGACCATCTTCCTTTTGCTGAGTAGCGGACTGATAGGTTGGTCACGGCACGTAGCCGGCAGTGGGGAATGGTATGCCACGACTGTGTATCCATTTTTTCGAAGGTTCGTCATGCTGTTTACCGGTGGGGTGCCGTTTTCTATCGCAGAGCTGGGTCTGTATCTCATCTTGATACTGTTGGTGGTGAGCTTGGTGAGGGCGGTCTATGGTCGCTGGAAGCAGCACCAATCGGGCCTGTTTCTCCGTTGGGCTTCCCGATGGTTTTTGACGGGGAGTATTTTGTTGTTATTGTACACGTTGGGATGTGGGCTTAATTACCAACGGAGTTCTTTTGTTAAGCTAGCGAGAATGCCACAAAAAAACTATACTGTGACAGAGCTAGCGGCGACTTGTCACTGGTTGACAGATCAAGTCAATCAAGCAACAGACAAGGTTTCTCGCGCTGCTGATGGCCAGATGGTGTTAACTGATGATTATCGAACAAAAGCTTCCGAAGTCATGGCTGCAGCTGGAGAAGAATATCCAAGCTTGGCAGGTGATTATCCACCAGTGAAGTCGTTATTGTGGCCAGGATTGTTATCTTATCAACAGTTGACGGGAATTTATAGCCCCTTTACAGTGGAAGCCAACGTCAATCAGGCCATGACTGCATTTAATTTACCCTTCACTGCCTGTCATGAGCTGGCCCATTTCCAAGGGTTCATGTCAGAAGATGAGGCGAATTTTATTGCTTATCTCGCTTGCCGAGAATCAAAGGATGCGGAATTTGTTTACAGCGGGACCTTAAATGCTTGGCAATATGCTATGAATCGCTTGCGGCAACAGGATGCTGCGGCTTATCAACTGGAGCGGGAGCGCTTGGCTGATTCTGTCGAGGTAGACTTGCAAGCTGACACGCTATTTTGGCAGCAGTATGATGGTCGGGTAGCCCAGTGGCAAGATCAAGTCAACGATAATTACTTAAAGGCTCATGGCCAGACTGCTGGTGTGGCGACCTATGGTGGTTTGACGGATTTTGTGGTGAATGAATACTTACAAAAAATAGCAAAAGTCGTAACAATTGATTAATGTTCGTGTTTTGCTATTTATTAGCTATATAATCATTTAATTATTCGATAATTCATTGAATCAAAGGGGTCAAACTGGTACAATAGTTCTGGATTTAATAAAAGTAAATGAGGTGCTGATATGTCATCGGTAGTAGTTGTTGGAACACAATGGGGCGATGAAGGCAAAGGAAAAATCACTGACTTTTTAAGTGAAAATGCTGAAGTCATTGCTCGTTATCAAGGTGGGGACAATGCTGGTCATACCATTAAATTTGACGGCGTGACTTACAAATTACATTTGATTCCATCGGGGATTTTCTATAAAGAAAAAATCAGTGTCATCGGCAATGGCGTGGTTGTTAATCCGAAATCACTGGTACAAGAACTGGCTTATTTGAAAGAACACAATGTCAATACCGATAATCTGCGAATCTCTGATCGTGCCCACGTGATTTTGCCTTATCATATCAAACTGGACCAACTGCAAGAAGATGCAAAAGGCGACAACAAAATCGGGACGACCATCAAAGGAATCGGCCCAGCTTACATGGATAAAGCGGCGCGGGTCGGTATCCGGATTGCGGATCTTTTGGACAAAGAAATCTTTGAAGAACGTCTGAAGATCAACTTAGAAGAAAAAAACCGTCAATTCGTGAAAATGTTTGATGATACTGCCCTAGACTTTGAGGATATTTTTGAAGAATACTATCAATATGGGCAACAAATTAAGCAATATGTCACAGATACTTCTGTGATTTTAAACGATGCTTTAGATGCTGGTAAACGGGTCTTGTTTGAAGGGGCTCAAGGAGTGATGTTGGATATCGACCAAGGAACTTATCCATTTGTGACTTCCTCCAATCCCGTCGCTGGTGGCGTGACTATCGGCTCTGGTGTGGGACCTTCGAAGATCAACAAAGTCGTAGGTGTCTGTAAAGCTTACACTTCTCGTGTGGGAGATGGCCCTTTTCCTACTGAGTTGTTTGATGAAGTTGGCCATCAAATTCGCGAAGTCGGCCGGGAATACGGCACGACAACGGGGCGTCCCCGTCGCGTGGGCTGGTTTGACACCGTCGTGATGCGGCATTCTAAACGAGTTTCTGGGATTACCAATCTTTGCTTGAACTCCATCGATGTCTTAAGCGGTTTGGAAACTGTGAAAATCTGTACGGCTTATGAATTGGATGGTGAGTTGATTTATCATTACCCAGCTAGCTTGAAGGAACTCAATCGTTGCAAGCCAGTCTATGAAGAATTGCCAGGCTGGTCTGAAGATATCACTGGCTGCAAGACCTTGGCTGATTTGCCAGAAAATGCCCGCAACTATGTCCGCCGTGTATCAGAACTTGTAGGTGTGCGGATTTCGACTTTCTCTGTGGGACCTGACCGGACACAAACGAACATTTTGGAAAGTGTTTGGGCACAAATTTAAACTATCTCATGGCTCTAGTTGGCTCTGTGGAGGAGAGGTATCTCTCATCCACGGGGCTTTTTTTGAGCAAAAATAGTTTTGTCAGCCAAATCTGTATCGTTGTTTCTTGCACTCCTTGTTTGTAGTTCGTACAATAAAGTGAATGAAAATCATGAAAAGCAACTTATAGGAGGAACCCTCATGCCTTTACAATCCCTCAAACAAGCTATTATCGCCGAAAGCCAGCGTCTGGGTATTGATAAAATTGGCTTTGCCTCGGCAGCACCCTTTGTCGAGTTAGAAGAACCTTTGCACCAGCAACGAGAGCGGGGCTATAATTCGGGGTTTGAACATCAGAATATACCCGAGCGAATCTATCCGGAGCTGACCTTTGAAGGCCCGCAGTCGATTATTGCGATTGCGTTGGCTTATCCGACGAAAATCCATGAAGAAGTTCCGAAAGATGAGAAACGGGGAATGTTTGCCCGGGCGTCATGGGGGCAGGATTATCATTTTATTTTGGAGGAGCGGTTGCAGGCGTTGATTGCTTTTATTAAAGAGCGGGCGGCCGAACTTCCAGGAGCCACAGAATGGCGTTTTGCACCCCAAGTAGATACCGGGGAGCTAGTGGATGTGGCGGTGGCGCAGCGAGCTGGTCTAGGCTTTATCGGGCGGAATGGATTACTGATTACGGAAGAATATGGTTCGTTTGTTTATCTGGGAGAGATTGTTACGAATATTGCTTTTGAGCCGGACCAACCGGTGACATTTGGCTGTGGCGACTGTACGCGCTGCATCAAAGCTTGTCCCACCCAAGCCCTGTTAGGCGACGGTAGTATGAACGCCAAACGTTGCCTTTCGTATCAGACCCAGACGAAGGATATGATGCCTGAGGAATACCGCAAGAAGATTCGCAACGTCATCTATGGTTGTGATATTTGCCAACTGGTTTGCCCGTATAATCAAGGAAAAGACTTCCATTTTCATAAGGAAATGGAGCCGACCGTCGATGAAGTGTATCCGAAACTACGCCCGCTGTTACGCCTAAGTAATCGAGAGTTTAACGATCAATTTGGGCATCTGGCGGGGGCTTGGCGAGGGAAAAAGCCGCTTCAACGTAATGCCATCATTGCCTTGGCGAATGGTGGTGACAAAGGAGCATTGCCGCTATTGTGGGAATTGGCTCAACAGGATCCACGACCGGTTATTCGCGCCACAGCAATCTGGAGTATCAGTCGTTTGGCAGGCAAAGAGGCGGCTGTCTGGCTTGAGCGACTACAGGAGTTGCAAAGGATCGAGGAAGCCCCAGAAGTTGTAGCAGAATTGACACCAGCTATCCAAAAATTACAAGAAAAAGCCAAGAAAGCATAGCGAATTATCGTTTTAATAGTGGGTTTGTGATAAACTCTAAGCGATGAAAGAAAACAAAGGCGTTGGCTTTTTGTAGCAAAGGGTATGAGCAATGGGACTTACCCTTGAGTTTCAAAGGCGACGTAGGTATAAGGAGGTTGAAGGATGTTTCAAATCGTGACGGATTCATGTTGTGATTTGCCTTATCAAGTGTTGGAGGAATACCAGGTTGCGTTTATCCCCATGATTGTGGAGATGGATGGCAAGGAGTATTTTGATGATTTGGGCAAGAGTTTTGACTATGGTGCTTTTATTCAAAGTTTGCGAGATAAAAAACAACCCACGACTTCGCAAATCAATGTGGGACGGTATGTCGAATTTTTTAAACCTTATTGTGAAAAGCAAGAGCCGATTTTGTATCTCTGTTTTACGTCGGGGATGAGCGGCTCCTATAACAGTGCTTTGCAAGCAGTGGCGATTTTACAAGAAGATTATCCCAATGCGCAGATTGAAGTGGTGGATACGCTAAATGCCAGTCTAGGTGAGGGTGTCTTGGTCTACGGTGCGGCTAAACGCCAAGCTGCTGGGGATGATTTGCCAACGGTGCGTAAATGGGTAGAAGATCACCGTCTAAAAGTCCAATCTTGGGTAACGGTAGATGACTTAAGCCACCTTTATCGTGGCGGGCGTTTGTCCCGCTCGCAAGCAGCGATGGGAGGTTTGTTGAATATCAAGCCGATTATCCATGTCGATGCCAAAGGGAGTTTGCAAAATGTCGGCAAAGTTCGCGGGCGCAACAAAGCCCTGCAAAAAATTGTCGATGAAACTATGGAGAACTTGACTTCGACTGAGGATCAACTCGTCTTTGTTGCCCATTCAGAAGATTTGGCAGCGGCGGAGAAAGTACTAGAGATGTTGAAGGAAAAAATCGACGTCACTGATAGTGCTATCTATCCTCTCGGGCCAACGATTGCCAGCCATACTGGTTTAGGCTGTATCGCTATCTTTACGTTTGGGAAAGAACGAGTGGACTAAGAGTTAGCTGAAATGAAAAACCCGTGAAAGGCTACCACCATCGGTAGTGGCCTTTCACGGGTTTTCTTATGTTTCATGATTTAGCTGCTTTTGACCTCATTTGGAGTATGTTCAGTCTTTCTAATCGAGTTAGTTATTCCTGATAGGCTTGATCCCGCTGAACGGGTTGGCCACTCCAGATTTTTTTAGCAGTCCAATCTGTAGCGGGATCTGCCCAGAAAGAGGTAATTTCTGATAAACCTAATGGGAGCATGACCCCCAAGCAGAGATAACAACTACCAACGTTGATCTCTGGTTCCCCCATGGTAGGTTGTGAACCATAGACACCAACCGTCAAAAAGCCATGTTTATCAAAAGTATCCGGAGCCGAGAGGACTTTCTCCATGACGGCCGTCAGGGCTGAACGAACTTGTCCGCCACTGAGGGTTTTCGGCAAAAAGCCTTGTAAGGCGGCTTGAGCCAAGTGTTGAAAACAGCCAAAACGGTAACACATTAAACGACCGTACACGGGATAAGTCCCATCTGTGTTGATCAAAAGTTCTTGGAGTTGGGCAAATCGAGTCCCACGGGCCATGACTTTTGTTGGAAAGGTTAAATCCTGTGGCTGGGGATTGGTGGCAATCACTGGATAACGCTTGACTAGGTCCACCAGCATCGGTTGAATGACGAAACTATTGTAATAATCATTTGCAAATGAGGTCCCGTCCCCATATATCCCATCCCCGACATACCACTGATCTAGCAATGAGAAAGCGTGGTTGATACGTAGCAAGTCACAATTAGGATCGCCTAGCTGATGCAACGCGGCCTCCACCATTGCCGCAAATAAAACCCAGCTATCGTCGTCATGCTGGAGGAGGTCCCTAGAGCAGCGAAATTCATGTAGTAACTGTTGGCGAGTTATTTCTGATAATTGCTTAATCAATTGTTTCGGAGCACGAATCAAAGCATGGGCTAAAAAGGCAGCAGCTACTAAAGGTTGTTCTCCAGTGCCATTTGCATCACTAAAATCCAGTTTTTCTGGATTGGTAGGATCGACGGCATGGGCAATGCTAGCAAGGGCGAGTTGGCGAAATTCTTTTTGAAGTTGTCTTTCCTTAGCATCAAAAACAGCCTCCAGTTCTAGCCAAGGAGCAAGACCGGCGAGGGTCCGACCCAAGGCTGTCAGTGCAGTATTAGGATTTTTAGAGTAGCGGGCCATCTCCTTACGCAACCGATTGCTGGCGGCGGCTTCTAAAACGGGACGCGCAATTTTTTCCATTTGGGCAAGCCAAAAAGTACGAGTAGTCATGAGTAACCATCCTTTGTGAAATACGACTTTGTGAATTTCACAAACAAAATCGCTTTCAGTTCCTTTGCTTCTGTTATAACACAAGAGCTGAGAGGTGGCTATTCTTTTACTAAAAAACATCCCTCCTGCCGAAAAAAAGCAGAAGAGATGTTTCAATTGGTTAGGTTTCATAAACCAGTTTCTGTAGCTAGTTGGATTTCGTAAAGATTAAAGCCAGCCAGCCTGCAGAATTCATTGGCAACCGACCCACACTCATGAGTAAAAGTGGGATGCGTCAGCTCCAACTGTTTTTTTGAGAGGGAAAGGAACGTATTCAGTCTTTCTTAGTTAGGCAAAGATTTCGTTGACCCGTTTTTGCACATCTTGGTTTTCCAAGAACTCATCATAGGTCGTTTCCGCCCGATCCACCACGCCTTTGTCAGAGACGGCGATGATGCGGTTAGCCAAAGTTTGAATAAACTGATGGTCATGGCTGGCAAAGAGCATCGAACCAGTGAAAGCCATCAAGCCATCATTCAAAGCAGTGATGGATTCCAAGTCTAGGTGATTGGTCGGGTCATCCAAAACTAAGACATTGGCTTTCGAAAGCATCATCTTAGACAGCATGCAGCGAACTTTTTCGCCACCGGAAAGGACGCTGACAGGTTTTAAGACTTCATCCCCAGAAAAGAGCATCCGTCCTAAGAAACTCCGCAAGAAGGTATTGTCGTCTTCTTCTTTGGAGGCAAACTGCCGTAACCAATCCAATATCGTTAAGTCGCTAGCAAAGTCTTTTGTCGTATCTTTTGGCATATAGGCTTGGCTAGTAGTAACCCCCCAACGAATACTCCCACTATCAGGGGTGATTTCCCCCATGATGACTTTAAATAACGTGGTCGTGACGATGTCGTTGTTGGCGATAAAGGCAACTTTGTCATCTTTGTTTAAAGTAAAGCTAATTTTATCAAGGATTTTCTTACCATCAATGGTGACAGTGACATCATCGACTTGTAAGAGGTCGTTGCCGATTTCCCGTTCTGGCTTGAAGCCGACGAAAGGATAGCGACGAGAAGAGGGTTGAATATCATCCAAGGTAATCTTATCCAGCATTTTCTTCCGAGAAGTGGCTTGCTTGGATTTGGAGGCATTGGCTGAGAAACGAGCGATAAAATCTTGTAACTCTTTGATTTGCTCTTCTTTTTTGGCATTTTGTTGGGATTGTAATTTTTGAGCTAATTGAGAAGATTCCAACCAGAAGTCATAGTTCCCGACATAGAGTTTGATTTTGCCAAAGTCCAAGTCTGCCATGTGGGTGCAGACTTTATTCAAGAAGTGGCGGTCATGGGAGACGACGATGACGGTATTTTCAAAAGTAATCAAGAATTCTTCTAGCCAGTTGATGGATTGGATATCTAAGCCGTTGGTTGGTTCATCCAACAGCAAGACGTCTGGTTTGCCAAAGAGCGCTTGGGCTAGCAAAACTTTGACTTTTTGACCGGCAGTGAGTTCTTTCATCGGTAAGTAGTGCAAGTCTTCCGTGATATTCAATCCTTGCAACAAGACTGCTGCTTCAGGTTCGGCTTCCCAACCGTTTAACTCGGCGAATTCGCCTTCTAATTCGGCAGCTTTAATCCCATCTTCGTCGGAGAAGTCTTCTTTCATATAGATGGCATCTTTTTCTTTCATGACATCATAAAGGCGCTTGTGGCCCATGATGACGGTTTCGATGACAGGATAGTCTTCGTAATCGAAGTGATTCTGTTTCAAAGTAGCCATCCGTTCATCTGGTCCCAAGGTGATCGAGCCGGTAGATGGCTGGATTTCACCAGAGAGGACTTTTAGGAAGGTGGATTTGCCGGCTCCGTTTGCGCCGATGAGGCCGTAGCAGTTGCCGGGGGTAAATTTGATATTGACATCATCAAAGAGTTTGCGGTCGGAAAAATGTAAGCTGACATCGCTGACTGTGATCAAGTGAATTCCCTCGTTTCTTTTTTATTCTACTGATAAGTAAGTAGCTTTTTATTTAGGTCTGATTTTACGAACTAGTTCGCTGCAAATGAAGATCTTCCTATTTTACGAAAAGAGCAGTAGGGCTTAGTTCTTCACTAAGTTTGGCAGATTGAACAAGTTTGTTTCGTCCTGCTTTTAAAAAAGGCTCTTTCGGCATCTTCCCGAAAGAACCTGTAGTAGCAGTTTTTCAACTCCTTGCATTATAGCCAGATTGAGGAAAACTTGCAAGGTACTCTAGGGTTTTTAGGCAAAAACTAAGAATCTTTGACTATCCCTGCTAGCAAAAGCAAAAAAGTTCTGGTTTATGGGCGTCAATTTTGACGGTCTTTGGAGAGCAAGGTATGGTGAAAGTAAACAAAAAACAGGCAAAAGTCTTAAAGGAAGATACCTAAAAAGGAGGAAGCAATATGCGGAAAGTCGTTTTTTATGGTGCAGTGAGTTTGGATGGCTATTTTGCCGCTAAAAATGATAGCTTGGAGTGGTTGTTTGCGACGGATTTAGCAGGCACTTCTACTTATGAGGCGTTTGAAAAACAAGTCACCACTATGGTGATGGGGCGGGTCACCTATGAAGAAGTTCTGAAATTGATAGCTGATCAACCTCTTTATCCTGGGAAAGAAAAGGTGGTCTTTTCCCACAGGGCGAGAGAAAAGATGGAGGAGGTCACTTTTGTGGCAGACGATCCGATAGCTGTGGTGCGAGAATTGCAGCAACAAGAAGACCCAGGGTGGATTTGGATAGTCGGCGGTGGGGGCTTGTTGACAGAATTGATTGCTGGCGACCTTATTGATGAGTATTGGATTCAAATTGCACCGGTATTGTTAGGGGCTGGCAAACCCTTATTTCCAGCAGGGAATTATCGTCGGCGCTTGGAATACGTGGAGACAACACAGATGGGTGAACTAGTGGAATTACACTATCGCAAACCAAAAGAGTCGTAGAATTAGGTGAAAAAGTTTAGGACTACCTAAAAATTAATAAATTATGCTATACTGAGGTCAGAAAAGTTGTTTGAGGGATGTCCTCTCTTTTTTAGCTAAATTTATAGATTCTAGGAGGTTTCATGAATGGATTGGTTTACAGCACTAGCTCCGTGGCAACAGGCATTGGTTGGGTGTGCGTTCACCTATGGTATGACCGCATTAGGAGCAGCTCTCGTATTTTTCTTCAAGGAAATCAAAAAAGACGTCTTAAATCTGATGCTGGGCTTTGCATCGGGGGTCATGATCGCTGCTAGCTTTTGGTCACTATTGGATCCAGCGATTGCGTGGGCCGAGACAAATGGCGATATCCCTTGGTTAGTAGTCAGTATTGGTTTTGGAGTGGGTGGCTTGTTCCTATACATCGCTGACAAGACGATTCCCCATATGCACTTTGGTCCAGATCATGCCCAAGAAGGGGTTCCGAGTCATTTGAAGCGGACGATTCTCTTGGTGTTTTCCATCACTTTGCATAATATTCCAGAAGGGTTGGCTGTCGGTGTTGCTTTTGGGGCCGCGACAGAAGCTACGGATCCCCGGGCAGCGGCTATCGCAGCGATTTCGGTAGCCTTAGGGATTGGGATTCAAAACTTTCCAGAAGGAGCGGCGGTGTCGATTCCATTGCGACAAGAGGGGCTTAGTCGCGGAAAAGCCTTTCTTTACGGACAAGCTTCTGGGATTGTCGAACCGATTGCTGGTGTGTTAGGGGCGTTATTAGTAACTAAAGTGACCTTCTTGCTGCCCTATGCTTTGGCTTTTGCTGCCGGCGCCATGATTTACGTCGTAGTGGAAGAATTGATTCCAGAAGCCCAACAAACTTCTAGCAGCAAGCGCCATTTTGCGGTCTTTGGTACGATGCTAGGCTTTATGATTATGATGATTTTAGATGTCGCTTTAGGTTAAAAGGCGACCCCAAAAAACGCGACCTCCTTTTTCTTGCGGACAGCAAAGGAGGTCGCGTTTTTCCTGTTTGATTAGCGAGTGTAGCGGTTATTACTTTGTGAGCGATTGGTCAGCCAACGATAGATAAAGTAAACGATCGCTACGGGGATTGCCCAACGGAAAACCAAGCCGATGAGACCGCCAACGAGATTCAATAGAAAACTTGCCACAAGTAAAAAGCCGATGAATGCCAAAATTTTTACTATCGGTGATTGTTGTTGTAATTTATCCATAAGAGTTCCTCCTATTTTAGGGAATCCGCTGCTTTCTTGAGCAGGTGCCGTCTTGAATGGAGGCCACACATTTGGTTGAAGACTCGGGCTTTCAACAGTCCTGTCTCCTATTTCGCCAAAAGGGAACCTCTTTTCTACATAGCTATCATACCAAGTTCATTAGAGGTAAACATCGGTCTTTAGGCGGATTTCTGTGGGGCTGCTGGGTGGGAGGTATCTGTAGGAAATGATGGGGCCTAGTAAGTTAGGTCAGACGCAAAAAAACACCGAAAGCAACGGACGTGCTTTCAGTGATAGTTGACTGCTTTATTTTTTCCGTGTCCCAAAAATCCCACGTAAAATGCTGCTTCCTAAGTTGCGGCCGATAGAACTCAAGGCATTGCCGACGACGCGATCGACATATTTGGTGCGACGGGCGGCGGCTTTTTCTTTTTCCCGTTCTTTTTTTGCTTCTGCCTTTTCTTTTTCTTTCTGTTTTTGGGCGGCTAGTTTTTCTTGGGCTTTTTGGAGTTCTTTGGCTTGGCGTTCGGCTTCTTTCTTAGCTGCGGCTTCCTCTTTTTCTTTTTGTTTGGCGGCTGCAGCTGCGGCTTTTTCTTGTTCCTTGGCTTGTTTTTCGGCTTCTTTTTGCCGTTGAGCTTCTTCTTCTGCCAGGCGTTTGGCTTCGGCTTCTTGGGCTTGTTTCTCTGTTAGGGTTTCAAAGGCCGAGGTATTGTCGACAGCTAGGCGGTATTTGGCGTCTAGTCCATTGCCTCGAATCATTTGTTGGATAGTGGCTTCATCGGCGACACCCATGAAGCTTTGAGGTGGCAAAATGATCGCACGTTGTACGATGCTGGGGGTGCCTTTTTCATCTAAGAAGGAAACCAAAGCTTCTCCTGTCCCTAGCTCCGTCAAAGTTGTTTCTGTATCAAACGCCGGATTTTCTCGGAAGGATTGCGCAGCGGCTTTGATGGCTTTTTGTTCATTTGGCGTATAAGCGCGTAAGGCATGCTGAATTTTATTGCCTAATTGGGCCAAGACGGTGTCAGGGATATCTCCTGGTTGTTGGGTGATGAAATAGATGCCCACCCCTTTGGAACGCACCAACCGCACCACTTGTTCCACTTTGTCCAATAAGGCTTTTGGCGCATCTTTAAAGAGCAGATGGGCTTCATCAAAGAAGAATACAAATTTTGGTTTTTCCAAATCGCCAGCTTCTGGTAGCATTTCATAAATTTCACTGAGCATCCACAACAAGAAGGTGGAGTAGAGTAATGGGGATTGCACCAATTTTACCGCGTGTAGCAGGTTAATCATGCCTCGTCCGTCAGAGTTGAGAGCAAACCAATCATTGACATCCAACTCTGGCTCCCCAAAGAAGATATCGCCTCCTGCGCCTTCCAAATTGATGATGGCCCGTTGGATGGCACCGATACTAGCAGTAGCAATATGGCCATAATTTGTGGTGAAATCCGCTGCGTGATCCCCCACAAATTGCACCATCGCCCGCAAATCTTTGACATCAATCAATAGCAACTGTTGATCGTCTGCAATCCGGAAAATAAGCTTTAAAACAGCGGTCTGAGTATCGTTGAGCTCCATGATTCGAGCCAATAAATCAGGGCCGATATCGCTGATAGTGGTGCGAATCGGGGTGCCTTTTTCACCGTAAACATCCCAAAAACGCACAGGGAAGCCACTAAAATGCCAATCTGGGATATTCATGGATGTTACCCGTTCTGTGACATTTTTATTTTCTACCCCTGGTTGAATCAAACCGGAGACATCTCCTTTGATATCCACCAAAAAAACTGGTACTCCAGCATCTGAAAAAGATTCTGCTAGGACTTTTAAGCTGACGGTTTTACCAGTACCGGTAGCTCCAGCAATCAGTCCGTGGCGATTTGCCATATCTGGTCGTAGGTAGACCGGTGTTTTTCCACTGTCAGCCGTGCCCACCCAAATTTGTTTATCTGTTGGTAAATACATTGCTGCCAACTCCTCATTTTCCAAGTTTTTCTCCCTTAATAGTGCAAAGTCAACTCACCCTCTTGAGAGAATTCACCCTATTATCCCAATTTGGCGACGTTTGGACAAATAAAAACCCCGCTTGTGAAAGCTGCCACTAATTTCGTTTTTTCGGGGAAAATCAGAAAAGAGGTGTAAAGCGGCTAGGACTTTGCTAAAATTGAGTAAGTTATGAAAAAATTTAGCCTGCTATTTTCTCGAGCCAAAGAGAAAATGAGAGATGATGAACCAACTGGTATTAAACCTAAACCGCAGCGATGCGAGAAAAGAGGAAAACCATGACATCAAGAATAAGTCGCAGACAGCAACAAACGCAGCTGTTTACTTGGAAGGATCTACTTTGGGTGGTCGCTTTATTACTAGTGGTCTTTGGCTTGCGACAGTTTGTCTTCACTCCAGTAGAAGTTCACGGGGCTTCTATGGATCCTAACTTACAAGACTCCGAACGGCTGATTGGCTTGAAATTTGGCGACCCTAAACGCTTTGATGTGGTGAGCTTTCATGCGCCAGATGCGGACAAAGAGTACATCAAGCGCGTTATCGCCTTTGAAGGAGAAAAGGTAGAATACATCGCTGATCAACTATTTATCGATGGGGAACCCTATACTGAGGCTTATCTGGATGAATTCAAAAAAGACTTAGCTAAAGAGACCTATTTCACGGAAGATTTCAGTTTTTTAGTACCTAAAGGAGGCCTCTTTGTTTTAGGGGATAACCGGCCAATTTCTAAAGACAGTCGCGTATTTGGCGCCATTTCAGAAGAGAGTATCACCGCCAATGCCAAGTTTATTTTTTGGCCGCCCAGTAAGATTGGGGCCGTAAAATAAGATAGCATATTCATATAAAAATAAAAAAGCCACCTCAACAAGCGACTCATAAACTTGAGTTTTGCTTGTTAAGGTGGTGTTTTTTATTTTATCCTCGAACTTGCCCATCGCCATAAACAATATACTTGGTGGAAGTCAGCTCTTCTAAGCCCATCGGACCACGGGCGTGAAGTTTTTGGGTGGAGATGCCGATTTCTGCACCGAAGCCAAAGACAAAGCCATCGGTAAAGCGGGTAGAGGCGTTGACGTAGACCGCTGCCGCATCGACTTCTGCCAGAAATTTTTGGGAGGCGAAGTAATTGTCGGTGACAATGGCTTCTGAGTGTTTGGTGTTGTAGCGATTGATGTGGGCGATAGCTTCATCGATATCTGCCACGACTTTAACCGCCAAGATGTAATCCAAAAATTCAGTGGCCCAGTCTTCTTCAGTAGCTGGGATGGCGCCTGCTAGATAAGGCAAAGCCAGTTCATCGGCTCGTAATTGAACGTCATGTTCAGCAAGCTTAGCGGCAATCACTGGTAGAAATGCGGCAGCCACATCTTGGTGAATCAGCAATGTTTCGGCGGCATTGCAGACGGATGGGCGCTGGGTTTTGGCATTGTCGACGATGTTTTTGGCCATTTCCAATTGGGCATCTTTATCGACATAAATATGGTTGTTACCTGTCCCAGTTTCGATGACTGGGACAGTGGCGGATTCTTTCACACGGCGGATCAATCCCGCGCCCCCACGAGGAATCAGGACATCTAGGTATTCTGTCAGTTTCATCATTTGATTAGCTACGTCATGACTCGTATCCGAGACAAATTGGATTGCATCTGGGGTGAAGTCATTGGCAGCTAGAGCGTTTTGCATGACGTTGACGAGAATTTGGTTGGAGTTGAAGGCTTCTTTACCACCGCGGAGAATCACTGCATTACCAGTCTTGAAACAAAGGCTAGCGGCATCGGTAGTGACATTAGGACGAGATTCGTAGATGATGCCGATGACACCTAATGGGACTTTTTGGCGACCAATCAGCAAACCATCCGCATTTTTCCACATTTTTTCGACTTCACCAATCGGATCAGGTAATTGGCTGACTTCACGGATGCCTTGAGCCATGTCCATGATACGGGCTTCGGTCAGACGTAACCGATCTTGCATCGTTTCTGAAATGCCATTGTCTTGCGCCTGGGCCAAGTCTTTGGCGTTGGCGGCTAAAATCTCAGGGGTAGCAGTTTCGAGGGCAGCTGCCATCTCCAGTAAGAGGCTGTTTTTACGCTGAGTATCCAAAAGGGCTAGTTTGTGAGCTGCCGTTTGGGCCTGTTGACCTAATTGCATCAAATTCATCCCTTCTCCACCTTTCCTTGGTTACAAAATAAGGTTCCAATGGCATCGCCAGCTAAAATCGCAAAAATAACTTGTGGTTTTTCGCCATTGGCTAACACCATCTTGCTATCTGCAGCCAAAATTCGTTGAGCGGCTTTCAGCTTACTGACCATGCCCCCAGTCCCAAACTGACTGCCTTTGCCACCAGCTTTCGCCATGAGTTCTCCAGTGATTTCATGAACCGTCTGGTACAAGACTGCTTCGTGATTAACGGCAGGGTTGTCGGAATAAAAACCATCGATATCGGATAACATAATCAATAAGTCGGCATTTGTTAGTTGGGTCACGATCGCCGAAAGCTGATCATTGTCGCCAAATTTGGTCTGGTGATCCAATTCCTCTACGGCCACCGTATCGTTTTCGTTGATGATCGGGATGATGTGCATGGCTAAAAGCTGATTTAAGGTATTGATTACGTTTTTGCGACTTTCAGGAAATTCCACGATATCACGAGTTAAGAGAACTTGGGCGGTTTTTTGGCTATAAGTCATAAAGCGTTGGGTATAAATAGTCATGAGTTCGGTCTGACCTACCGCGGCTACCGCCTGCTGTTCGGGGATGGAAATCGGTCGCTGAGCCAATCCTAAGTTGTTCATTCCTACTCCAATGGCCCCTGAGGAGACTAGGATGATTTCTTTACCTTGGTTGGCCAAGTCCGTCAAGACAAAAGCTAGCTGATCAATTCCTGACAAATTGATATTGCCATTGGGATAGATCAAGGAGCTGGTGCCGATTTTGATGACGATTCGTTTGGCAGTAGCTAAGCTTCCACGCATAATGTTTTCCTCCAGCAGATAATTATTTCTTTTTATTGTACAAGGTTTTCCCATGGATTTCACCTGTTATCTGATAATTGTCAGATAATTTTCCAAACTGTGGCTTATTTAGACGAAAAGAAAGAGTGTTTCACGTGGAACTTATCTTTTTTTGAAAATTTTCTGAAAGAAAAAGTTTGACAACGATCAAAAATGGGTTTTTAATGGAGATGTCCACTAATTTATTTGCAGCTTACATAGGAGAAAATGATGGAATTATTTGAGTTTAGTAAGTACATCGCGGCCGTTTATCGACAGTCGAAAAATGATGCCAAAGAGGAACTTAAGGAGTTGGACTTGGGTTCTACACAAAGTGATTTGATGATGTTCATTTTTGATCATCCAGGACTGACCCAAAAACAGTTGGCGGCACATATGACTCTCGATGCCAGTTTGCTTGCCAAAGATATCAAGGTTTTGATGGTCAAAGGTTTGGTTGAAAGACAAGTCAATCCCCGTGATGGGCGAGCTTGGGTAATTTCGGTGACTCCAGCTGGTGAGGCGATGGCCCAAAAACTCCAGCAGACTTTGAGTCGCTGGTGGGGGGACTTGTTTCAGCAAAATCCGGAAATCGACAGCCACCTCTTTGGACAGCAATTAAAATTGGTGAGGCAAGCATTGGAGGAACGACAAATTGAATAGAAAAAATGATGTTTTAGGAATCGTAAAGCAATATGGCTGTTTGGTATTTGGCATTGTGTTGATGGCCGCAAGTGTTGCTTTGGCCAAAGTGGCTAAACTGGGAACTTCGCCAATTTCCAGTATTCCCAACGTTTTAAGTGAACTGACGCCTTTGACCATTGGCGTTTGGACGATTCTCTTTATGGTTGTTTTGATTTCTTTGGAATGGTATGCACTGCGTCAGGCATTTGGCTGGCGTAACTTGATTCAAATTTTTCCATCGGTGATTTTTGGGGTGATGATTGATGGCTTTGTGAAGCTCTTTGATTTTATCCATCCAGCCAATTATTTAGTGCAGTTAGCTCTGACCTTGGTAAGTATCGTTTTGTTAGCCATTGGTGTTTTTTTTGAAGTCAATTCCCATACGTTGATGATGGCCGGTGAAGGGGTGACGGCAGCCTTTGCTCAAATGAAAAAAATGAATTTTGGTAAAACGAAAGTCCGAACTGATAGCGCCATGGTGGCGGTAGCCTTAATCATCAGTTTAGTCGTCAGCCATCAGCTGATCGGGGTGCGAGAAGGGACAATCCTTTCCGCATTGTTATCAGGTCGTATCGTTGGTTTTATCGAGGAGCATTTCCCAGCCCTGACTAAATGGGTACAAGGGAAGACCCCACTGCCCACCTTGGAAGAAGAAGTTTATTTTAAAGAGTAGCAAGAGCAAAAGAGTATGCTTCAGAGTAATCTGTGGCAATACTCTTTTTTTGTCAGCTAATTGTCTTGTTCTTTTTATGATTTTTTCGGTATTTCTTTTAAGCAAAGGCGTTTCCCACGCTTTGTTATGCTAAAATAAGCGTGGACATCACGAAAATTCACGAAATGAGGACACAAAATGAAGACACGGGGATTTGAGGTCGTGACGGCCTATCAAGAGCAAGAGATTCACTTACCAGTACGGGCAACACAACAAGCAGCCGGCTATGATTTTGAAGCAGCGGCAGATGTGGTGATTCCTAGTATTTGGAAGTCGGGGGTTCTCGATATGGCGAAAGCGTTGTTGAGTGGAGATGCGTTAGCTGCCGTACAAAAGAAAGTCACACCTGTCTTAGTACCTACCGGAATCAAAGCCTATATGGGTGAGGATGAGTTTTTACAACTATGCAATCGTTCCAGCAATTCCCATAAACGTTTTTTGATTTTGGCCAATGGCGTCGGTGTCATTGACAGCGATTATTATAACAATCCGGACAACGAAGGCCACATTATGTTGCAGTTTTTGAACTTCGGTCCGCTGGATGTCACGATCAAAAAAGGTGAGCGCATTGGCCAAGGGATTTTCTTGCCATTTTTGAAGGCGGATCAAGACCAGTCTGTCGGGACACGTACGGGTGGCTTTGGTTCCACTGGCCAACAGTGAGGTTATAAAAAAAGGCGCCTTCTGTGGTAAAATGAAAGCTAACGGAGGTGGGTGAGAAAGTATGGCAAAAAAAGCCAAAGTACAGTTTGAATGCCAACATTGTGGCTATATTTCTCCTCGGTATCTTGGAAAATGTCCCCAATGTAACAGCTGGAATTCTTTAGTAGAGGTCAAGATTCAAGACACCACCGATCGTCGCGTCCGGACCACTTGGACGGGAGAAAAGACCAAACCGACCAAACTGGCGGAAGTCGTACCCAAAAAAGAACCTCGTGTGGCAACTAAGTTAGAGGAGCTCAATCGGGTGTTAGGTGGCGGTGTGGTGCCAGGTTCTCTCGTGTTGATTGGTGGTGATCCCGGAATCGGGAAATCCACGCTACTTTTACAAGTCTCTCAGCAGTTAGCCGAAATCGGCGGCAAAGTCTTATACGTTTCTGGGGAAGAAAGTGCCGAACAAATCAAAATGCGGGCGCAACGTCTGGGTAGTATCGATACGGAATTTTACTTGTATGCGGAAACGGATATGCATGAAATTGCCCAGTCCATCCAAGAGCTGAAGCCAGATTATGTCATCATTGATTCAATTCAAACGATGACCCAACCAGATGTGACCAGTGTCGCCGGTTCCGTCAGTCAAGTGCGAGAAACCACGGCAGAACTATTGAAGATTGCCAAATCCAATGGTATTGCGATTTTTATCGTGGGACATGTCACCAAAGAAGGGTCCATTGCTGGGCCACGAATGCTGGAACACATGGTGGACACAGTATTGTATTTCGAAGGAGAAAAACACCATAGTTTCCGCATTTTGCGGGCGGTGAAAAACCGTTTTGGCTCTACCAATGAAATCGGGATTTTTGAAATGCGTTCTGATGGGCTTCATGAAGTTGCCAATCCTTCCCAAGTCTTTCTCGAAGAACGACTGGCCGGAGCGACTGGTTCGGCCATCGTGGTTGCCATGGAAGGCAGCCGACCAATTCTAGTGGAAATTCAAGCCTTGGTGACGCCTACCATGTTCGGTAATGCCAAACGAACCACCACGGGACTGGATTTCAACCGCGTCTCCTTGATCATGGCAGTCTTGGAAAAACGAGCGGGTCTGCTGCTGCAAAATCAAGATGCTTACTTGAAAGCAGCGGGTGGGGTAAAGCTCAATGAACCGGCCATTGACTTGGCGATTGCTGTGGCGATTGCCTCAAGCTACAAAGAAAAAGGCACTGAACCTACCGAATGTTTTATCGGTGAAATTGGCTTGACGGGTGAAATCCGTCGCGTCAATAGCATCGAACAACGGGTCAAAGAAGTCCAAAAGCTCGGCTTTACCAAAGTCTATTTGCCTAAAAACAATCTTGGCGGCTGGACCGCGCCAGAAGGGATTCAAATCGTCCCGGTTTCGACACTTTCCGAAACGTTAAAGAAAGTTTTTGGATGAGTTTACTGGGTAGGCCACGATAGGAGAAGGGCTTGAGCAAGGAGCAGCCGGGAGTCGTAGCAGGATAAAAATCTCCGTCTTATGGCAGCTAGTCATTGAGACTACGCATACAGCTCGATGCACCGCTAACGCTTGACATGAAACAAAAAACCATCACTTCAATCGAACTAGCACCAGCACACTATCCTAGGATGGCTTCGAGGCGGAGAAGGTTCGGTGATAATCCGTGAGTGCCAGTGTGACAAAAAGCGTCACGCTGTCCC
>NZ_JBMRGR010000029.1:0-25962 GCF_049384045.1 Enterococcus diestrammenae
GAGGAAAACATCCTAGAATGTCTCCATTCTCGGGTAAAAGCTTCCTCAAAAGATATTGTCGAATCGCTAAAAGGTACGTTGACAAAAGCCCATCGTTTCGAGATGCAAATTCATTTCGATATCATCGATTGTCTTGAGGAGCAGATTACTGAATTGAGTAAAGAGATTCGCATAAGAATTGCGCCTTATCAAGAAATTATCGATGAATTGATAAAGATTCCAGGTGTAAAAGAAAGTTGTGTAGAGGTCATTCTTTCTGAGATTGGTCCGGATATTTCTGCTTTTCAAACACAATTCCACCTAGCCTCTTGGGCAGGTCTTTGTCCAGGAAGTTATGAAAGTGGTGGTGTTCGGAAGAAAGCTCATATCGAAAGAGGAAATAAATACTTGAGGACTGCCTTGTATCATGCCGGGCGTGCAGCTGCGCACTCAGGTAGCCCCGTCTTTTCCGAATTTTACCATCGAATCGCAAGTCGTGGCTCAAAACAGAAAGCTGTGATTGCGACGGCACATAAGATTCTTCGCGTCATCTATCGAACACTGGAATCTACAAATAAAAAAAGCTACTGCGATGGTCTTGGCTTGACATCACAGTAACTAAAAAAAATTTCTTCACCCTTATTATAAACGAAGAGAGACTTTTTTTGCCATTTTTTGGTTTATTTTCATATAAAAGTCCTCCACACAATAACAGCGTGGAGGATTTTAATTTGCTTAAATGGCTTGTAATAAATCGTACTGGGATTGATACAAGTGATGGTATAACCCACCTTTAGCCATCAATTCATCATGAGAACCCGCTTCGGCAATCGTCCCACCGGAAACGTAGAATATCTTATCGGAATTTTTGATGGTGGACAAACGGTGAGCGATGATGAAGGAAGTTCGCCCTTCTAGAAGCTTCAATAAGCCTTCTTGCAACAGCTCTTCTGTTTTAGTATCGATTGAAGAAGTGGCTTCGTCTAAGATCAAAATCTTTGGATCAGCCAACAGCGCCCGCGCAAAGGAAATCAATTGCCGTTGCCCGGCTGACAAAGTGCTGCCGCGTTCTTCCACGACAGTGTTGTACCCGTCTTTTAGTTCACTGATGAAATCATGGGCCCGCACGATTTTAGCCGCAGCGATAATCTCTTCTTCGGTGGCATCTAATTTCCCATAACGAATATTTTCCATAATCGTTCCCGAGAAGATAAAGGTATCTTGCAACATGACGCCCATTTGTCGCCGCAAAGAGTTTAAAGTCACATCCCGGACATCATAGCCATCGATTTTCACTGACCCTTCATTGATATCATAAAAACGACTCAACAAGTTGATGACGGTGGTCTTCCCCGCTCCAGTCGGTCCCACCAAGGCGATGGATTGACCAGCATCGATATGGAAACTGACATCTTTCAAAATATCTTTGCCTTCTTCGTAACGGAAAGTCACATGCTCAAAATCAACATTGCCGTGAATTTCTGGCAGTTCAATGGCCCCAGCTTTATCTTGAATATCCGGCACTTCATCTAAAGTTTCAAAAATCCGTTCCAAGTAAGCCGTCGCGGTAATCAAATTGTTGTAGAAGTTCCCGATATTGATTACCGGATTCCAGAAATTATTGATATAAGCGATAAAGGCAATCAAGGTACCGGTAGACACATCCACGCCGATTTGACGAACACCAACGAAGTAAATGATACACATGGTAATGACTGAGATATTTTGGACCCCTGGCCAGAGTAAGAACTGAATCTTCACCGCATGCATCCAAGACGTTCGATAATCTTCCGAAACTTCTTGAAAGACCCGCAAGTTTTCTTCTTCCCGAGCAAAGGATTGGGTAATCTTGATCCCTGCGATGGACTCGTGGATATAAGCATTCATATTGGACTGCTTGTTACTCAAGACTTGGTAAGCCACCCGTTGTTTTTCTTTGATGACCATGACGATCACAAAGAGGACCGGTAGCAAAATCAAGCTATACAAAGTCAGTTTCACATCGATGGAGAACATAAACACCAAGGTGATGATGACGTTGAAAATGTCGGAAATCAAGTTAATCAAGCCGTTACTAAGCAAATCACTAAGGGTGTTGATATAGTTCACCACACGGATTAGGATTTTGCCGTGAGGGCGATTGTCAAAATAAGAAAAAGGTAGTCGTTGCAGATGTTCAAAGATGTCATAACGCATATCCTTCAAGACATCCTGACCTATTTCGGTAATATGGTAAATCCGGTAACGCATGCAGATGGCGATGATGACTAAAGTGGCAATAAAAGCGCCGCCAATCACTAGCAACTCCTGCATATTTTCTTGAGGAATCGTGGAATCGATTGCTCGTTGTGTGAAGATTGGCGCTAACATCCCGGCCGTATTGGCCAAAATAATCGTCGCTAAGACTTTGATAATCGGTGCTTTATAAGGTTTGATATATTGAGCCAAACGCTTGAGGTCCGTCCAGGAAAACTCCTGCTCCAACTCCTCATCCACGTCGAATTTATTTCGTGCCACTTTCCTCACCTCCTGAAAGTCCTAATTGTTTTTGGTACACTTCGTAGTATTTGCCACCTTTGGAAACCAGCTCTTCGTGGGTTCCTTGTTCCACTACCCGGCCTTTTTCCATCATCAAGATCAAATCTGCCTCTCGTACCGAAGAAATCCGGTGAGCGATGATGAAGGTGGTTTTTTCGTCAGTTAATTTGGCTAATTCTGTTTGAATCTTGCTTTCTGTTTCCATATCGACAGCTGAAGTTGTATCATCCAAAATCAAAATGGAAGGATCTTTAACCAATGCTCGGGCCAAGGAAATCCGTTGTTTTTGGCCCCCGGAAAGTCCAACCCCGCGTTCGCCGACAATTGTTTCATACCCTTGAGGCATCCGGGAAATGAAAGCATCCGCATCGGCCACCACCGCCATTTGCCGTACATAGTCACTATCCGCAAAAGGATTACCAAATGCGATGTTGTCGGTGATGGTATTGGAGAACAAGAAGACATCTTGCATCACCATGGAGATATTTTCACGCAACTGGCGCACTGGATACTCTTTTGCATCCTTGCCATCAATCAACACCCGCCCCTGTGTCGGATCATAAAAGCGCCCTACCAAGTTCACCAAGGTGGTTTTCCCCGAACCAGTCTCTCCTAAAATCCCAATCGACTGGCCTGGTGCAATTTTGAAGCTGATATTTTCCAAAACATTGTGTTTAGGATCGTCAGAAAAATGGAAAGAAACATCTTGAAATTCCACAAAACCTTTAATCGGATGCAACTGATTTTCTTCAGAGACTTCGATTTGTGGTTCAGTATTAAGCATTTGGCGAATCTTGATACATGCCGCTGAGAAACGTTGGGCATCATTAATCAACCAACCTGCCATCCGCATCGGGTTATTCAACATCCACAAATACCCATTGAAAGCGACTAAATCCCCGATGGTCATTTCCCCTTTGATACAAAGGGCGCCCCCAAAGATCAACGTGATGACAGCCAGTGAACCGGCTAAGCCATCTAACACCGGGAGATACGTACGGGAGACATCAGCAGAAGCCATATTTCGTTGTTTAAAATCATCGTTGTAGCCATTAAATTTATCAATTTCAAAATCTTCTCGGGCAAAAGCTTTGACTACCCGGTTGCCACCGATATTTTCTTCTACCATAGAGTTCAACCGTGAAAAACTTTCCCGAATTTCAAAAAACAGCGGCCGTGCTTTTTTACTCATGGCGTTTGTCATCAAAAAGATAATCGGCGTAATCGCTACCAAGGCTAGCATCAATTTCCAGTTGATAAAGCCCATCACCACGACAGCCGCGGTAAACCAGATGGCACATTCCATGATGTTGTAGATCACCCAAGAGACAAAGTGACGAATCGCATCCATGTCCCCAGTCATCCGAGCCATGATATCCCCCACCCGTGTATGGTTGAAGAAATCAAAATCTAGTTCCTGCAATTTTTTGTACATATCTTCCCGCAGTTGAAAGATTGTATTTTGCCCTACTCTTTCCCAAAGTATTTGGTAAGAATAACGCATGACCGTTCGCACCAACGTCGTTCCAATCATGATGATGATCAGCGGAATCAATAAGTTCACTTCGTTGTTATAAATGACCTGATCCACCACCATTTTGCCAAGATACGGATTGATTACAATAAGTATCGCATTGCCGATCAAGAACAAAGTAGCTAGAGCGATTTTTCCTTTGTATTGTTTGACATATTGCCAAATCCACTTTGAATTGCTCATTTTTCAGACATACCTCCTGTCGTCTATATAGCTTAACTGAATAAATAAAGAATGAAATGGGATATTTTAGTTTTTTTGATGTAGAATGTTATTATCTGAGCCCCGAAAAAAAGAACTTTTATACAATGGAGAAAACCACATGGAATTAGTAAATCCCCTAACCTTCAACCCGGAAATTGTCTACGTTTTCGATCCTTGGAACAAACCGGATAACTTTAATAAAATGCATTGCCACGACTTTATGGAAATCACCATTATGTTAGAGGGGGAAGCCTATTATCAATTTGGCGCCACCGAACCCGTGATTGTCCGTGCTGGCGAAATTTTGCTATTCAATCCTGGCGTCCAGCATTCAGAATGGCAAGCCCCCGATACCTGCTCTCATCAACTGCATATTGGTCTAAAAAATATCTCCTTAGACGGCTTAAAACGTAATTTCTTTCCCAATACCCATCCCCGCCTAACTTTAGGGCGTTACCAACATAATGTGATTGACAAAGCATGGGAAGCAATTCGAGAGCTTAACGAAGAACGAGAAGAATTCAAGCTGATGCAAAAAGGGCAAATCATCCAAATTCTTGCTTATATTTTACGGGGTCTGACAGAGCAACACGCCAGTATGGCACCGCAGCTGTCCTCCAGCGAAAAACGCCATCAAAAAATCGTCAACCAAACGATTTACTTCATCGAAAATCACTACGAAGAAGAGATCACTCTTGAGAAACTCGCCTTGGATCATTTCGTCAGCCCGACTTATCTTTCCCGTATTTTCAAAGAATCGGTGGGGATGAGTCCGATTAACTACCTGATCAACATCCGTCTCACCCACGCCATGGATCTATTGAAAAAAGGTAAAAATACCATCAAAGAAGTCGCCAAAATGGTAGGGTATCAAGATGCCTATCATTTCAGTAAATCCTTTAAGAAGCAATTTGGCTTGTCACCCTCAGCGATTACGCCGGAAACAGAAGCCTAAAAGCATTGCTGTCGAAAATAGGTTGTACTTACTTCCAGTGGCTGGAGGTGTAGCAGTGGGACCTCCTCTAGTCACCTCCAGTAAGTACAACCTATTTTTGCGATAGAAAATATCCAGTTATGGCATGATCGTCCATATCGTACCTAGCAAATGGTCGCCAAAACTTGCTGATAACATAAAGCGTGACAGGTAAGTATAAATCTCCAATAACATTTTAGTTTCGCAAAACAACTAGCTGGACACTTATTATCCCAGAAACTGGTAATCTTTGGCGCAGTAGGCTGGTACTGGCAGTAGCTCCAAGGATTCAAAGTGAATTACTCCCCGTTAATTATCGTTTTTTGCTAATTTATGGGGAATTTAAACTTGAAAGACCAATGCCAAACGCGCCTTTTGTTTGGCATTAGCCGGTCCAGCTACCGCCAGCTCCAGCCTACGTAGCCAAAGTACCAGTTTCTTTCCTCTCTATAAAAAAGCGCCACGACTAGTTTTTTTTAATACTAGCTGTGGCGCTCTTTTTATTGTTTATGCTTCTGGCATTTCTGGTTCCTCTTCTGGCGTTGGTTCAATCAAAACTTTCCGTGGCTTACTACCTTCAGAGGGGCCCACCACACCATGGGCTTCCAGTTCGTCTACTAACCGAGCTGCCCGGTTATAGCCAATACGGAAACGTCGTTGTAGTAAGGAAACACTGGCAGTTTGCATATCCACCACCAACTCTTTGGCTTGGTCAAAGAGTTCATCTTCCGGTTCGCCCCCGTGACCACTAGCTCCGGATGCTTCCTCGTCAGATACCATCATCTTTTCTTCATAATGGGCTTCTTGTTGATCCGTGACAAAGGCCACTACCCGTTCTACTTCATGGTCGGAGATAAATGCCCCCTGCACCCGAATCGGTTTGTTTTCCCCCATCGGTAAGAAGAGCATATCCCCTCGTCCTAAGAGTTTTTCTGCCCCGTTGGAATCAATAATCGTCCGTGAATCCACCCCACTAGATACTGCAAACGCAATTCTTGAAGGAACATTGGCTTTGATGATCCCGGTAATGACATCGACACTTGGCCGTTGAGTGGCTAAAATCATGTGAATCCCGGCCGCTCGAGCCATTTGTGCCAAGCGAGTGATGGCATCTTCCACTTCATTAGAGGCTACCATCATCAAATCCGCTAATTCATCCACGATTACCACAATAAAAGGTAAGGTGGGGTGAATTTCGCCAGTTTCCATATTCTTTTGCATCACCAATTCGTTGTATCCGGTAATGTTACGGACGCCGGTCGCTGCAAATTTTTCGTAACGTTCTTCCATTTCTTTGACGACTTTTTGCAATGCTTGGGCTGCTTTGCGTGGATTGGTCACGACAGGCGTCAATAAATGAGGAATGCCATTGTAGACATTTAATTCCACCATTTTTGGGTCAATCATCATCAGTTTTACTTCATGGGGTTTGGCCCGCATTAAAATACTCGTGATAATGCCATTGATAGCAACTGATTTCCCACTCCCGGTAGACCCAGCTACTAACAAGTGGGGCATTTTGGCCAAGTCGGCAGTTTGTACGCGACCCGAAATATCCCGACCCAATGGCACTTCCAACAACTTATCTGGGTGATCTGGCTGGGCATCAATCACCTCGCGGAAGCTAACTGTTGATACTTGACTGTTAGGCACCTCGATCCCTATCAAAGACTTCCCGGGAATCGGTGCTTCCATCCGGACATCTTTGGCAGCAAGAGCTAAGGCAATGTCATCGGTTAAATTAACGATTTTTGACACTTTTACGCCGACTGCCGGTTGGACTTCAAACTTAGTGACGGCTGGTCCTAAGCTAGCCTTAACTACCTTAGCATCCACGCCGAAACTCTTGAAGGTTTGTTCCAACACGCCGATATTGTGTTCAATTTTTTTGTACTCACCAGACTGATCCGCAGGTGGGATTGTATCCAATAAATCCGCTGTCGGTAATTGGTAATCCCGGTCCTCGATTTCTTCGGCAATCTCGAAGTCCAGGTCTTCCCCGTCATCTTCTCCATCTTCCGCAGTCCCCGCAGCAGAGCTATTGAGTTTATTTGCCGCTTTAGTAGTACTGCCTTCACTTGCAGCTGCCCCACCCTTACCGTATGCCTGTTGGGTAAAGTCATCGATAATCACCGGCAGCTCGGTTTGTTGTGGCTCGACTGCTGCTACCGTTTCATCCTGTTGACTCTTCGCTATTCTTTCGTCAGCAGTCAACGGCCGCACTTGATTTTTCTCATTTTCCATCAATTGTAAGCGAGCGGCTTCTTTTTCTGCCTCAATCCGCGCTTGTTTTTCAGCTTGTTTGGCTTCTTTTTTGGCGACGCGAGCGGCTTTTTTCTCCTGATTTCCAGCCAGCGCTTGGCCGACTCTTTGGCCTGCGTTTTGCAAATGGTCGACAACTTCACCACCAGATAACATACTCGCCAAAAAGATACCAAATAAGATCAACAAGCCGGCAATCAAATAGCTGCCAATATTGGCAACCAAAAAGAAAGTACCACTGTAAAGAAGCGCTCCGAGCATTCCGCCACCGACATTTTCAGCAACTTTACTGCTACGTATATCCCTTACCAAATGGGACCAAGTCGCCCCCAAAATATTGACTGCCTTGCCCTCAAAGGTGCTAATAAACAAAGCCTCAAAAATCACCAAAATACCTAGATAAATCAATAACACACCGATTATCCGCCGATAGTTTTTAAAGTGGGCTTCGGTATTTTTTACCATCAGCCAAATCCCATAGGCCCCTAAGCCAAGGAACAATAGTGGATATGTGTTTCCACCGATTATTCGTAAACAATTAGCCAGCAAAGTTCCCAGAAACCCTAAACGGAATAACCCAAAACCGGCAAATAGGACAAATAACAAGCCAACCAGAACAACCGTCAATTTTTCTTGTTGTTGTAGTTCTTTTTTTGTTTTTTTACGTGGACTTTTTTTCTGTACCATCCTTCGTCTCCCTCATTTCATCCTTTCCATTATAACCAAAAAATGACGGGAACAAAAGTTTTCCTATTAATAAAAACCGCTGCTAGCAGATTTACAAAAAATATAAAGTTTTTTTAAGCTATTTCAAATTGAACAATTTACAAGATAAGACTAGGTTTTTAGCTAAAAAAGCAGAATTAACGGCTATCTATCGCCATTACAAACAGCTGACTTCCAATCATTTTGGCCTATTCGACGTTATTTATCCCATCAAAAAATACGTTCGATATTTTTTATCTTTTCATTTATCGAGAGTTTTGTTAAAATCACGATGGGATGTGGTGTCCTTTTCCTGAGTTTTTTCTTTCGCTTCCACCGATTGAACTGCAGGAAATGAAATAAATTGGTTAAGGAGCATGGTTATATGAAATTTTTATTCTTTTTCGTCCTATTTGTTGCCGGCTGCGTCTATCTATTCTACTTATTGACCCGCCGTACCATTCGCGAAGCCTATGAAAGTATCGAAGGCAAAAATGAATTGATCCGCAAAACAAAAGCTTTTTTCGTCGGTATCTTTCGCCTAATCGCATATTAATTTGTAGTTTGGCAATCGTTTGCGTCCAGCTACCATTCAAAACAATCCGAACACTCTCGTATCTTTTCTTGGCACCAAGATACGAAAGGTCCGGATATTTTTGTCTGTTACGCACCAATTTGATGCTTTTCTATGTATACCAGCAATCACATTTAAGTTATTCTATCCTACTTCAGAAAAACAAAAAACTAATCCGAACCTCACACTAGAAAACTAACTCCCATCACCTTTAACACAAGGTATAAGAAACCTACTAATAATACCGTCGAGCTAATAATAAACAATAAAAACCCTAACCAAAAACTGTTCGGCTTACGAAACATCAGCGTTCCCTCACTTTCTTAGCTATGCCAATTCTGATTTTAAGAATAACAGAATAACAAAGACAGCTGATAAAAATGAATGTAATTTTATTTATTTCAAACACAAAACTTTCTATTAAAAGTCAGATCCTAGTTGAACGGATTCAAATTTGCGATTTATGATTTTTTTGTTTTTATTATTTGAGTATTCAAACTAATTTTCTCATTTTTTTATTTTTTTAAGTTATTAAAGTTTACCCATAAAACATTCAGAAATTTCTGTTTTTCATATTTACTGGGTTTCATACTGTAATCCAAATCAAAAAGCTTGCAACTCTTCAAACAGGTTGAAGTAGTTGCAAGCTTTTTTAACTCTGATTATCGTTTGATTTCTTTGACTCCATTTTTCAGCATTTCTGAAATTTCAGTAGCCGAAAGTTGATTGTGATCCCCGTGAAAAGTATGTTTCATAGCTGATGCTAGTGCTGCGAAGTCCACCGTTTCCTGAGGAGACATCCCCGTCAACAAACCATGCAAAATCCCACCAGTATAAGCATCGCCCCCACCAACCCGATCGACAATCTGTTGAATGTCATAATTCACCGATTGGTACAAAATACCCTCCGTATACAAATTCCCCAGTAAAAAATTGTGATTGGCATCGATAACTTTGCGGGTCGTGCTATAAAATGTTTTGATATTCGGATAGCCCTTTTGAATTTCTTCATAGTAATAATCCAAAGAAGCGCCAGCTACTTCGGGCACCTTGAAGAAATTCAAAGCATCCAAACGCCCGGCAGAAAGCACATCCACCCAATTAGCCATTTCCCGCACAAATGTGCCACAGTCAGCCACTGACCACAGCTTGCCACGGTAGTTAACATCTAAAACGACAGTAATGTCTCGCTCTTTAGCAGCTTTCGCCAAGGTCAATGTGAGTTGACGCCACGACTCTGACAAAGCCGGTGTGATACCAGAGAGCAATAACAGTTCTGTCTCTCCAAGCACGTCATCTAGCTGCCATTCCAACTCTGTCATCATGGCAAAACTAGAATACTTGCGGTCATAGACAACATTTGAAGAGCGTAAGCCGACACCGGTTTCCAGGTAATAAGTACCTAAGCGCTCACCGCCTTCCAGTAAAAAGCGCGTGTCCACACCGTATTTTCTTAAATGCTGTTTTACCGCTTGTCCCAAAGGATTTTGGGGCACTTTACTGGCAAAAGCCACTTGATGCCCGTAGTTGGCCAAAGAGACGGCTACATTTGCTTCGCCACCACCATAATCCGCAGCAAACACCTGACTTTCCGCCATCCGAGTATCTTCTATCGTCGACAACCGCAACATAATTTCCCCAAGTGTCACAACTTTTTTCATGAAATTAGTTCCCTGCCTTGATCCGTTTAAATTCTGCCATGTATTCTTTGGCGGCAGCAGTAACGCCTTCGTAATCGCCACTTTCAGCTGGTTTCATCAAATTACCACCAACTCCGACAGTCACGACACCAGCTTTAAACCAGTCTTTCATATTTTCCAAGCTAACCCCACCAGTTGGCATGATGTTCACATGTGGCAGAGGCGCTTTGAAAGCACCGATGATTGATGGACCAAAAGCCGAACCTGGGAACAATTTTACAATATCGACACCCGCTTTCAAGGCGTCCTTGATTTCAGTAATAGTCATGCAACCTGGCAAATAAGGAATTTGATACAAATTACAGATTTCGGCTGTTTCTTGATCAAAGGTAGGGCTAACAATAAAATCAGCTCCTGCCATGATGGCTAAACGAGCAGTGATAGCATCTAAAACCGTTCCTGCTCCGATAACCACTTCAGGATCTTCATTAGCGGCTACCATTTCAGCAATGACTTCATCGGCTTGGGGTAATGTAAAAGTGATCTCTAAGCCTTTCATGCCCCCTGCTAAGAGTGCTTCACAAGATTTGATGCCTTGTTCTTTTGAATTGCCACGAACCACTGGAATTACACCAGCTTTTTCCAATTTTGTTAAGATTTCTACACGTTTCATACGTTTTCCTCCTTTTTTTTGCTAGTTCGACGATTAGTGCCGACGCTAGCTAACCAGCAACGACAGAACGAATACTACTAGAACCACTCAATTAACACAGCTACCCAACGAAGGTACCACGATGGTCATGGAGCTAAGGTTGTTTCCCAATATATGCCAAGATTCCACCATCTACATAAAGAATATGCCCATTGACAAAATCAGAAGCATCAGAAGCCAAGAAGACAGTTGGACCAGCCAAGTCAACAGTTTCTCCCCAACGTCCCGCAGGTGTTTTTGATACGATAAATTGATCAAAAGGATGACGAGAGCCATCTGCTTGGGTTTCTCGCAAAGGTGCCGTTTGGGGTGTTGCAATGTAGCCCGGACCAATGCCATTACATTGAATATTGGCTTCACCAAATTCAGAACAGATATTTTTGGTCAGCATTTTCAGGCCACCTTTTGCGGCTGCATAGCCCGCAACAGTTTCCCGACCCAATTCAGACATCATTGAACAGATATTGATGATTTTACCATGACCTTTTTTGATCATACCTGGTAAAACAGCTTTTGCTACGATAAAAGGTGCATTTAAGTCCACATCCACTACTTGACGGAAATCAGCAGCCGACATTTCCAACATTGGAATCCGTTTGATAATCCCAGCATTGTTGACCAAAATATCGATAGTACCAACTTCTTTTTCAATTGTTGCGACTAATCTATTCACTGCCTCTTCATCCGTCACATCTGCTACATAGCCATGGGCCTCGATGCCAGCAGCTTGATAACTGGCCCTTCCTTTGTCCACAAACTCTTGTTTTAGATCGTTAAAGACGATTGTTGCGCCAGCTTTCGCCAACGCTTTTGCTATTTCAAAGCCAATACCATAAGTCGCACCTGTTACCAGTGCCACTTTGCCATCAAGGCGGAACATATCCATAGAAAATTCCATCGCTTACTCTCCAGTCGTTTTAAGGGATCTTCCATTGTCATTGACAATCCCTATTTCATTTCACTCATCGGCACCATATCCATATCAGTGTAGGTAATATTTTCACCACACATCGCCCAAATAAAGCTGTAATTAGCGGTGCCTACGCCAGAATGAATCGACCAACTTGGAGAGATAACCGCTTGGCCTTCGTCAACAACTAAGTGCTTGGTCTCATCTGGTTTGCCCATCATATGGAAAACGCGAGTATCCTCATTGGCATAGTCAAAGTAGACGTAAGCTTCCATCCGACGTTCATGGGTATGACAAGGCATCGTGTTCCAAGCCGAACCTGGTTCCAGAATTGTGTAGCCCATTTGCAATTGACAGCTTTCACAAACATTGGGATGAATGTATTGGTAGATTTTCCGTTCATTCAAGGTGACGCCTTCACCTGTTTCCATCGGTTTGACTTGATCGATGGCGATTTTAACATTTGGATATTTTTTGTGAGCAGGGACCGAGCTAATATAAAATTTTGCTGGATTCGCTGCATCTTCAGAAGTAAAGACGACATGCTTCGTTTCTTTACCAATGTAGTAACCATCTTGTTTTTTCATGGTTTCTTTTTCGCCATCGATTTCGATAAAACCAGGGCCACCGATATTGATCACCCCTAGTTCCCGGCGTTCCAAGAAATAAGCCACACCTAACTCAGTAGACAACTGGATTTCTAAGGCTTCAGTTGTCGGGGTCACACCACCGAAAATCATACGGTCATTGTGTGTATAAGTCAGGTGAATCTCGCCAGGTACAAAGACACTTTCCACCAAGAATTCTCGGCGAAGTTCTTCTGTTGAATAGTGTTGGATATCAAGAGGGCTATGAGTGTAACGCGTTTCCATCGTTTGCATTATCGTTTCTCCTTTTACCACTATTTAATTTTCCAAATAGGAAACATATATTTTCTTATTGGAAATAACAAGTTTATTATACATGGATTTGAGGAAATGGCAACCGCTTTTCCCCGGTTTGTCCTGATTTTTTGCAACCCTTTTCAGTGAGTGAAAAATCATTTTTTCGCTAATCTTTTAGTTTCTTGAAAAGCCGGCCTCCAATTGCTTTTTAGTTTCTAAAACTTGTTGGACAACTTGTTTTTTAAACTCTGGCGTCACGCGATATTTGGGGATGCTCACACTGAAAGCGCCAAGGATTTCGGAACCTTTCATGATGGCCGCTCCGGTACAAAAGATGTCTTTTTCCATTTCCTCATCATCAAAAGCAACTCCTGTTCTTTTGATTTCGGCTAATTCTTCAGCTAACTTCAATGGGTTGGTAATGGTCTGGGAGGTATAAGGCGTCAGTTTGGTCACAGCAAGATAAGCTTGATAATCTCTTTCAGAAAACTCTGCTAAGACGGCTTTCCCCATCGCCGAAGAGTACAGCGGCCGCGTAATTCCTATTTTTGAGGACATTAAAATCGTCTGACTTTTTGGTTCTAGCTTATTCACATAGACAATTTCGTTGTTAGACAAGATGCCTAAATGAATGGTTTCATCAAGAGCGTCGTTTAGTTGTTCAAGGTAAGGACGACTATTTTCTACTAAAGTGGTTTGCTGGATATCATGATTGGCATAACGTACCAATTTTGACCCTAGGCGGTAAGTTTTATCCGCCTGTTTCTCTACATAACCAATCAAAACTAAAGTATCGAGAATTTTTAAAGTTGTCGAAGGGGTCATGCCACAGCCTTTGGCAATTTCTTGGAGGGAAGAATGGGCCGCTTCCGCTAAAAAATCCAAAATATACGACGCCTTGATCAATACCGTACCATAAGGCTTTTGATTTTCCATATAATACACCTCGTTTTCTATATCAGAAATTATAAGCGAAATTTCTTTAAAAAGAAAGCTGAATTACTTGTTGCAGTAATCCTTGATCATTTTTTCTAATAGAAATTTTCCAACTGGCACTTTCTTTTGAGAGTTGATGCTTTTTTCTCAGAATGTGATAAGCTTAAGGAGCAACTAAAGTCAGCGCTATCATTTTTTGCTGGGATAAACAAGTGAGGGGTAGGTTATTTTGTTGGCAACTAAACGTATAGGGAACAAAATCCGGGGGTGGTTCTCCGGGGAGGATATTTCATTTGCCTTTATCGTCTCTTTGGCAGTACCGGTCATCATCGATCAATTCTTTTTAGTCAGCTTCAACTTTATCAACACCGCCATGATTTCCTCCTCTGGTGCAGAAGCCGTCAGTGCTGTGAATATGGTGGGATCCTTGCACTATTTCATGGTTCAGGTATTTGCCGCAGTAGGTTTGGGAGGCACCGTGGTGATTGCCCAATATTATGGGCGGCGTAATTTTAGAGAGATGGGGAAAATGGCCGCTAGTACGGTCTTTGGCTGTTTTTGTATGGCTTTAGCCTTGACCATCACCTTTTTAGTACTGCGAGATCCTGTCTTATCCTTACTTTTCGGAAAAGCTGAACCCACTGTCATGACTAATGCCAAAATCTATATGACTGGCCTTTTACTGAGCTATCCGATGCAAGCGATAGTTGAAGGCACCAATGGTAGTTTGCGAGGAATCGGTCGCACGAAGGCCTCTCTCAAACTTTCATTATTGATGAACGCCATCTATATTGCTGGGAACTTTCTTTTCGTCAGTCAGTTGGGTTTAGGGGTACGGGGCTTGACCTACTCCTTAAATATTTCCCGTTTTATTGCCGTCTTTTTTGCGATTTATACCTTGTATGCCAATAGCGGGCTGCTTCACATTCGTCGCTTGTATTTTCGGTACCCCTCCTATAAGAAGATTTTACACATCATCAAAATTTCCATCCCTTTTGCCACCGAATCTCTTGTCTTTAATGGGGGGAAAATTATCATGCAAATTTTGATCGTCTCCCTCGGAACTCAAAATATTGCGGCCAATGCCATTGCTGTCAGTTGGGTGCAGCTGTCGGAAATTATCCCTTCAGCTTTGAGTACCTCCCTCGTCCCTATCGTCGGTCAATGTATCGGTCGGGACAATATCCGCGATGCCAGAAAACTGACGAAATCCTTCGTCTTATTAGGGTGTCTAGCCTTTATTACTGTTGATTTATTGCTACTCCCATTCTTCCATGTGGGAATGAGTCTATTCAATCCACCCGCCGGAACAGTACCATTGATTTTCCAGATTTTCATCATTTATATCTTTACCCATTTTCTTTTCTGGTCTATCAGTTTTATTTTACCCGCCGCCTTGCGAGCAGCTGGCGACGCCAAATTCACGACAGCCGTCTCCTTGTTGTCCATGTGGATTTACCGTATCGGCATGGGTTATCTTTTTGGAATTTACCTTGGCTATGGCTTGCTAGGACTGTTCACGGTCACTTGCTCGGAATGGGCCATTCGTGGCAGTATCTTTTACTTCCGGTTTCGCGGTTCCAAGTGGTATGCCAATAAACTAATTTAAACACTTTCTTTCACTACTCCGGTCAGCCCCTCAACTTAATTGAAGGCTAGCCGGATTTTTATTTTGAAAGAAGTGTATTTTTTTGACTTCCCAATGACTTCTTTGTACAGTAAGCTCAATTCAACGTGTTTTTTTCAAAAATTCAAAAAACTATTTTTCTACTTCAAACACGCTAGTAAAATTCGTCAAAAAAAATTGTAAAAGACTCTTTTATTTCCTAGATTTTCAGAGTAAAATAGCTCGACAAACAGTCCAATAAACGAATTAAACTTAAAGAAGACTATGTTCACGAGGAAGGGAGCAAATCATGAAACAAGAACAACCAAAACATCACCAACTGCATAAGATTTCCTTTGCTGGCTTATTGGTAGCTATGGGGGTGGTCTATGGGGATATTGGGACTAGCCCACTCTACGTAATGAAAGCCATCGTCGAAGAAAACGGCGGGTTGGCATCCATCAATCGAGATTTTATTTTAGGAGCAGTATCCTTGATTTTTTGGACATTGACCATTTTAACCACTGTCAAATATGTCATCATCGCCTTAAAAGCTGATAACCACGGGGAAGGTGGGATTTTCTCCTTGTACACCTTGGTGCGTAACCAAGGGAAGTTTTTAATCATTCCCGCTATGATCGGTGGCGCAGCGTTGTTAGCGGATGGCGTCTTAACCCCTGCTGTGACCGTCACCACGGCGATTGAAGGGTTACGGGGCATTCCTGAGTTTTTTGACCGTTTTGGGATGGATCAAAACATTATCGTTATCATTACCTTAGTCATTTTACTAGTGCTCTTTTCCATGCAACGCTTTGGTACTGACATGGTAGGGAAAGCCTTTGGACCGGTAATGTTCCTCTGGTTCACCTTTTTAGGGGTGATGGGGATCCTCAATTTCAGCCGAGATCTATCCGTCATTTCTGCTCTTAATCCTGTTTATGCCGTGAAATTGCTGTTTTCGACAGACAATCACCTAGGTATTTTTATCTTAGGCAATATCTTTTTGGCAACTACCGGGGCTGAAGCGTTGTATTCCGACATGGGACACGTCGGCAAACGCAATATTCACGTTAGCTGGCCTTATGTAAAAATCTGTCTAATGCTGAACTATCTCGGCCAAGCTGCTTGGCTGACCAATGTCTACCAAGACACGGATGTCCAAGCCATCGAACAGTTGAATCCGTTCTTCCGGATGTTACCAAACGGTTGGATGGTCATCGGGGTTGGTTTCGCAACGATTGCTGCCGTGATTGCCTCCCAAGCGTTGATTTCTGGCTCCTTTACCTTAGTCTCTGAAGCGATTAAACTAAAACTATTGCCGCGGATGAAAATCATCTATCCAGGAAAAACTATCGGCCAGATGTATATCCCGGTGATCAATACCTTGTTATGGATTGCTTGCTCTTTAGTCGTCCTCACCTTCCGGACATCTTCTCATATGGAAGCCGCTTATGGATTGTCCATCACGGTGACGATGTTGATGACGACCCTCTTGTTGTTCTTCTTTATGAAGCAAAAAGGGCATTCGCTAGTCACTTCACTCATCATTACCCTGTTCTTCGGTGGGATTGAAACCATCTTCTTTATCTCTAGTGCTGTCAAATTCTTCCACGGTGGTTTTGTGGCAGTCTTGATTGCCTTAGTCATTTTGTTAGTCATGGCCATTTGGGAAGGCGCCAATATCATTGAAGAAAATGTCAGTGATGAGGTCAATCTGCGGGATTATTTACCACAACTGACTGCTTTGCGGGATGATCAAACAATTCCTTTATACCAGACCAATGTCGTCTTTTTAGTTCCCCGCCTTTCTGGTGATGAGATCGAGCGCCAGTTTGTTTATTCCATTTTGGATAAACGACCAAAGCGGGCCCAAGTTTACTGGTTTGTCAATGTAGATGTCACCGATGAACCCTTTACTCAAGAATATGAAGTGGACACGATGGGCACTGATTTTGTCATCAAAGTTAAGCTCCATCTCGGCTTCCGCATCGAACAAGAAGTCAACGTCTATATTCGTCAAATCATCCATGACTTGATGAAAAGTGGTCGGATTCCCCAACAGCCACAAAAATATTCCATCACTCCCGGACGCAATGTTGGTGATTTTCAATTTATCCTGATTCAAAAGATACTCTCCAACAATACCGTCTTGAGTAAATGGCAGCGCCAAATCATGCAAGCCAAGCTCTTCATTAAGCGCCATACCATGTCCCCGGAAAATTGGTTTGGTCTGGAATACAGTGATGTCTTGTATGAAACGGTGCCGCTGGTAATTGGTGCACCAAGAAAGACACGGTTGAAGGAACGAAAGAACTAAAAACAGGCCCCTGTACAACGGTTGATTGTTGTATGGGGGCCTTTTCATTTTTATTTTACACTTGCATCAAAGCTTGTTCCAAATCTGCAATCAACGTTTCCTGGTTTTCTAAGCCAACGTGTAATCGGATGACCCCACTAGGAACACCTGGCAATTCTTTATTCACAGTAGCATCCGCCACCAAGCTTTCAAAACCACCCCAGCTCACCCCATGTTGGAATACTCGAAGTTGTTGGATAAACTGATTTTGTTGTTCTTTGGTACCGTCGATAATCAAGCTCAACAAGCCATTAAACCCAGTCATTTGCTTAGCCGCCAGCTCATAATCCGGATGACTAGGCAAGGCCGGATAAAAGACTTGCTTCACCTTAGGATGGGCTTCTAAATATTGGGCTACCGCCATGGCATTATCTTGATGCCCCTTAATACGATAAGGTAAAGTCCGCAAACCTCGCAAAATCAGCCAAGCCTGATGGGGATCCATCACCGCGCCAAACAAGGCTCGCTCCTCTTCCACCATTGGCTCCAATAACTCCTCACTGCCAATCAATACCCCACCCATGGCATCACTGTGGCCACCGATGTATTTTGACGCCGTATGAGCCACCAAATCAATCCCCAATACCAATGGATTTTGAAATAAAGGCGTGGCATAGGTATTGTCAATCATGGTTTTGACACCAGCTTTACGAGCAATTTCGGCGATAGCAGTAAGATCTTGCACCCGAAAGATATGAGAAGACGGGCTTTCTAAATAAATCAAGCTGGTTTCCGGTCGCAACGCATCCGCGATTTCTTTGGGATCATTTCCCACCACAAATGTCGTCTCCACACCGAATTTTGCTAAATAGTTCGCCAAAAAATTATGGGTTGGTCCATAAACGGTATCCACACAAATCACATGGCTATCTTTTTCAATACAAGTCATGATGCCTGCTGAAATTGCGGCCATGCCACTGGCAAAACCCAATGCCCGCTCGCCTTGTTCTAGGGCAGCCATTTTCTTTTCCAAAATTTCCGTCGTCGGATTATTGATTCGGGAATAGACGTACTCCTCTTCTTGGATGCCATTAGTTTCAGTGGGTTTGACAAATAATGTCGTTTGAAAAATTGGTGGCACCACTGATCCCAAATAACGATCTGGACTCTCTCCTAAATGCAGAATAATGTCTTCTTGTTTCATTTACTTGTTCACTCCTTAGCTTCACTTAACTAAATGTAATTGTTGGCCCCTATTGATTAGGCTACGTATTCCATCAATAAACGTACTAAAAACCTCGGTTAGCTGAAAGTTCACTTTTTTAAGTTTCTCACTAATTTTTTGCCATCCAATCACTATTACTTACAGAAAAAACTTAGAATCCCATCGCACGTCAGCCGATGACGTCAGGTGATTAGCGGTAGATAAAAGGAAGTACTTCAATAATTTCTTTTCCACCCTCTAGAGAATTTTTTCTGAAAAGCGCAAAAAAGACCAACGATTTAATAATCGCTGACCTTTTCGTTAATGCGACAGTTAATTAGCTACTGTATTTTTGTAAGCAGCGAACGCTTTTTCGAGCAAACGCTAAGAAAACCGGCCGGTCTAACTACCGTCAACCCAATTCCTAGGTGGCTAAATTTCACCTTTTTCGGGCATCACAATGATGGTCTGATAGGCCACTTAATTTCTGATACATCAGGCTTTTTTAAGCTTAATTTTTTATAAGTTCTCTATCTACAAAAACAGCGGAATCCGATGATAATCACTCGGATTCCGCTGTTTTGATAAGCTGTTTGGCCGATTATTTCCCAGCCCGTTTGACATAAGTGCCTTCAGCAGTGTTGATTTCTAATAGCTCACCCGCTTCGATAAAGTCAGGAACATTGACTACCAAGCCAGTTTCCATGGTTGCTGGTTTACCAGAGCCAGTAACTGTCGCCCCTTTGATTGATGGTTGGGTTTCTGACACTCGTAGAACGACGGTAGATGGCAGTTGCACACCGATCACTTCTGAACCGTAGAATTGGATTTTCACTTCCATATTTTCTAGGATGTATTTCAATTCTTCTGCAACTGTTTCTACAGGAATTTCATATTGTTCATAAGATTCTGTGTCCATAAAGTAAGCAGTATCATCCATCATGTACAAATATTGTACATTGTTCGTGTCAATATGAGCTTTTTCAAATTTTTCATCAGGACGCAAAGTTGTATCATACGTTGCCCCTGTGCGGACATCCCGTAGTTTCATTCGCATAACAGTATTCCCTTTACCAGGTTTGTGGTGACTGGCTTCCAATACTTTAATCAGTTTGCCGTCTTGGATGAATGTCATCCCGGCCCGCAAATCGCTTGCTGAAATCATGATTATCCTTCTTTCCGTAAATTAGTCCTTGTCCATTTTAGCAAAAGGAGCGCCGATAAGCCACCTTTAGCCAAAATTTCTTTTTATCAATGTTTTTTTATTGGCAGCCTAGACTAGCGATGCATTCGATAATTGGCTTGGTATTCGTCCACTTCGATGTAGATATAAGCCTTTTTATCCGGCAGACTTCTGCGGATATTGGCTTCAATCTCGTTAATAATCGAATATGCCAAGCCTTCTTTTTCCCCTTGAATATCCACTTTGGCGGCGATCATGATTTCATCTGCGGACAAATGTAACGTCTTCAAATCCAAGAGATGATCCACATCTGGTCGCTCAAAAGCACTGCGAATCTTCGCCAAATCGCCAGCCGTGACACTTTCGCCGATGACCAAGCTATAAAACTCCCGCGCCAAAAAAATCGCCGCAAACATCAACAATAACCCAATCAATAAGCCGCTCAACGCATCAAACACACCGTTGCCAGTGACCATCGTCAATACCGTCCCTATCAAGGCTAGCAATAGACCAATCACCGCACAAAAGTCTTCCGTAAAAATAATCAAAATCTCACTATGACGACTTTCTCGTAAGAATTTAAACAAGGGCAACTTTTCGGTATTCAGCTGGCGAATTTCTTTGATAGCGACCCGTAGCGAACTGCCTTCTACTAACATGCCAAAAAGCAAAATAGCAATCACCAGCCACTGGTTACCGACTTCATGAGCAGGATGGAAGAGTTTTTCTGCTGCCTCCATCACCCCTAAGGCCCCACCACCGAAAAAGAGCATCGTAGCTACAATCGTACTAAAGAAATACTTAGCCCGCCCTTCACCAAACTGATGCAATTGACTTTGGCCAAGATTGGCTCGTTTATCTCCTACCAATAATAATGCCTGATTACTACAATCCACCACACTATGAATGGATTCATTTAGCATGGCCGCACTACCACTCAGCAAATAGCCGATAAACTTACTGATAGCCACCAAAATATTCGCCGCCAAGGCAGCCAAGACAGCTACCATTCCACCTGTTTTCTTTGCTTCCATGTCCATCCACTCCTAATTGATCGTCTGTTAGGCTTATTATAAGTTTTTTCCGGCATTCCCACTACCAAAAGCTCTCCATCTCCATGTAACTGTATGCTCAAAAGTATCGTAGCCCTCGGACTGTCATAATCCTACAATCTAAGTGATTCTCCGCTAGCAAGTTCCCCTATTTTGTCGATAAGCGCTTGATTCAATTTCCTACTTAATCTGGTTTAAAGAGTAGTAAGTATTCGTACCCACGGGTCATATATAAGTCTATTTGCTGCTCAAATTTTGATCAATCATTTCTGATAAAAAGCTACAACTTCCGCTTTTCTCAACGAAAATGAAAGTCGTAGCCCAATCAGTTCATTATTCACGATAAAATGTTTGTTCTCCCAAAGTTAGGGTCGTGTAAGGCGTTTCCTCAGTAGCCGGCACCAAATAAAATTGGAAAGGAACAGGATTCTCACCTAAAGAACCATTGCCATAGCGTCTGGAGAAGGCATTTAAATCCCAGCTGAGGGTATATTGATTTTGCCATTGTTTGTTTGCAGTGATTTGATATACTCGCTGATCGACGGCGAACATCAGAGTATCCTTCGTCAAAGTCAAAACCGGTGTCTGGGTGGCAAAACTCCCTTTTTCATCTGGTGGCGTACCATACCAATGCCCTTGTAAAACTTCTGGAACCAAAGGCGCGGATGGCGGCTCCTCAGTGGTGTCCGGTGTCAGTTCTTTGACTTTTTCTGCTACATCATAAGCTGCTTTTTGTTTCACCAATCGCACCAACAACTGGTCCAACTCCCCCCGCTCTTCAACTAAGGTGGGATTGCCATCTGCTACATTACGGGCATCGATAAGCTGATTTAACGCCTCCTCGTAGTCATCTTCTGCCAGAGACTGGCGGATGGTTTTCAATCGGTTGTCAAAATCGTCCACCACTTTCTGAGCAGCTTTGACGGCGCTAGCTTGAGCGCCCCCTTGTTGCTTGACACTGCGGGACAAATCAGAACGAGCTAATAACTCAGCTACAGTTTGCTTACTTTCACTTATTTTACCCGCTTGGAGTTGTCGCTCACTCTTTTCTAGCAAAGCAGTCTGCTGTTGGTAGTCAATGGCCGCTTGATCCCTGGGCTCAGCTTGTAAAGCTAAATCAAAAGATGCAGCGGCTTTTCGATAATTTCCTTTCGCAATAGCCGTCACCCCAGCCGCTACCGCCGATTCATAAGCCGTGTTTTGGCTTTGACAGCCGCTTAAAAAGAGGACCCCCATCATTAAACAAACCCCAAACTTGCTCCTACTACTCATTTTTCTACTAGCCTCCAAATTGCCAATCATACTTTCTACCTTAAATTCACGCTTCAAAAATCATTATACCAGTGGTTTTTAAGGGATTCAAAAAAGCCGGCGTGGTCACCGACTTTCCTGCTTAATTCATTGCTAATTCATAGACCGCCGCATCATACGGCGCTAGCGTCAATTTTTTGGTCAACAAACCTGCCGTGGCATCAGAGGCTAAGTTGCCAAAGACATACGTGGCAGCAGTCTCTTGGTTGAGATAGCGTTTTGGGATGGTCAGGATACGCTTTTTAGCTGATAAATTGGCTATCACTAAGAAAGCTTTCTCTTGGCCCTGTCGCAGATAAGCAAAAATATCCGGGTCCCCAGCAGCCACCAAATCAAAGCCACCGGTCACAAAAGTCCCTTCAGCTTTGCGAAACCCAATCAACTTCTGATAAAAACGCAAAACAGATCCCTCGTCAGCCATTTCCGCCTCAACATTCAGCTGGGGATAATTGGGATTGACAGCCAACCAAGGGGTACCACTAGTAAACCCACTGTTTGGTGAACCGTTCCACTGCATCGGAGTCCGAGCATGGTCCCGGGTCCAATGGGTCGTCAAGCGCAATGCCTCCTCCGGCGAGACACCAGACTCTAACAACAAACGATAGTGGTTGTGGGAATCTTTGGCATCCACCTCAGCAATAGTGGCAAAAGGATAATTGGTCATTCCTAATTCTTGCCCCTGATAGATAAATGGCGTACCTTTTAAAAGCATGTAAGCCACCGCTATTGCCTGAGCGGACTTCACCGTTTCATTTCCCAACACTGAGTTAATTCGCGGGTTATCATGGTTTTCTACATATAACGCATTCCAACCCGCATTTTCCAAATGTTTTTGCCAACGAGCCAAGACTTTTTTAAAGCCCAAAACATTGATTCGTTCTGAGCCAGGCTCTCCTTCCCGCACATTGTGTTCCAGCTCAAAAATCATATCTAGATAGCCATCGTCATCCGTCCAGCTGACAGCTTGACGGCTGGAAACACCACTAGCTTCTCCCACTGTCATCACATGATATTTGCGGAAAAGCCCCTGCAAATCCGTCATATACGCCTCAATCCCAGAAACATTCATAAACGGTGCCCACGGATTATCAGTAATTTTAAAATCCCAAGGTTCTTTTTGCAGATGACTGATGGCGTCCAAGCGAAACCCATCGATTCCTAACGCTAGCCACCATTCAATCATCTGATAAATTGCTTGGCGCAGCTGACCGTTCCGCCAATTCAAATCGGGCTGTTGTGGTGCAAAGACATGAAAATAACTCTCCCCACTGTTTTCATCATAAGTCCAAGTGGAACCCCCGAAAAAGCTTTGCCAATCATTTGGCGGTTGTTTTTCGCTGGTCGCTGGTTGCCAGTGGTAATAGTCCCGATAAGGATTATCCTTGCCTTTTTTGGCCTCCAAAAACCAAGGATGTTGGTCAGAGGTATGATTGATCACCAAATCCAAAATTAGCTTCAGCCCCATTTCATGGCATTTGTCCAACAAGACTTTAAACTCTGCCATCGTACCGTACTCTGGCTGGATTTTCTGAAAGTCTGAGATATCATAGCCATTGTCTACATTTTGGGAAAGGTAAATGGGGTTTAACCAGATAAAGTCCACACCCAACTCTTTTAGGTATGGGAGCTTTTCCATGATACCCGCAATATCACCAATACCATCCCCGTCAGCATCTCGGAAACTTCGAGGATAAAGCTGGTACCCCACCGCATATTGCCACCAAGGTTGCTGTAACTCATGGGTCATTATTCTTCCCTCACTTTCACAGTAAAGGCTTCCCACGGGGCTAACAATCGGTGGTCAACACTTGTAATTTTCTCTGGGTAATTATGGATGACTGGTGCCAACACGCTAAACTGAGGCAAATGCAGTTCTTGCGTATCATCGGAAAAGTTGCCCACTACAAGCCAAGTTTCCCCTTCATAGCGACGAAGATAAGCAAAAATAGTCGTCGGCGTCGACAATAGCTCAAAATCCCCCCAAATCATTAGCGGGTGTTCTTTACGCAGCTTGATCAATTGTTGATAAGTGTAAAAAATCGAGTTTGGATCCGCCAAAGCCGCAGCAACATTGATTTCTCGATAATTAGGATTCACGGCTAGCCATGGTGTACCCGTAGTAAAACCCGCTTCCTTAGTAGCATCCCATTGCATCGGGGTCCGGGCATTGTCTCGGCCTTTTTTGTTGATAGCGGTAAGAATCGCCTCTTTGGTGAACCCTTTTGCCAACCGCTCGTGGTACATATTGCGACTTTCAATATCTGCAACTTCACTAATATCCGTCACTGGTGCGTTGGTCATCCCGATTTCTTCTCCCTGATAAACATATGGCGTTCCCTTCATCATATGGAGTAAAATCGCAAATAGCTTGGCACTCGCTTCTCGGTAACGGCTATCATTGCCCCACCGAGAAATGATTCGTGGCAAATCGTGGTTCTCCCAAAAGAGAGAGTTCCAGCCTTCTGACCCTAATTCCGTCTGCCAACGAGCCAAAGCATGTTTTAAAGCCCCCACATCCAATGGTTGCAAATCCCATTTTTCTTTACCAGGCTCTTGATCCAGGCCCATGTGTTCAAACTGAAAAACCATCGACAATTCTTGCCGTGCCGGATTGGAGTATAGTTTGGCGATTTCCGGCGTCGCTCCCCAAGTTTCCCCCACCGTCAACAATTCTTTGCCACCAAATGTCGCCTGATTCATCTCTTGCAGGTATTCATGGAGCTTAGGACCATTCCCGGTAATTTCTTTTTCTGGGATTTTGCCAATCAAATCAATCACGTCCATCCGAAAACCGCCGATGCCTTTATCAATCCAAAAATTCATCATGTCATAAACAGCTTGGCGCACTTGAGGATTCTCCCAATTGAGATCCGGTTGTTTTTTGCTGAAAAGATGCAAGTAGTATTGACCACTGGCTTCATCTAGCTCCCAAGCTGTTCCTGAAAAAGTCGAACCAAGGCCATTGGGAACGCCTCCGTCTTTTGCGGGATCCGCCCATACGTAGTAATCACGATAAGGGTTTTCTCGACCTTTTTTGGCTTCCACAAACCACCGATGTTCATCGGAAGTATGGTTTACCACTAAATCCATAATAATCTTGATTCCACGTTTAGCCGCTTCGGCAATGAGTTGCTCCATATCAGCCATCGTGCCAAACTCGGCCATAATGTTTTCATAATCGGAAATGTCGTACCCATTATCATCATTGGGGGACTGATACACTGGGGATAACCAGATGCCGCCAATCCCTAGTTTTTCCAAATAAGGTAGTTTCTCAATGATTCCCGGTAAATCGCCAATACCATCCCCATCAGAGTCTTTAAAACTCCGGGGATAAACTTGGTAGATTACCACTTCTTGCCACCAATGCTTTTTCATCTACTTACTCCTTGTATATTGTATTTAGGGTTTTAGTCTTCATGATTTGTAAGGATAACCCTATGAACCTGTGTTATTAAA
>NZ_JBMRGR010000030.1:0-19624 GCF_049384045.1 Enterococcus diestrammenae
GCCTGATTTTATTGGGTTTCGTATTCAGTTGGATATGTTCAAATGTCGTCAAAGTGAAGGACGCAGTCAAATAAGACCGCAATCAAGGGCCTCTGAGCAATCAGGGGTTCTTTTTTATACACCAAGGTTTAAAGAGAATTTCAGACTGTTTTTTACTACTTTTTAAACAAGATAAAATGGGACTTCATCTTTTATCGACAACCAGGGAGGACTTGCAGGAAACAAGTCCTCCCTGGTTTTTATGTTTTAGAAGTGATCAGCTTAACTCACTGATGGGGCTAGCTTGCAGCCGTTCTTCGACTGTGAAGCTGCTACATGGTCGCGCTGATTTGACCTTGATTTCAAATAAAATCCCCTTCAAATGCTCTTTTAAAGCTAATCTTTCTCATTATATTTTCATTATCGTTGTTTCTATGGTATGCTTTTAGTGGGATAGGACAATTGAAAGATGTTGTGAAAAGATATAAAAAATTCAGAAAATTCATTGACTTTAGGAATCATTCAAGATATAGTAAAAAAAATCATTATTTTATCTAATCAACGAGTGAGGGAGACGATTCAGATGCGCAATCATGACAAACGACAAGAAATCGTCATTTTAGTCATTTATCAGAGGGCTTGAAACACGGAAGACAACATCCCGATGTTTGAGTCCTATTTGCGTTATGAATGGGATTCTGGCAAGTATCCCAGTTTTTATCGGGATACTTTTTTTATAGGCTGAAGTTTAGGTGCTACCGGTACTAACCTTGAAAATCAGTTAGTCGGTCCCAAAAGCAGCTTTGTCAGCTCGCGATGAATTCAGAGGAAGTCAAGGGGTTTGAAGGGAGTAATGTAAATGAGAAGTGACCAAATTACTAAAGGGATTGACGCTGCGCCAGCTCGTAGCCTGTTATATGCTACCGGTCAAGTAAAAAGTAGTGCGGATATGGATAAGCCATTTATTGCGATTTGCAATTCCTATATTGATATCGTACCCGGACACGTTCACTTACGAGAATTGGCCGATGTCGCTAAAGAAGCGATTCGTGAAGCGGGAGGGATTCCTTTTGAGTTCAATACCATTGGTGTCGATGACGGAATAGCAATGGGGCATTTGGGGATGCGGTATTCCTTGCCAAGTCGAGAGCTAATTGCTGACTCTGCTGAAACAGTGATCAACGCCCATTGTTTTGACGGCGTCTTGTATATTCCCAATTGTGACAAAATCACACCCGGGATGCTTATGAGTGCCATGCGAACCAATGTCCCTTCCGTCTTCGTTTCTGGCGGTCCAATGAAGGCCGGCGTCGATTTGCGAGGACACCAAACGACGTTATCCACCATGTTTGAAGTAGTAGGAACGTATAAAGAAGGCAAGATGTCTGAGGAAGAGTTTCAGTTTATGGAGCAAAACGCCTGTCCGACCTGTGGTTCTTGTGCTGGTATGTTTACCGCAAACTCGATGAACTGCTTGATGGAAATTCTTGGATTGGCCTTACCAGGGAATGGCACAATTTTGGCGACGGCACCAGAACGGCGAGAGCTTGTGCGTCAGGCAGCCAGACAAGTGATGGCGATGGTAGAAAAGGATATCAAGCCACGGGACATTGTCACCAAAGAAGCCATTGATGATGCCTTTGCCTTAGATATGGCGATGGGAGGCTCTACCAATACGGTGTTGCACACCTTAGCGATTGCCAACGAGGCGGAAATTGACTATCACTTAGAAGATATCAATGAGATTGCTAAACGGGTCCCTTATTTATCAAAAATCGCACCATCTTCAGTTTATTCTATGCATGATGTTCATGAGGCTGGCGGGGTATCTGCAATTATCAATGAATTGGTGGCGATTGACGGAGCGATTCATCCAGATCGACTTACCGTGACGGGGAAAACAATCCGAGAAAATGTTGCCACGGCGACTATCCAAAATCCTGAAGTCATTCATCCGAAAGAAACACCTTACAGTCCTGTGGGCGGCTTGTCGATTTTATATGGCAATATCGCGCCAGAAGGGGGAGTCATCAAAGTCGGTGGTGTGGATCCCAGTGTCACCGTCTTCACTGGGAAAGCGATTTGCTTTAGTAGCCATGATGAAGCGGTAGCCGCCATCGATGATCATCGCGTCAAAGCGGGGCATGTCGTCGTGATTCGTTATGAAGGGCCAAAAGGTGGGCCGGGAATGCCAGAAATGTTAGCCCCAACTTCAAGTATTGTGGGACGAGGTTTAGGCAAAGATGTGGCGTTGATTACCGATGGGCGTTTTTCTGGGGCAACTCGGGGGATTGCCATTGGTCATATTTCACCAGAAGCGGCGGCTGGCGGCCCCTTAGCCTTGGTAGCAGATGGTGATGAGATCACGATTGATTTGATCAACCGTACGCTAAATGTGGCACTGACCGAGGAAGAACTAGCGACAAGAAGAGAAAGTTTACCGCAATTTCAGCCAAAAGTGAAAAAAGGTTGGCTTGCTCGTTATTCTGCTTTAGTCACATCAGCTCATACTGGTGGTGTGATGCGTTTGCCGGAATAACTAACAAGTGGCACTGTCTCACTAGCTTTTAGTCGGGAAGGATTATCTTAAGGAGGGAGCGTATGGAAAATTTGAAGGTACAAGAAGAAAAAATGTCAGGGGCACGCCTGTTGTTAGAGTGTTTACAGAATCAGGGAGTGGAATTGATCTTTGGCTATCCTGGTGGAGCGGTTTTGCCATTATTTGACACCCTCTATGATGAAGCGATTCCCAATATACTGACTCGCCACGAACAAGGAGCGGTTCATGCTGCCCAAGGGTATGCCAAGGCCACCGGGAAACCCGGCGTCGTCATCGCTACCAGTGGACCGGGGGCGACCAATGTGGTGACGGGGATTGCGGATGCTAATAGCGACTCCACACCTTTGATTGTCTTTACTGGGCAAGTGACTACCGATGGGATCGGTAAAGATGCCTTTCAAGAAGCCGATATTTTGGGTATTACCGTCCCCATTACCAAGAATAGTTACCAAGTCCGCAATGTGAATGACTTGCCTCGAATTGTCCAAGAAGCTTTTCATATTGCTACAACAGGACGCCAAGGGCCAGTGGTCATCGATTTGCCCAAAGATATGACTATCCAGCAAACCCCCGCCAAGGCTGCCTGTGATTTGCATATTCCTAGTTATCAACCCAATACCATCCCTTCGATATTACAAGTTCAAAAGCTGATGCAACTATTAGCACAAAGTCGCAAACCTTTGTTACTTATCGGAGGTGGGGTCATCTATGCCAATGCCGAAGCCGAAGCAAAGGCCTTTGCGCATAAGTATCAGCTGCCGACGGTTTCCACTTTGTTAGGGCTAGGAATCTTGCCAACGTCAGATCCCTTATTTTTAGGGATGGGGGGAATGCATGGCTCCTATGCCGCGAATATGGCTTTAACAGAGTGTGATTTGTTAATCAATGTGGGCTGTCGTTTCGATGATCGCTTGGCAACCGCCCCGCAAGACTTTGCGAAAGAAGCGATTGTCGCTCATATTGATATCGATCCTGCAGAAATTGGCAAAATTATTCAAACCGACATTCCCATCGTTGCTGATGCCAAAATTTGTTTGGAGAAGATGTTAGAAATTGCTAGTGAGCCACCGCAAATCGGTGACTGGCGCCAATTATGCCAACAACGGATGGTAGATAAGCCTTTTACTTATGATCGAGCTTGTACAGAAGAAATTAAGCCCCAAAAAGTTGTGGAGTTGGTGAGCCAAATCGCACAACCCGATGCGATTGTAGTCACAGATGTTGGGCAACATCAGATGTGGGTCGCTCAGTTTTATGACTTTCATTATGCGAGACAGCTGATTACTTCTGGCGGTTTGGGAACCATGGGCTACGGGATTCCGGCTGCGATTGGGGCCAAATTTGGTCATCGTGAAAAACAAGTACTCTGTTTTGTCGGCGACGGTGGCTTTCAAATGACCAATCAGGAGCTGGCGATACTCAATGAAAACCAGCTGGATATCAAATTTATCCTGTTGAACAATCGTTCTTTGGGGATGGTGCGCCAGTGGCAGGAGTCTTTCTTTAACAATCGTCGGTCTAATTCAGTTTTTCATAGTCAACCAGATTTCATGAAACTAGCAGAAGCCTATGGTATTCAAGGGGTTCGTATTAGCGAAAGTTCCACACTAAAAGCCCAGCTAAAAGCCGCTTTGGCAATGACAGGGCCAGTGTTAATTGAAGTGATTACTTCCTTGACGGAACATGTCTTGCCAATGGTGCCACCAGGGCAAGCAAACGACCAGATGATTGGGGTGGAGTAGATGAAGCGCATGATTTCAATGGTGGTACAAGACCACGTGGGTGTCTTGAGCCGGATCACAGCCGTCATGAATCGGCGGCAAGTGAACATCGATAGCATATCTGTCGGTCCTACCGAATCTCCGGGCTTGTCTCGCATGACTATCATGATTAATGCGGACACCTTGGCGGATGTGGAACAAGTCACTAAGCAATTGAATAAGCAAGTGGCGGTTCTGAAAGTGCGGGACATCACCGATGAGCCTCATTTGGAACGAGAACTGGCTTTAGTCAAAGTCAACGCTCCTGTGGCTATGCGCTCGGAAATCAAAGCAGTTATTGATCCCTTCCGTGCGGATATTGTTGATGTTGGCTTGAAAAATATAGTCATTCAAGTTGCGGGTACTCAAGATAAGATTGATGCTTGTATTGATATTTTGCGCCCATATGGTATCAAGCAATTGAGCCGTACTGGTGTGACAGGCTTTACTAGAGGTTGATAGACTGGTAATCAAACCGGCTGTTGATAGATGATACTACTATTTGGAGGGAATACTACATGGTAAAAGTATATTATGAAGATTCAGTACAACAAGACGCTTTACAAGACAAAACAATCGCGATCATCGGCTACGGTTCTCAAGGCCACGCTCACGCGCAAAACTTGCGAGATACTGGGCACCAGGTGATTATCGGTATTCGTGAAGGCAAATCAGCGGCGGCAGCTCGAGAAGACGGCTTTGATGTGAAACCAGTAGCGGATGCCACCAAAGAAGCGGATTTGGTAATGATTTTAGCTCCTGATGAAATTCAAGGAGATTTGTACCAAAATGAAATTGCTGACAACTTAGAAGCTGGCAATGCCTTAGCGTTTGGTCATGGTTTCAACATTCATTACGGTGTCATCACACCACCGGCTGATGTGGATGTCTTCTTAGCCGCTCCTAAAGGTCCCGGCCATTTGGTACGCCGGACGTTTACTGAAGGATTTGCAGTACCGGCGTTGTTTGCTGTCCACCAGGATGCTACCGGCAATGCCAGTGAGATTGCTTTGTCCTATGCAAAAGGCATCGGTGCGACGCGGGTTGGGGTTTTGGAAACGACCTTTAAAGAAGAAACGGAAACGGACTTGTTTGGGGAACAGGCTGTGTTGTGTGGGGGCTTGACTTCTTTGATTGAAGCTGGTTTTGAAACGCTGGTGGAAGCTGGTTATCAACCAGAATTGGCTTACTTTGAAGTTTGTCATGAGTTGAAATTGATCATCGATTTGATTTATGAAGGAGGCTTTGGCAAAATGCGAAACTCCATCTCCAATACTGCTGAATATGGAGATTACGTTTCTGGTCCGCGGGTGATTACCGATGTCGCAAAAGCTGGTATGAAAGATGTTTTGACAGATATTCAAAACGGCAAATTTGCAGAAGGTTTCATCAACGACAACAAAGCTGGCTTCCCTGAATTCAAGCAGATGCGGGAAACCGCTGCCGGACATCAAATCGAGCAAGTTGGGGATGAGTTGCGGAAGATGATGCCATTTGTGAATAAAAAAGACTAAGCAGAACAACGGGGGCGATGAAGTTGGGATTAGTGACGGATCATGAGGTACGCCAGGCATACCAGCTACTAAAAAAGCAAGTGAGCCATACACCATTGCAGTATGACCGCTATTTATCGGAAAAGTACGGCGCCACTGTCTTGTTAAAGCGGGAAGATCTGCAAAAAGTGCGTTCTTTCAAGCTGCGGGGTGCTTACTATGCCATCAAGCAACTACCCGCTGAAAAATTAGCTAAGGGAGTGGTTTGTGCTAGCGCTGGTAATCATGCGCAAGGGGTGGCCTATACGTGCCAGGAATTAGGGACTAAGGCAGTGATTTTCATGCCGACCACTACTCCTCAACAAAAAATTTCCCAAGTACGCTTTTTTGGCGGGAAACAAGTGGTCATTCAACTGGTGGGAGATACCTTCGATCAATCAGCTGAGGCAGCTCGGGAATACGCTGAAAAGAATCTGATGACCTTTATTGATCCTTTCAATGATCTTGATATTATTGCCGGACAAGGGACGCTAGCGCTGGAAATGATGACAGATGCCCAAGCGGAAGGCTATCAGCCAGATTATGTCTTGGCAGCGATTGGTGGCGGTGGTTTGATCAGTGGTGTGGGGGCCTACGTGAAAGGAACCAGTCCTGCTACCAAAATCATCGGGGTCGAACCTGCTGGGGCGATGTCCATGCAGGCGGCTTTTGATCATGCCGGACCCGTGATGTTGCAACAGGTGGAAAAGTTTGTCGATGGGGCTGCGGTGAAAGAAGTTGGGGACATCACTTACGCCCACGCTCAAGCTTACGTGGATCAATTGGTGGCGGTGGATGAAGGATTAGTATGTACGACAATTCTTGAACTGTACGGGAAGCAAGCCATCGTCTGTGAACCAGCTGGTGCTCTGAGTGTTGCTGCTCTTGAGGTAATCGCTGATGATATCAAAGGCAAAACGGTGATTTGCGTTATTTCAGGGGGGAATAACGACATTAGCCGAATGGCGGAGATTGAGGAACGTTCCTTAGTGTACGAAGGGTTGCAACATTACTTTGTAGTCAACTTTCCACAACGTCCAGGAGCTTTAAAAGAATTTGTATCAGAAGTGTTAGGGTCAAATGACGATATCACCCGTTTCGAATATACGAAAAAGATCAATCGGGGGACTGGTCCTGTAGTGATTGGAATTTTGTTGAAGGAGCCCAATGAGTTGGAGCAATTGTTAGCGAATTTAGCAGCTTTTGATCCAGAATTTATTAATTTACAAGACAATGCCTCGTTGTATACGTTGCTAGTCTAAAAGGAGCAGTCGAATCGATAAACGATTCGACTGCTTTTTCCATGGCATAAAAAAGAAGATTAAGGAGTAAAGGCAATCGAGTACTTATCGATAAAATAGCGCGGATTTTCTGGGGGAGAATCTCTCAAATTGTAGTGGGAACGACCAATGCCAAACAAAGTTCATGTTTGGCATTGACCTTGCTGAAGTCAAACTAGTTGTAAATCCGTCAAAAACCAAATGGATAACAACCAATGATTTCTCAGACTTCCTTAGCACTATAAATCGAGGGATTTTCTGAAAGCGAGTTTGCCCTGCTTTTCTTCCTTTTTTAGGTGTTATACTGTAAGAAGCTAGGATAGTTAAAAAGTAAAGGAGAAAACTAGATGACCGCTTTTTTTAGTTATGCTGTTGATGAGAGAGTGAAACTTGTTAAACCAGATATTACGATGGCTAGTGAAATGTATCAGCTGATTTGTAGTAATCAAGCCCACCTTGGGTCTTTCTTACCGATTCCAGAACGGGTTCAGTCCGTTGCGGATGAAGTAACGTTTATTCTCGATACGATGAAAAAAGAAGGTGCAGGTACCAATCGCCAATTTTTCATTGCACTTGACGAGCAATTGGTGGGTGCAATCGATATTCATCAAATTCGCATACCACAAAAATCTGGAGAGGTAGGCTATTGGTTAGCGGCAGCTTTTACGAATCAAGGAATTGTCACTAAATCCTTAAGCGTATTGTGCCAACTGGCTTTTGAGGAGTGGGATTTTAACAAGCTGGAATTGATAGCCGCGGTGACAAACAAAGCGAGCAATCAAGTAGCCCAAAAATGCGACTTTCAATTGATCGGTAGGTTACCAGATGAGATTTTCCATCAAGATGTGTTAAAGGATGCCAATTTATGGTGTTTGACAAAGGCGGATTATCACAAACTGCATGTCCTTTGAGAAAACAAACGGGCAAGGCGTAATCACAGGCATCTTTTGATAAGTGAGGCTTACTTGGCAAAGAAGAGAGCCTGGCTTGCTAATTTTGAATTGTCAAAATAATCAATAAATTATTGCTGAATTGACGCTTTTTATTGGGGTTAATCTTTGGGATTCTTCGGCTTTAGTGATAAACTTAAAGTAAGTAGCTTAAGTAAAATGCACCTTTGTCAAAAAAGAGAACTATAGTGATAAAACGATGTGATTAACGAGCATTTATAGGTCCGACAGGTGATTGATGGGAGGGATGAGGATGGAACTTTGCTATCACAGTGAAAGTTGTAACACGCGATTGGTTTATGGAGAGACTTTGAATCGGTCGATACCCGCTGGCTTTAGTAAAGATGTCCATGTTATTTTCCTAACCAATCAGAAATATTACGATCGTTCCTTCGAAAAAATCAATCAATTATTTGCTACGGCCTTAGATATCGATTGGTATATTTGTCGCAATCACCTCTATTGCAATGATTTAACCGAGTTACAAGAGTTGTTAGCTTTTCTCGAAGGGTTTCCCAAAGATCACCAATACCTGTTTGTTTCTTATGGCAATGAGGGAGTGACTGCTTTGACTGGTTTTATCCAACAGACGACGGTCTTGCCTAGTCGCTTTTGTTGTCTGCCTGTATCCCTTCGTTCGCTGTGTAAATCGTTGGTAAAAAGACGAGAAGTAGTCAGTCAGCATTTACAGCCGTTACTTGTCGTGAATAATCTACCGCAAGATATCTTTTATGATCAAACTATCACCCAAGAGCAAGGGGATGGTAAACTGGTGGATTTTCTGTTATTGTTGCGGGCGGGGCTAGTTTGTGATGCGTCTTTTTTGAAAAATCTTTTTCAGAATTTTCCCCACCAACAAGCTGTTCACAGTCGTTCTTTTGCTAGTTATATCCAGCAACTGGCAAGCTTTTATGAAAAACGGCAAACTGAAATCGAGAATTACGGTCGCCTGTTTGAACTTGCCTTTTACCAAGTTGCCAATGGTCATCTGCTTTCGGCAAATATGAAACGGATGATGGGGATTTTAATGCAGGTAACCTGGAATCAACAAGTGACCCCCTTGGATTTGGATTTGCCTAAGTTTTTCCACTGGCTACAGGCAGTTGGCTTACCTGTAGTCTTGCCACCACAGATTTCTTTGACAGAATATGGGGTAGCAGTACTGAAGCTTACAAAAGAGCTACCAAAGCCCACTCTTTATCAAAAAATTGGTATCAGAAAGGCTGCCAACTATCCTACCAGTGAGGAACTGATCCAGATGGCGACAGCTTATCAACAGATAATAGGAGAATGATGAGACCCATGGACAATTCATATAGTTACCAAATGCTTGATGCTTTGGAAAAAGAAGACCTAGTACAAGCCCAAATCGCTTTTAACGAAGCCTTGAGTAAAGACGATGACGATACTTTAGCACAATTAGGCACCCAGTTGTTTCAAATGGGTTTTTTGGAAGAACCACAAGAGATATTTACTCGTTTGTTGGAACGCTATCCAGGGAATGAAGAAGTCTTGTTAAGTTTGGCAGAAATCGCGATGGAGGACAATCGGATCGATGATGCCTTTGAGTTTATCGAAGGTGTGCCTCAAGACAGCGATTATTATCCGCAAGCTCTGTTGTTATCAGCTGATTTGTATCAAATGCTCCAAATTCCTGAAGTTAGTGAGGCAAAGCTGATGGAAGCAGCCAAAATTTTGCCAGATGAACCCTTGATACAGTTTGCTTTGGCGGAATTGTATTATGCTACGGATCGGTTTGGAGAGGCAGCGACGATCTACCAAATTTTGCTAAATTCCCAAATCACTGAACTCGGCGGCGTCGGGATTAGTGAACGTTTGGGCATGGCTTTGAGTATGGAAGGCAAGTTTGAAGAGTCGATTCCCTACTTGGAAGCGGCTTTGAAAGACAGTGAAAGTGATGACTTATTATTCCATACGGCTTTTGTGTACCTCCAATTGAAGGAAAATCAGCAAGCCATCCATTATTTGCAACAGTTACAAGCATTAAATCCGCATTATCAGTCGACTTATTTGTATTTAGCGGAAGCACTGCAAGAAGAGGAATTACTGGATGAAGCCCAAGCTACTATCGAGGCGGGAATCAAAGAAAATCCTTACCAAGTTGATTTTTACCAGTTTGCTTCAGAAAATGCCTATCGTCTTCACGATGTCAAACAGGCAGAAGAATATTTGCAAAAAGCCCTTGAAACTGGCGAGAAAATGGATGAAAGCTTAATCATGCTTTCTAATTTTTATCTGAAGGAAGCCGACTATGATGGGGTGATTGCTACCTTGGAACAGTTGGAAAATCCCGATGATGCCTTTGCTCAGTGGAACTTAGCCCAAGCGTATAATCAACTGGAAGAATATGATAAAGCTGCTCAACACTATGAACGGGCCAATGTGGAACTGAACCACGAACCGGATTTCATGAAAGAATATGGTATCTTTTTACGGAATGAAGGCCATCTCCAGGAGGCACTGCATCTGTTGACACATTACCTCCAACACGAACCAGGGGATTTGGAAGTTCAATCAATCATTGATGCTTTGCAATAATGTCAGCTGCGCACTAGCGGGGGAGTACCAGAAAGGACAGGTGAGAAAGATGTTTGTAGATGTTCGCGAAAAGAAAGTTTTTTTGAACTGGTTTGTCACCAATGCAAATTTCAGTCGACGAGAGGTCTCTTGGATATTGAATTACTTGGCCAATCATGAAGCGATTCTTGCTAACGTCCATTTTGTGGAACACGCCGAAGTGGCAGAGCGAGGGTTGCAAATCCGTGATACTTCAGTGGAAGGGGAACCGTTGCGTTTGCACATTGACGGGAATTATTTCACCGATAGCGATCAGATTTTTCATGAAATTCGCCTCAATTGGAAAGATCCACTGTATATCGAGTGCTTATTCACTAACGCTTGGGGCAATCCTTCTTATCTTTCAATTTTGGAAGACAATCCCTTTATGAAATGGAATGAAAGCATCGATCCTCAGATTGTAGAAGCGGTGGATCAGTTCATACAAGAAGAAGAGTTGCAAGCGGCAATTGATAAGTTGTATGTAGAAATCGATGACGCACTGGAAAGAGGCGATAAGGAGACGTTCTTGCGGCTATCTGATGAAGTCAACGAAGCCTTGCTCAGACGAGGAGAAGTTGAAAAAGCTTAGTGAGAAAAAGGGACTTTTGTTATCAGTAACAGCTTATCTAGTGTCTGAAAAGAAGCTTACTTTCCATGTAAACCACAGTGGAAAGTAAGCTTCTTTTGTCTGTCTTTTAGGTATCGTCAAATTTAACTTGAAGGTGGAAAGGATTCACGAACTGGTAGTTAGCTAGCTTTTTTTTTGCCAAAAAGTTTTTTCTTGGGTTTTAAGTAAGTAAACCCTTCCCCTTCTACTTCGTGGACATTGATGATGGAAACAAAGGCGGTGGAATCATATTCGTGGACAATACGTTTGACCTCAGAGACTTCCCGGGCACTGACTACCATATAGATAATTTTTTTCTCGCCACCGGAGTAAGCTCCTTCGCCGTTTAAAAAACTGACGCCCCGCTCCATCTCAGCCATCAACTGAGGAGCGATGGCTTGCGAGTGATTGGAAATGACCAGCACCCCTCTAGCAGAATAGCCTCCGTCCAAGATGGCATCGACAATGTGAGCGAAAACATAGGAAAAGATCAAGGTGTACATCATGCGTTTCAAATCGATATAGGTTAAGGATGCGGTTAAAATGACAATATCCAAAATAAACAACGTGCGCCCCACCGAAACGCCGATTTTTTGTTCAAGGATGCGGGCGATGACATCGCTACCGCCAGTGGTGCCACCTACGCGATAAATGATTCCACTACCAACCCCACCAAAGAGGCCGGCTACCAAGGCCGCTATCAACAAATCGTGATCCAAATCGATGGAAAAATTGACTTTTTGCCATACAAATAACCAAGCAGACAGTGAGAGAGTACCGATGATGGTGTAAAAGAAGGAGCGTCGGCCTAAAATGCGACCTCCTAAAGCGATTATTGGAATATTTAACAGTAGGGTGGACAATGCCGGATTGATCCCGAAAAGCGCGCGAAAAATCAAGGTAATCCCTGTTACACCGCCTTCTGCCAATTGGTTGGGAATATTGACAAAGACTAAACCAAAGGCGTAAATTGCTGTTCCTAGCAAAATCACCACGATATCTCGGCCGATTTTTTCTAATTTCATCTTGACTCCTCCAATACTACGCTAGTTGAGTATTCTTCGGTTATTTTGAAGAGCTCAGGGGCGTTTTTTGTGTAAAAACGACTTGCAGATTTACTGTATCATGAAAATTTACTGGGGACAATCTTCAGAGGGGGGATTTCAGCGGAAGTAGCAGTATTGCTAGGAAATAGCCGCTATTTTTGATAAGATAAGACATGGAAGGTGACCTTAGTAGTTCACTGATGGCAAACTATTCTTTATTTTGAGACAGGTTACCCTGCTGATTTTGAGGGAGAGACCAGTCTCAAAATGATGGTCAGTATAACTGACTAAACAATGAAGACCTCTTAAGGGAGAAGATTTTTTGATAGAAAAACGCAGCCTGCAGTCGATGCAGGAGGAAGTGGATACGTATATTCAACAATTTAAAGCTGGCTATTTCAGCCCTCTTTCACAAATGGCACGTTTGACTGAAGAAGTCGGGGAGCTAGCGCGGGAGGTCAACCATACTTATGGTGAAAAACCCAAAAAGACGACGGAGGCTGAAAACAGCGTGGCGGAGGAGCTAGGGGATGTCTTATTTGTGACTCTGATCATGGCCAATTCACTAGGTATCGATTTGACGGATATCTTTGAAAAAAACATGGCGAAATTCAATCAACGGGATCGCTACCGTTTTGAACGAGTGGATGGTCAGACCCAAGCCAATGCTGAAGATGAGGAGCAGTTGCCATGAAATTAACGGTCTTACCGGAAGAATTCCGCCGGGCGCTCCCGGTGATGGAAAAAATCGAACAGGCAGGCTATGAAGCCTATTTTGTGGGGGGCAGTGTCCGGGATGTGCTTTTAGGTCAACCGATTCACGATGTGGACATCGCTACCAGCGGCTTTCCTGCTGAAATCAAGGAAATCTTCCCGCGAACAGTGGATATCGGCATCGAACATGGGACTGTCTTGGTGTTGTATCAAGAGGATCAATACGAAGTCACAACTTTTCGGACGGAATCCACCTACCAAGATTTTCGAAGACCAGATCATGTTGCGTTTGTGCGGTCGTTGGAAGAAGATTTAAAACGTCGAGATTTTACTATCAATGCCTTTGCAGTGCAAGAGGATGGTACGGTCATTGATCTTTTTGGTGGGCTTCAAGATTTGGAGCAGCGGATTTTGCGAGCAGTGGGCAATCCCCACGAGCGTTTCCATGAAGATGCCTTGCGGATGATGCGAGGGTTACGCTTTGTCAGTCAATTGGGTTTTGTTTTTGAGACAGAAACCTTTGAGGCAATCGTGGAAAATCATGCCTTATTAGAAAAAATTTCCATCGAGCGGGTCTTTATCGAATTCACCAAATTATTGCTGGGAAGTCATCGCAATGAGGCCATGAAGCAATTTGTCGCCACGGGATGTTTTGAATATTGTCCGGGGATGGCAACTAGCAAAGAGTACTTGCTACAGTTTGCCGGACTTATTCCGGATCCTTTTTTGTCCGAAACGGCTGCGTGGAGCGTCTTGTTGGATCATCTTGCCGTCCCTGAAGCGCAAATTGGCCACTTCTTGAAAGCTTGGAAAGTATCAAACGAGTTTTTACGAGAATGTCGGGAATTGGTGTGGGGCCTACGTCAACGTCGCAAAGGCTATTATACGCCAATGGCTCTGTATCGTTTGGGAGATTTGGCTCTGAAAGTGGAAACCTTATTGAGCTATTATGGTCGTCCAGGGGAAACTGACAAAACCGCTGAAGCTTTGGCGAAGTTACCGATTCGTTCTTTACGAGAGTTGGCAGTCAATGGCAAGGATGTCATGGCAGCCTGTCAACAAAAAGCCGGCCCTTGGTTGAAAGAAACGCTAGCTTATTTAGAGCAGGCTGTAGTGGAAGGGCGTTTAGTCAACGACAAAACCGCTCTTTTAAATGCGGCCGTCGCGTATTTACCGGGAATATTGGATTAACCATCTGTCAGCAAATGACAGCATCTTATATCGCTGTTGGTTCTTTCAAGTAGAAGCTTCGAACCAACAGAAAAACGCTGAAGGAGGATGCAACAATGGTAGAAGTCAATTTTAAAAAAGAGTATTTGGTGACTGCTGACCGCACCGCCAAAGCAATGGGTTCTGGTGGCTTAGATGTTTTAGCGACACCGGAACTGGTAGCGATGGTGGAAAACGCCTGTTATCTCCATTTGGCAGAGCATTTGCCTAAAGAGAAAACGACTGTCGGAGGCTTTATCTCCTTGGAACACGTGGCGCCCTCTGCGGTGGGAGCGACGATCACCATCAAAGCCAATCTCTATGAACGGGATGGAAACAAAGCCGTCTTTTCCTTCACTGCCTATGATGGAGATAAAAAAGTTGGGAAAGGCAATCATGAACGCTTTGTAGTAGAGAAGGACGCTTTTTTGGCAAAACTTTCCTAAATCTTGGGGCAAGCAATATTTTATCTTACCTTTGTCACTTGTGCTACACTGAAGGAGTAAGCAACTAGCTACGCAATCCTCAGAAGCTTTTGAGGAATATTTATGTAAGGAGCGAATAACATGGCAAGAGAAATGAAAGCGTTGAAATTCTATTTCCGAAATGGTGAAACTTGGACCATTGAACGTCGTTACATCGGTGATTTATGGATTAAACAAATTACCACTAGTTTTGGTCGGATTAACGGCAGTGAGTTTGTAGAAATCCATCCTTGTGCCGGCTTCAAGATTGAAATTTATCAAGAAGGCGATCACGTAGCAACCCAAGATATCAACTTAGGTGGGTTGGAATTGGGGATGTTTAACCGAGCTTTGAAGTACCAAGATATCGAAAAAATGGAAATTCTTTTCCAATCCGGCAAACCTGATATGGTTTACTTCCCATACAAAGACTTGGATACAGAAGGCTTGGATAACGAATACCAATCTACACGTATCTCTGAAAAAACCAAGAGCTTGTATATTGTCATCAACCCAGAACAACATGTTGATGAAGTTTATCGGGATCAGTTTGAAGCTTAAGCTAGTCGCCTATCAAAGTCCTCCAAGAAATTGGAGGGCTTTTTGTCTTGTCGGTTGAGAATGGCTTAACAAACTAGAAAGGTGGAAGGAACGTCTATCGTTTTCAAGAATGCAGGGGGAAGCGCTAGGAGATAGAAAGCTACGTAAGTTCGTGAAGCCAAGTCTAATCAAAAAGCCTGAAGTCTTGTCAACCAAGGCTTCAGGCTTTTTACCGAAATTATTTAGTTTCCCGGTGTAAAGTAACTTTTCTTTCGCGTGGGCAATATTTTTGCTTTTCCAAACGGTCAGGATTGTTACGTTTGTTTTTGCTAGTCAAGTAGTTACGTTCTTTACAAGAAGTACACTCTAAAGTGATGTTTACGCGCATGTTATTCCCTCCTATGCTACTGGATTCTAACCAAGATTTCTCTCAGACCTGAATATCATAGCATGATTTTAGAAAATTGACTAGTACTTTGAGAGAATTTTGTTAAGTAGTTTTACTTGACGAAGAAATGTCAGTAAAAATTTGCCTAGAGGATCACCACTTGGACTAAAACCGGTCTTTTCAAAGGTATTTCTAAAAAAATCTGGGTGTTCTCTTTACAAAGGCGAACGTATGTTTGTATAATTCCTTTGAGGTGACCAGAGATGCGGTTTATCAAACGTGTAGATTTTACTGCCCCGATGCGACCTGCCGTCTTTTGTATGGTTAAAAAAATTCCTGGGTTTTATCGTTTGTCAGCTGATACGGTAATTTTGGATGAAGGTGTTTATCACTGGTGGGTGTATCGGAGCGATCGGTATTGTATGGCATTTCCAGCGATTTATTGTGACCATGTTTTATTGTTTGAAAGGGACTATCAAAAACCACTGCCTTTTAGTCGTGAGGGAGAAGCGTATCAGCTGCAGGATTTTCGAGAGGCGAAACGTCCGATTAGTGCTCTCACGGGAAAACGTATCTAACGGGAAAGAAGTGGCCTTGATTAAAACTTCAAAAAATGTTCTCTTAGCGACTTCTTCTTACTTAATTCAAGCTTAACCCATTTTTTTGTCTCAATTATTAAGTAAACTATTCTCGTAACTAGGATTTTTTGTGAAAAATAGAATGTCAGCTTCTATGAAAGAAGTAAAATCTGGGGCAAAAAGAATTTCCGACGACCAGAGTTTGCCATTTGGCTTTTTTTTCGTTACTATTTCAACTATAGGATAAATAAAGGAGTCATTATGGATAAAAAAACACTTCGAAAAGAGGGGATTGCCATCTTGTCTCTTCTTAGCCAACAAGCCAAGAAAAAACAGCAGAAAGAACAGCTGATTCACCAGCTTCTTTTTGCTTCAAAAAGTTGGCAGGCCGCTGAAACGATTGGCTTGGTTCGTTCGACAGCGATTGAGTTGGCGACATTGCCCGTCTTTGCTCGCGGTTTTCAAGAAGGCAAACGGCTAGTAGTCCCAAAAGCTTTGGCTGATAAAAAAATGGTTTTTCATGAGATTACGCCCGCGACTGTTTATGAAAAGTCTGCTTTTGGCATTGAGGAACCGAACCATCATGCGCCACTACTACCAGCTGAGATTGACTTGTTGATCGTTCCGGGAGTGGTTTTCTCCACCAAAGGCTATCGCATTGGTTTTGGTGGTGGCTACTATGATCGTTTTTTGCAAGATTATCCTAATCAAACAGTAAGCCTGGTTTTTGGAGAACAACTTCGTGATGATTGGCAAGCGGAGAAATTTGATAGACCAGTAAATAAACTTATCACGGATACCTTCAAGAAAGAGGTAGGAAAATGAATTTTGATCTGAAACGTACTGCTAACCAGTGGAAAAATGGCCCTTATATTACGTATAGCCTGATTGCCATCCAAACGCTAATCTTTTTATTGGATTATTTGGCACCAGCCCTCCAGCTTCAACCAAGAGGCGTGATGTTTGGTCCTTATGTCGCTTTTTTCCATCAGTATTGGCGCTTTTTAACACCGATTTTTCTGCATTTTGGGCTGGCTCACTTTGCGATTAATTCCTTGGTCCTGTATTTTATCGGCCAACAAGTGGAGGCCTTATATGGCCACAGCCGCTTTTTGGGGATTTATCTATTGAGCGGGATGCTGGGAAATGCCTTTAGCTTTGCTTTTAATACGGCGGGAATTCAGTCAGCGGGCTCCAGCACGTCGATTTTTGGGATTTTTGGGGCCTTTTTGATTTTAGGTTTTTATTTCCGCCACAATCCGGCGATTCAAGGGATGGTGCGGCAGTTTGCTATTTTTGTTTTGTTGAGTTTGGTTTTCGGTGTCTTTGACCAGTCCATCGACATTTGGGGGCATATTGGTGGGATTATCGGGGGGCTTCTATTGGGAAATACCATTGCTTTGCCGAAAAATCCGGGCCGCTATTCAATCCACACCCGTATCCTGACTGGGGCTATCTATGTATTTCTTTTTGGGATTTGTGTTATCTATGGTTTAAAAAAATACGGAATACTTGTATAATAGTTAGGTGTGTTGAAAATGGAAAGTCTATATGATGTACAACAATTGCTAAAACGTTTCGGGATTATCGTTTATGTGGGCAAAAGAATCTGGGATATTGAACTGATGCAAATTGAATTGCGGAAGCTCTACGATGGTCGTTTAGTCGATCACGATACTTATATGACGGCTTGGCATATTCTCAGACGTGAACACCGCATCGAAGAAAACCGAGAAAACCAAAAGCTGACTTGAGGGTTGGTTGGAGAAATTATCGTTAGGAGAGAAATACATGGATAAAAAGATCATCGGGATTGACCTTGGCGGAACGACTGCCAAATTTGCCATCATGACTGCAGAAGGCGAAATCCAACAAAAATGGAGTATCGAAACAAATATTTTGGATGATGGTAGTCATATCGTGCCAGACATCATTGAATCAATCAATCACCACCTAGATTTATATGAGATGACTGCCGAAGATTTCATCGGTATTGGCATGGGGACTCCCGGTAGCGTGGATAATGTCGCAGGCACGGTTATCGGTGCTTACAATCTAAACTGGACCACTTTGCAACCAGTCAAAGAACAAATCGAAGCAGGGACTGGGATTGCTTTTGCGATTGATAACGATGCCAACGTTGCCGCTTTAGGGGAACGCTGGAAAGGCGCTGGCGAAAACAATCCAGATGTAGTCTTTATTACCTTAGGCACCGGCGTTGGTGGTGGAATCATCGCAGCTGGTAATTTACTTCATGGGGTAGCGGGCTGTGCTGGTGAAATTGGTCACGTTACCGTTGATCCAGAAGGCTTTATGTGTACTTGCGGCAAACGTGGCTGTCTGGAAACCATCTCTAGTGCGACTGGAGTTGTTCGGGTAGCACGTCATCTAGCAGAAGAATATGCTGGTGAATCCGAACTGAAAAAACGCTTAGATGATGGTCAAGATATTTCATCGAAAGACGTCTTTGAGTTGGCAGCAGCAGATGATCCTTTTGCTCTGATGGTAGTGGATAAAGTGTGCTTCTACTTAGGGCTAGCCTGTGGCAATTTAGGAAATACTTTAAATCCAGACAGCATCGTCATTGGTGGTGGCGTTTCAGCAGCGGGAGAATTTTTGCGTAGTCGTGTAGAAAAATATTTCCGTGAATTTACCTTCCCACAAGTGACTGAATCCACTAAGATTAAGTTAGCCCAATTAGGAAATGAGGCTGGCGTCATCGGAGCAGGATCATTGGCCCTGCAATTTATCAAATAAAACGAAGTGAAACGGTTGGATTCAGTTTTTGAATCACTACCGCAAAGAAAGGTTTGGAACATATGAAACTGTTTTTAGCTATTAAAACATTGACGGTTATCAACATTATTTTAGGGATTTTGTTATTGGCAATTCTGCTTCATGAGTTGTATATCTATATTCAAGGTCGGCGTTCAGCTAAGGTCTTGACAGAAGAAGAGTTTAAAGAAGGCATGCGCAAAGCTCAAGTAGTGGACATTCGTGAACGGGAGGACTTCAATGCGGGACATATTTTAGGCGCTCGCAATATTCCTTACTCTACTTTGGCTAATTCATACGGTAGTTTCCGGAAAGACCAACCCATTTACTTGTATGATCGTAAAAAATCCCTAGCCGTTCGTTCAGCGATCAAATTGAAAAAACAAGGCTACAAGGATATTTATATTTTGAAAACCGGTTTCCAAGAATGGACGGGTAAAACAAAACGTAAATAATTGCAGATGACTAACTAGCAAATTTCGATTGTGAGATTTGCTAGTTTTTTTATACACTGAGTTCGTATAACTTTTAATCGATGTGAAATCCCGTTTTACCAAGGGTTATAGAGAATTTCGGACTGTTTTTTGTAAGCGAGAAATAATCCAACGCATTTTCTACCAATCACTCCTCCTTTATACTTAGCTTATTGCTAAATATGAGGA
>NZ_JBMRGR010000031.1:0-19504 GCF_049384045.1 Enterococcus diestrammenae
CAAAATAGCTCTAATCTCACTAAATTTTAGTGAGACTAGGGCTATTTGTCGATGCGTTGGATTATTTCCCGCTTACGGTCAAACTTGACTATTGACCAAAATAGCTTAGTAACAAACGGCAAGCTTATTTTGCTTCACTTTGGGCAATGAGGTCGGCTAATTGCTTTGGGGTCGGCATTGCGCTTTGAGCACCCATTTTGGTGACTGACAGTGTCGCACCATATGTCGCTTTTTTCACAGCAGTGTCTAAGCTTTCCCCTTTTGCCAAGGCAGCTGCCAAAATACCATTGAAAGTATCTCCTGCACCAGTGGTATCTTTCACCGTGACTTTCGGAGCTACGACGGTTTTGACCGTACCATCGCAAACATAAGAAACTCCCGCACCACCGCGAGTCACGATCAAGTGAGTCTTATGGGTTTGAGCCCATGCCAACATCGCTGTCTCCACCTCATAGTCCCCTCGTTTACTACCAATCATCCGTCCAAACTCGGTTTCATTTGGTGTGATGTAATCTAAATAAGGAAGCATTCCTTGTACCTCATCTGTGTATGGGGCTGGGTTTAAAATCGTCACGAGGCCTTTTGATTTGCCACGTTGCAACGCATCCAAAACCGTGGCAGGAGGAATTTCCAGTTGCGCTAACAGAACATCAGCCTTAGCCAGCATCTCGTCTTTTAAATCGGCAGGTGTAACCAATTGATTGGCACCTGGCAAGACGACGATAGCATTGTCTTCCGGCAATTTCATAATGGCCGCCGTACCAGTAAGTGCAGTGGCTTCCCGCTTCACTTGGGACATCTCAACTTGGGCCATATTCATGTGAATCAATAGTTTGTCCCCAAAAGTATCATTGCCGACTTTGCCTACCAACGAGACCGCTTCTCCCATCTTGGCACAGGCCACTGCTTGATTGGCTCCTTTGCCTCCAAAAAAGTAGTTAACCTCATCCCCCAAGACCGTTTCCCCGATAGCCGGCATGTGAGCAACTTCCATTACGATATCCATATTGAGACTACCAATTACTAAGACCGTCATCTTAAGCCCTCCCCGTTTGGCAATTGTTCTTCACTGGACAATTGGCGAATCACTTGGCAAGGCGTCCCGAAAGCTAGCACATTGGCTGGCACGTCTTTAGTCACTAGCGAATGAGCACCAATAACCGAGTTTTCTCCGATAGTTACCCCAGGCAGCACGGTTACACCAGCCCCTAACCACACGTTATCCCGGATAGTTACCGGTTTATTAAATTGCGCCGCTTGCCGACGTAACTCCGGTGATAAGGGATGCCCCGCTGTACATAAACTCACATTTGGCCCCATCATCACGCGATCCCCGATCATAATTTTCGTATCGTCCACCAACGTTAAATGGGAATTGGCATAAACGCCTTTGCCAAAATAAGTATTTTTGCCCCAATTAGCAGAAAAGGGTGGTTCAATATAAGAGCCCTCACCAAAGGCTCCTAGTAATTTTTCCAAGATTGCTTGTTTTTCCGCTGCTTTACTAGGCAAGGTATGATTAAACTGAAACAACAGGTCTCGATAGCCCGCCTGTTCTGCCAATATTTCTTCATTTTCAAAATAGATTTCACCAGAAGCCATCTGTTCCTTGATTGCCTCCGTTTGTTTGCTTTGCATTTCCTTCACCAAAATCCTCTCACTTTTCAAAGACTGCCTTTTTTCAGTCGCTATTTTCCTTAGCTATTATACCATGTTTCCCTGCTGAGATACGGTTTGAAAAAGAGAAAAAACGAAAGGCTCAAGACATTCTAGCAGCCAAGCATGGTCAGCCCTGGTATGAGATTAGCTAGAAAAGTGACGCTGGCATAAAAGCCATTATTCTACACCGAGAACACCAAGCGAAAAAAGGACTGAAGAAGACCGTTTCCTTTAACATTTGCTAGCAAAGTAGCGGCATACCAAACACTGGCCTACTCCCTTTGGCCTTTAGAAAACGCAAAATGACAGATCCCCCGCTTATTTAATCTTGGTCTTTAAACTTTTTGGGAATTTTGAAAAACAGCTTAATTGCAAAAAAAAGAGTGATTCCTGATCAATCATCAGAAACCACTCGCAACTATGACTTACTTCCCTGACTAACTTACTTATTTACAAATCAAAATTTTGGACCTTAATCTGCCCGCAACGCGATTGCAGCATCTTTTTTCGCTGCCATACGAGCCGGGATATGGCCGCCCAGAATCGTCAAGACAGTGGAGACCACCACCAAGATTAACGCGTGCCCCAAATCTAGTTGGGCGACATTTTTCAATTCCGTCAACCGATAAATCACGGCATTGATTGGGAAGGTCAAGAGATAAGCAATCCCGATGCCTAATAATCCGGGAAAAACTCCGAGAATAGCCGTCTCCGCATCAAAGACCCGAGTGATATCTTTTTTGCGGGCCCCTAAAGCTTTTAAGACCCCGATTTCTTTCGTACGTTCGATTACCGAAGTATAAGTGATGATGGCAATCATAATCATACTGGTAAACAAAGAAATACCTGCAAAAGCGACGAGAACATAAGTGATAGCATCCATCACCCCTCCTGTCAGTTGGGTCATAGTACCAGCCAAATCAGAATAAATAATCTGTTCTTTTTTTGGCTTGCCTGCATTCCATTTGTCCAAGTAGTCCAAGACTTTCTCTTTGTCTTTGAAGTTATTGGGATAAATCATCATCGAATAAGGCACTTCGCTAGCCCCGAGATAATCCAAGAAATTACTCTTAGTCGCCTCATCCAACGCTTCATTACTCATGACATTGACATTGCTAGCCTGTTGGGCTTTGACGATTGCTGATTGCTGGTTTTCGGCAATCACAGACTGGGCTAGACTATCGGAATAAGCAACACCAGGAGCCAATAAATCCATATTAGAAGACGATTTTGCTCGCAAAATCCCAGCGATTGTCAACTCCCGATTGTCTTTATTGTCATAAACGGCTGCTAAATCTTGGTTAGGAATGAAATTTCCGGTAGGTAACTTCGTATAGTAGGCATCATTGGCAATCAATTTCATCTTAGTACCAAGAACATCATCAAAAGCCAGCTTGTCACCATCTGCCACATCAAAGCCCAGATTTTTTAAAGCATTAATGTTGATATTATTACTTTTATCAACCACTAATACCAAGTCTGTCTCTGCTTCTGGATAGCTTCCTGCTAATAATTTATAGTTGTCCTTAAGAAAGTTGGTTCCGTCTTTTTCCAATTGCTTAGGAAATGAAGAGACTCCTACCCCAGTCATGGAAGACATCATCGACATCATGGAGCCCGTTTCGGAATTTTCTGGTGCATTGTTGGATAAAGTCACTTGTTGGACTTTGCCATCTACTTCTCGCATCAAGTTTAAATTGACCAACCGCGTGTAGCCGATATTATTAGACAGTTCCGGATCGATGTCATTGATATAGGCCACGTATTTCTCGTCCAACTGATTGGTGTGCTGCGCTTTATCGGCATCACTAGTCTTGGCGGTCAGTGTTTTTTCAGAAGGAAAAGTCGCTTTAGCCGTAGTCGAGGCTAACCCTTCTGGATCATTATCCGTGGTCACTTTGGTAATAGTGATGGGGAACTTGGCTAAGGCCTCAGACTGGGTAGCATCGATTTGCTTTTGAAAACCATTGGACAAGGATAAAACTACAGCGATACCAATGATCCCGATACTGGAGGCAAAGGCCGTCAAAAACGTCCGTCCTTTTTTAGTCCGGATATTGTTAAAAGACAAATGCAGTGCAGTGCTAAATTTCATCTTGGTATGCTTCAAGTTAAACATATCCGGTTTGGAACGTTCTTTGTGGGGATGGGAATCATGGCGAATCTGACCATCAGAAAACTCGATGATACGATCAGCGTATTCTTTTGCCAATTGGGGATTGTGGGTCACCATGATGACCAGCTTTTCTTGTGACAACTCTTGAATCAGTTTCATGATTTGGACACTAGTCTCTGAATCCAAAGCACCAGTGGGTTCGTCACACAATAAAATATCTGGATCGTTGGCCAACGCTCTGGCAATAGCTACCCGTTGCATTTGTCCACCAGAAAGCTGGTTTGGCTTCTTGTGCATATGCTCCTTGAGGCCCACCCGTGTCAAAGCTTCTTCAGCTCGCTGCTTTTTCTCTTCTTTAGAGACGCCACTCAAAGTCATCCCCAACTCCACGTTATCGATGATTCCTAAGTGGCTGATCAGGTTATAGCTTTGGAAGACAAAACCGATGGAATTATTGCGATAGGCATCCCAATCGCTATCCTTGAAAGTTTTGGTGGATTTGCCATTGATGACCATATCTCCTGAATCATAATTATCCAAGCCACCAATAACATTGAGCATCGTGGTTTTTCCTGAACCACTGGGACCCAAGATAGCGACAAACTCCTGTTTCCGAAAAGCTACCGAAACCCCATCCAAGGCCTTCGTAGTCGTTTCCCCGACCTTGTAGTATTTTTTAATATCTTTTAATTCTAACAACAATAAAACCTCCTGCTCATTTAAAGCCATCCCTTATGGTGAGTAAACAATCCCTTTGATACTTATATGCGTCCAAATTGGGCCAAAAAAGATGTCTGTTCTTCACAGCACAAGACTAACAGCTGTTTATGAACTTAAAATGAATTCATAAAAAGAACTCCTTTCCTGATACATCTAACCACAAAACATGCTACACTCTAACTGCAAATACGTGATGATTTGCGATTATCTTTAGTGAGGAAAACCGATATGAATCAACTATTAGTAATTGAAGACGAACCAAATTTGCTAAAACTTTATCAACGGGTCTTAACTGATCACCACTTTCAAGTTATTACCGCTGAAAATGGCCAGCAAGCATTAGAAAAATTAGAAACAAACCATGTCGATTTGATCATCACCGATCTGATGATGCCGACACTAGACGGCTTTACCTTTACCCAGCTTCTACGAGAGGCCGGCTATGACTTGCCAATCTTGATCATCACCGCCAAGGATAGTTTTGCCGACAAAAAACGCGGCTTTCATCTAGGAGCCGATGACTATATGGTCAAACCGGTAAACTTAGAAGAAATGCTGCTACGGGTGGAGGCTTTATTGCGCCGAGCCAAAATTGCCCACGAACAAGAACTAACAGTAGGTGGTACCATACTTAATCAGCAACAGTTGACCCTTACGTCTGCTGGTCAGACGATTTCATTGCGGAACAAAGAGTTTCAATTGCTCTTCAAATTGCTGAGCTATCCCAACAAGATATTTACCCGCCAACAGTTAATGGCAGAAATTTGGGGATTAGATAGCGAAACAGATGAACGGACTATCGATGTTCATATCAAGCGTTTACGGCATCAAGTACAAGACAATCCCGACTTTTCGATTGTCACGATCCGTGGACTCGGTTATCAGGCGGTGTTTACACATGAAAAATAAAATTTATTCGAAGCTCTGGATCTATTTTTCTTGTCTCATTTTTTTCATGCTAGTCTTTTTTGCAATTTTTATTGTCTTTCTTTTGTATTTTCTGATGCAACTCCACGTTGTGACACCTGGCAAAGGCAACCAACTGCTAGCGTTTAGTCTGCTACTAGCATTTAGTATCTTAGTCGGCACCTTAGCTTCCACCATTGTCAGCCGTCGCATTTTGGCCCCCATCAAAGAGTTGACCGAAAACATGAGTAAAGTAGCGACCGGTGATTTTTCTGTTCAGGTGAATCCCAGTCAAAAAGTCGAAGAAATTCAACAGCTTTTCAGTGATTTCAATCTCATGGTGGCTGAGCTGAACAGTATCGAAACCTTACGTAATGATTTCGTGGCCAACGTCTCTCATGAGTTCAAAACCCCCATCGCTACCATGCAAGGCTATATTCAACTGTTACAACAAGGCCATCTTTCCGAAGCGGATACCCAAGATTATTATTCCCGTATCGCAGAAGGCGCTCAGCAATTAACAACACTGAGCAACAATATTTTACGCCTTACCAAGCTAGAAACCCAAAGCATCCCTTTAGAGCAGCAAGTGTTTCGAATTGATGAGCAAATTCGTGAAGTCATCTTATTTCTACAGCCCCAGTGGGAAGAAAAACAACTGGCTCTTGACCTACACTTGCCACGAACCACCTATCCTGGTAACGAAGAATTATTATACCAAGTCTGGCTTAACTTGATGGACAATGCCATCAAATATTCTCGACCGAAAGAGACAGTGACCGTATCTTTAGAAGAAGAGCCGCAGCAACTAGTCATTTCCTTTATTGACCGAGGGATTGCCATTCCCGCCGATGAAACCAAACGCATTTTTGACAAGTTTTATCAGGGGGATACCAGCCGCAAAACCGCTGGCAATGGCTTAGGCTTAACCTTGGTTAAAGAAATCCTGCAACTTCACGAAGGGCGAGTAGCAGCCAAAACCCTCGCCAATCAACAAACCTGTTTCACCGTTTACCTACCAAAGAATCATTAACTCACACCAAATGTGCAAAAACACCAATAAGGTTTAACATCATTCGCAAAGAACTTTGCTCTATAATCCTCCCAAGTTATCGCCATTACCTCGTATCCTTATCCAAGTTAATGCGAATAACCAGCCTCATAAGTCCGGAATGTGCCAAACTTCTAACTTAGACAGACAGATTTCTGGTCCAGCTACGGCTATTTCAATTGCTAGGTCGTTAAAATGCAGCTCTTTCGTGACAGCAATATGGCAGCATGATATGCCTCTTAATTCCTGAACCATCAGCCTTTTTGGCGCTTCATTTTTATAAGTTCGTTATCTACCAGAAAAACACAGGGAGCAGATTAATGCCCTCTGTGTTTTTCGTGACGTTTCTTTTGTCGGAGTTCAAATTGCTTTTGTTTTTCTGCTTCCCGTTGTTCACGACTGCTTTTCTTACGTTGCAATTTTCTCTCTTCCTGTTGAAGTTTTAGTGCCTGCTGAGCTTTCGTCCCAATACCAACCTCAGAGACTTGCTTCTTAGCCAATTTCTGGAGCCGTTTCGGATTAATTCTCCTAGCACTAACAACCTCAGCTGCGATTGTTGAGCTGAATTTCAAGTGATGATATTCGGTCAAAACAAAGTCATAAACCTCATAATCTTTGGGCTCTTTCCCAAAGGTTACTTTGGTGACCTCAATCTTGTCCGCATACCTCCTCTCAAAAACACCAACCCAGAATGGATTTTCGAACAACACGGTCAATGTTGCACTTATCTTTTCCATCACAATCCCTCCTTTATCTTAAATAAGAAGAAGGGACAACCAAGGAGGCAGGTTACTGACGACTGCTGTCGCTCCCGGACTACCTACCGGGACGTGTTTTTATCTTCTGTAGATGATTTTATCACGGATTGGCTCATGAGAGTAAACAATCAAAAAAACAACTCTCTAGCATCATGGAGGTTCGTTGCGCAAAGAAATGGCTGGGATTGCCTAATAGTTTTACAATAATGGATATTTTTCTTAGTTTTCGTAAGATCACATATTTGTTTTTTTCAATTACATTGTAAAAGTTCGTCATTTAGGGTCCCCTTTCAACTTTGTCACAAAACCTTTTTCAACAAGTTTTCTCCAATCTTCTCAAAAGTCGTACAATTATTCAGAAAATTATGAAATCTAGTTGACTTATACTAGAAAATTCCCGTATAATCTAAGAAATCTCTTTGAAAGTTTAAAGAAAAACCATTACAACCTACACCTTTTTTGCGCTACTTTTGATAGGCTCTCATTTACCAGCGATAACCGCTTACGGTTGAAAGAAACATAAAAGCAAGCAGCTCTGTTTCATTACTGATGCAACTAACAAAAAAACCATCCAGACAGCCTTTCCGGATGGTTTTTTCTATATCAAAGTCTCTAAGTAGTGCAGAATTTGGGTGTAAAAAAGCATAACTAATCGGGGGAATGACAAATGAAAATGAAAAAATGGATGAAAACAGCTTTAGCGACTAGCCTTTTGCTGAGTTTAGTAGCCTGTGGTAATAACGGTAGCAGTCAATCAGCCAGTAGTGAGTCAAACGCGGAAAACGGTAAAAAGAAAGTGGGTGTTCTACAGTTAGTCGCTCATGCTTCTTTGGACGCCTCATATAAAGGATTCTTAGAAGGGCTAGCAGAAAATGGCTATCCAAAAGAAGCAATCGAGTTAGACTACCAAAATGCTCAAAATGACCAAGCCAATTTGAAGTCCATGAGTGAAAAATTGGTCAAAGAAAAACCCGATGTGTTGCTGGCCATCGCTACCCCAGCTGCGCAGGCTTTGGCTAATGAAACCAAGGACTTGCCTATTACAGTGACAGCTGTCACCGACTTAGTAGGCGCCAAACTCGTGGCCACCAACGAAGCTCCTGGTGGCAACCTCACTGGGACCACCGACTGGGCCCCAGTTGAAAAACAAGTGGAATTATTGCTTGCCATCGTACCTGATGCTAAAACCGTTGGAATCGCCTATAACGCTGGCGAAACCAACTCAAAAATCCAAGCCGAAGCCGCCGAAGCAGCTTTAAAAAAAGCTGGTGTCAAAGCTAAGGTGTTGACTGCTAATACCACCAACGATGTCCAACAAGTCATCACCAGCTTAGCAAAAGATACTGATGCCATCTACATCCCTACTGACAATACCTTTGCCACGGCTGCACCTGTGGTTGGTGAGGTCGCCAAGCAGACCAAAACACCAGTCGTGACAGGCTCCGTGGAACAAGTAGACGGTGGCGCTTTGGCAACCTACGGAATCGACTACAAATCTTTAGGCAAGCTCACTGGCAAAATGGCCGCCACGATCTTAGATGGGAAAGACCAGCCGGCCAAAATGCCCGTTCAATCAGCCGAGTCCTTTACCTTAGTTGTAAATGAGGAGATGGCACAGGCTCTAGGGATTGATCCAAGTACGATTCAACAACCAAAGTAAAGCCGACCGTAAAAAAATAATTAGTCCCGCCAGTTTCCTTCAGTCATTGGAACAATCCAACTGATTGCTTGGTGGTTCGCGGGAAATTTGAAAGATTTGGGGAATGATTATGAGTATCCAGACGATTTTAGTCCTATTACAATCTGCTTGTTCGCAGGGTGTTTTGTGGTCCTTACTAGCGTTAGGCGTCTTTTTTACTTACCGTATTTTAGACATTGCTGATTTGACAGCCGAGGGAACTTTCCCATTAGGCGCCGGGATAGCTGCCTTAGCGATAACTAAGTCCCACTCCCCTTTCCTTGCCTGCTTATTTGCCTTTGCTGGCGGGGTCCTAGCAGGTTTAGCAACGGGAATTTTTCATACAAAGCTAAAAATTCCAGCTTTATTAGCTGGAATTATCACCATGACCGGTCTTTATTCCATCACCAACCGCGTCATGGGCGCACCCAATATTGCCCTTTTAGGTAGCAATAGTGTTTACACTTGGTTAGAAAATACCGGGTTGTCCAAGAACAATGCTACCATTCTTGTGGGAAGTATTTTTGCCTTGTTAGTAGTCTTGCTTCTTCATTTCTTCTTTAAAACGGAGATTGGACTAGCAATCCGAGCAACCGGTGACAATGACGCCATGAGTGAAGCTAACGGTATCAATACTGACAATATGAAGTTAATCGGCTATATGCTATCCAATGGCTGTATCGCCTTGTCAGGGGCATTGATTGCCCAAAACAACGGGTATGCCGACCTTAACTCTGGGGTCGGAACGATTGTAATCGGCCTAGCAGCGATTATCATCGCTGAAGTCCTCTTCCGTAATTTACCTTTACTTCCTCGGATGTTGACAATAGTTTTAGGGGCGATTATCTACCGTTTTATTCTCGCAATCGTTTTCGAATTTGATGTGCAACCACAAGATATCAAACTTTTTAGTGCCTTAATCTTGGTAGTTTGCCTCTCAGCGCCACAAGTTCGGAGTCGTTTAGCCACCAAAAAAGCAGCCAAAGGAGGTGGTGTCAAATGACTCCAGTATTAGAAGTCCAGCACCTTCATCAAATTTTTGAAGCTGGCACCGTTAATGAAAACCATGTGCTCCGAGGAATCAACTTAACCATCAATCCTGGTGACTTTATGACCATTATCGGAGGCAATGGCGCTGGCAAATCGACTTTACTCAACAGTATCGCTGGCACGATTCCCGTCGAACAAGGTACGATCACCCTCAATGGTGAAAATATCACTCGCCATTCTGTCACACGCCGTTCGAAAGCCATCAGTCGGGTCTTTCAAGATCCCAAAATGGGCACAGCCGTCCGCTTGACTGTGGAAGAAAATATGGCTTTGGCTATGAAACGGGGGCAAAAACGAGGCTTTCGCTATGGGGTCAAAGCGAGTGATCGGGGTTTTTTCAAAGAACAACTTGCTCGACTTGGCCTAGGACTAGAAAATCGGCTAACAGCTGAAATCGGTCTATTATCTGGCGGCCAACGTCAAGCCATCACTTTACTGATGGCTACTTTACAACGACCAGATTTGATCTTATTGGATGAACATACCGCGGCCTTGGATCCTAAAACCTCTATTACAGTGATGGAGCTGACTACTAAACTCATCCAAGAGCAAAATTTGACAACTTTCATGGTCACCCATGATATGGCAGATGCCATTCGCTACGGCAATCGGCTAATTATGCTTCATCAAGGTCAAATCGTGGTGGATCTTGATCAAAAGAAAAAACAAGACCTCACCGTTCCACAACTGATGGAGATGTTTCATCAAAACAGTGGCAGTGAACTAAAAGATGATCAGCTGTTGCTAAGTTAAGGGATCAGGCATAAGAAAGGCTGAAGGAACTCGTTCAGCTCGCGAGAATTAAGACTAAGGTAAACCAATACATGATATTCTTTATCATGAGTCGGTTTTACCTGAATTTTAGAAGATGCTAGTTGGACTTAGCGGTTGATGCTTAGTCCAACTGTCTGCGGTAGCTGAGCTCGTTCGTGAAACCAGACATAGTTAAACTTTGTATTGTGAAAATTTCATTTATGAAAAATTCATAATACCTTAGTCGGTTAGAGTGTCAAAAGCCATTTTTCTATATATCCCGTCCCTTGAAGCAAAAAAGCAGATAGTGCTATCGATTTAGGTCGATTGGCTCCAATTATTGCGCTTTTTTAATCGAAATAGGGGATTGCGTTTTTTAACATTTGTACTTTTAATCCCTAATCTCAGTCGATAAAAAACGCCGATGAATTCTTGACGATGCAAGATTCATCGGCGTTCTTTTGGCTTGCCAAGAAAAGGCCGTGAGATTGATTGGCTCATCAATCAATCCCACAGACAGTTGCCCAAGATATCAATTAAATATCGCTAGACGAAGCTTTTAGCTCTACTTTTCTACGAGCTCCCAGATACAGGTCACCGTCTCCTGCCCCTTGACATCAGCTGGTGTAATGTCTGGTATAGCGGATTTTGCTGCTGATGCCTCCATCAGTCGTGGCGCAAAATTGGTCTCCGAATGGAAATGAACATCCGTCCAATCGTAGTGAATGGCTTGAATTGCTCCTAATTGACAGGAAGCTGCTGTTGCTAGAATGACAGCATTTTTTTTAGCCTCTTTGACAGCTGCTTGTAATAAATCCTCCTTAAAGGCCGTCTCATCTGCTATCGTAAAAGCGATAGCCAGCTCTGGTTGACTTTTCAAAGCCGCGACTGCAGCGATTACTTCTCCTAATCTATCAGGACTAAAAGCAAAGACTAGTTTCACTCCTTGAGATACTTGATACCCCACAAAGCGTTGTTGCCAATTTCCTTGCTCGGTCTGGTAAGACTCATAAGTACTGCTGACATCAAAATTCAAGGTTTTGATGTCATTTTTTTGAAAACCAATCCCTTGAAGACATTCTTGGACTGCCTCAATCTTTTGAGTCGCTTGTTGCAAGGCTTCTCCGTACACGAGAGCGACCGTTTTAAAATCTAAGCCCAACTCGATTTGATCGGCAGCCTGACGGTTTTTACCAGTACCTTTAACAGTGATTGTTGCCATCTATTTCTCTCCTCTCTCGTAGTCTTGATGGGAATTTTTCTGTGCCTGATGTTCATCAGCAAAAAAAGCCGCCAGTTTGGCATCCAGTTGCTGCGCGTTATAATGTTTGGCCAACAGTTTATCGGCATCCAATTGCTCTTGTTGAACATCTGCCAAAAGCTCTTGTTTCATGCTGTCGACATTTTCTCCTCCGAAAAAATAAGTTTCATACAGGAAATCCGCCAAAATCAAGCTTACTGGTAAGCGACTACGATCCGTCTCAGATAACTCTATCGGCAAATGTAGCAATTGCTCTATCGGAATGAAATCAATGGCATAACCGTATAGAAAAGCATCCTGGGCTTGCAAAAACTTTTCCTCAGTAGTAAAGTCTTCCGGTTGTGGTGGCTGACCTCCATCGAAATAGCTAAAATCGGGGTAATAGGTTTCTTCCCAGGCATCATTGGCCATCTCTGCTTCCAGACGCCGAATTTCAGCAGCCAAAGTTGGCAGTGGCGGTCCTTGAATTTTATCCCCATTTTCCGCGATATAGTAAGGATACTCCGGTTCTTCAGCGGCTTTAGGATCCGCTAAGGCTTTTTCTTGATAAGCAGCTAAAAGTCGTGCGCCATTGTCATACTCACTAAAACTAGTGATTTTTAAACGTGCTCCCATTGGTATCGCTGGCAGTGGCCTCTGTAGCCGTTGATATAAATCTTGCAAAACCGGCAAAAAGTCCGGTTCCTCTCTTTCAGCAAAATGTCGCTGATAGTTTTTAGCTACCTCTTGTTTTTCTTGATCAGTCAACCCTAAAAATAACTCTTTAATCGTCTGGCTCATCTACATCCCTCTTTCGGGCTTTTCCTTATTCTACCACCCTCTTTATTGAAATACGATTAGAAAGCAAGGGACACCCGTTGCGGAAAAATAAACAAGCTCCACTTGTCTGGCAACACCTAATAACTTGTCTAGTGAAGTTAACTTTTTCCACTTACTCTGAAACCGTTATCTTATCGGAAATCCATAGCTTCTTACCTTTTTGGTTTTATGTATATACAAGTTAAAAACAGTGATTTATTCATGTTTTTACTGTTTTTATAAAAATTGGTATGGTAGTATAGAGGTACATACTAACAGAAAAGAGGTTATTTGAACATGCACAATGAAATCATTTTAGGCAAAAAATACGAAGTGAAACCGGCTGCCTACCATCGAAATATCGTGGGTGTAGCCAAAGAGGTAGCAAACGGAGGGATTGTTTTCCAAATTGATTTCTGTGATCTTTGCGACCGGGATACCGCAAAAGCAAATGATGGTCAAGTAACAGCCCAACTGGCGGATATCAAAGGGCCACTAGGAGAAAGTTGCTTTTTTAGTTAAACATAGCAAATAGAACCTTCCCTACACCAGCCGTCAATTTTCGACGGCTGGTTTTCTAGTGAATAAGAAAGCCTTGCTTCCAACAACTCCTTTTTTTGTATCCCTCATTCAATTGATTAAGACGACGCCCTTACTCTCACATTTTGACCTTGTGTATGCTGAAAAAACGCTAATTTTCCCTTTAGTCCTTGATGCATAGGCCGTTTGACAGCTTGAAATTTTGGTAGCTCTTGTCGATAATAAATAAAACGGCTACTGACAGTCTTCAAGCTGCCAGTAGCCGTTTGCTCACCCACTCTGCTAAGACCTCCTCAGTTTAGAGGCACAGAGTAATCATTTGTTTCTATCGATTTGACGTGTTGCCATGTCCCAACTTCCTAACAAATACATGACACCCAATGCGCGATCATACAACCCGTAACCAGGACGAACATTGGTGGCATTCTCCCCAAAAATATGTCGGCCATGATCAGGACGGATGTACCCTGCAAAATTAATTTCAGCTAGCACTTGCATGACTCCTGTGATATCCACGGTACCATCTTGGGTACGATGGGAAACTTCGCTAAAATCGCCGTTAGCCGCCACTCGTACATTACGGACATGCATAAAATGCACCCGCTGGTTAAACTCTTTTAACAATGAAACCAGGTCATTATTCGGATCAGCCCCTAATGAACCTGTACAAAAAGTTAGGCCATTGTAAGGACTGGGGTTAGTCGCTAGCAATTTCCGAATGTTTTCAGCATTGTTCACTAACCGCGGCAAACCAAAAATCGGAAACGGCGGATCATCCGGGTGTATCGCCATTTTGATATCATATTCTTCACAAGTAGGAATAATCGCATCCATAAAATACTTAAAGTTTTCCCGTAGCCGCTCCTCGTCGAATCCTTCATACGCTTGAAAGAGCTCTTTAATACGGGCCAAACGTTCCGGTTCCCAACCTGGTAATGTCAAACCGTTACTTTCTTTTTCCACCATATCCACCAACTCTTGGGGATCGGCATTGATTATTTTCTCTTTGTCAAAAAAGAGGGCGGTGGAGCCATCAGCCAGCGGATGGAACATATCAGTCCGGGTCCAGTCAAAAATCGGCATGAAATTATAGCAAACGACTTTGACCCCATTTGCTGCTAGATTTTTCAAACATGTTTTGTAAGTCTCAATGTAGGCATCCCGGCTAGGCAAACCCAATTTGATATCCTCATGAATATTCACAGATTCCACGATGCTCCCTTTAAGACCATGACTTTCAATCACATCGATTTGTTCCTTGATTTCTTCTTTGGTCCAAAGAGCTCCCGCCTGTTTCTCATGCAAAGCCCAAACGACCTCTTCTACGCCAGGAATTTGGCGAATATAGTCCAAGGAAATGGGATCGTTGTTTTCTCCGTACCAACGAAACGACATTTTCATAACAATTCCTCAATTCTTTTTATTGATTTTTTAGGCAATCGTTTGTTGAATCTGCTGACGGACGGCTCCAGGTGCTTTAGACATTTGGTAAAACAAAGTCAATACCTTATCCGCCAAGCCAACTTCCACCAAGTTCACACCGAAGATTTTTTCCTCTTGCAATAAGTCCCATAACGCCTCACGATTGCTATGAGCGCCTAAACTAAAATCGGCAAATAATGGCGTCAAACGTCCCAACAACGGATCCGGACTCAAAGGCATCACCTGTCCTTCATCATCCACACCTGTCAAATAACGTAGCCATCCTGCATAGACCAAAGGAATAACCTGTAAATTAGCCACATCTAGCGTATCCGATTTCAAGTAAGCCTTCACCGTCTCACCAAAACGCACAGACAATTTTTGTGAGGTATCTGTGGCAATTCGTTGGGGCGTATCCGGAATAAATGGATTCGGAAAACGAACCTGAATAACTTCATCGAGAAATTGTTTAGGATCAAGAATTTGTGGATCCACCACCACTGGCAATCCTTCTTGATAGCCTAATTGTGAGATTAAGGCCACCAGATCCTGGTCTTTCATTTCTTCATGAATGCTTTGATAGCCTAATAAACAGCCAAAAATGGCTAAAGTTGTATGAAGGGGATTAAGGCAAGTAGTGACTTTCATCGTTTCCACGAGATTGACTGTCCGACGATCTGTGAAAATAACGTCTGCTTGCTCCAATGGAGGGCGCCCATTAGGAAAATCATCTTCAATCACCAAATACTGAGTTTCTTCGCCATTGACATAAGGTGCAACAAACGTGTGCTTCTTAGTCTCTTGAGCAGCCATCTCCTCCAAGCCAGCTTCGGTTAACAGCTTAGCCACTGAGGCATCTGGACGTGGGGTAATTTTGTCGATCATTGACCAAGGAAAACTAACTTTGTCCCCATCGGTGAGATAGTGGACAAACGCTTCTGAAACAAAGCCCTTTTGCGCCCATTCTTGTGCAAATCGACTGATTGCAGCCTGTAATTTTTCGCCATTATGGCTCATATTGTCAAGGCTTACCAAGGCCACCGGGTACGCCCCGGCATTGAAGCGTTCGACGAGTAAAGCACAGAGTTTCCCTAGATAACTTGTAACATTTTCCGGTCCATTTTGAAAATCGGCAGCCACAGCTGACAACAATGCGCCTTGACCATCCACCAGAGAATACCCTTTTTCGGTAATCGTCAGACTGATCAGCTGTAGACTCGCTGATTGAAAAATAGCTTTTAGCGCTTTAAAATCCGCCATTTGTGGATCCATTTTATAATAGTCTACGATGCTGGCAATAATTTCTTGGGAGACTTGGCCATCTCCTTTTAAAGTGACATTAACCGTCAAATTATCAAAAGCCTGTAGCCGGTCCACGATTTCATAGTCGTACCCTTCTGCCACTAAAACACCTTTAGCCATCTCGCCACTATTTAAAAGGTGTTGGACATCGGCTGCCAAAAAAGCGCGAAAGATATTTCCTGCCCCTAGTTGCAACCAAATCGGTGCTGCTAACGTATCTGCTTTTACACTGGCAATATCAAACTGGGGCAAGATAAAGTCTTGGCTCACTAAAGAAGATGCTTGTTGAAGTGTGAAACGATCTAATTTCATCTGTTTTTTCCCCTCTTTATTAATCCTGTAAGTCAAAGTAAGTACGGGCATTCTCGTAACAAATGCCTCTGACCATCTTTTCCAACAGCTTTTGGTCATTTGGATAAAAGCCACTTTCGACTTTTTTACCAAGATAATCGCAAAGGATTCGTCGGAAATAATCATGACGCGGATAAGAAATAAAACTCCGCGAGTCCGTCAACATGCCGACAAAATTCATCAACAGACCTTGGTTCGCCAGGGTATCCAACTGCTTCGTCATGCCATCAAACGTATCATTAAACCACCAACCAGCGCCAAATTGTACTTTATTTTTGATGCCTTGTGAATTACTTTGAAAATTACCACAAGCTGTTGCGACCAAGTCATTAATCATCGGATTGAGATTGTATAAAATGGTTTTTGGCAACTCTTCTGTCTGATCCAAAGCGTCCAGAAACGCGTTTAAATGCATTGCAGTATCTCCTTGATCCAAGATAGAGTCACAACCAATATCCGCGCCTAATTTGTTAAACAGACGGCTATTTGCGCTCCGAACCGCTCCAAAATGGATTTGCATCGTCCAGCCACGTTTAGCATACTCCCGGCCTAAGTCCCGCATCAACCGGCCTTGCCATTGTCCTAGCTCTAACCGCGTAACCGTTTGATTATGCAATCCTTTTTGATAGATAGTTTCGATTTCCTCATCCGTTGCCTCCTGGTATAAAAACTCATTGAGGCCATGATCAGAAATTCGACAGCCCACTTCATGAAAATAAGCGATCCGCTCTGTCAAAAATGCGACTAAATCAGCATAAGTTGCTAGCCGTTTACCACTAACTACTTGGCATTGTGCCACATAAGCCGCTAACCCTTTCTGGATATGCAACAATGGATCTGGACGGAAGGTTGGCGCCACTACAAAACTATTTTTTCCTTTTAACTGCCGATGCTCCCTCAAATCGCTCAACACATCATCTGTAGTACCGATATAGCGAACAGCGGCACGTTGAATAAGCATCTTTGAAGTATATTCATTTTCTACCAACACTTGGTTACAAGTCTCGTATATCTCCCGTGCCGTCTCTTGATTTAATAAGTCTGTCACACCAAAGTATTCTTTTAGTTCCAGATGGGTCCAATGATATAAAGGATTGCCCACTAGATTTTCCACGGTAGCTGCCCAAGCATTAAACTTTTCCCAATCATCACCATCACCAGTAATCAATGTTTCGGGAATCCCGTTGGCTCGCATTGCCCGCCATTTGTAATGATCTCCGCCCAACCACAAATCAGTTATGGAAGTGAAACGATGATTATTAGCAATTAATGCGGGATCCAAATGACAGTGATAATCAATAATCGGCAAATTTTTAGCCACCTCGTGATAGAGTTGGCGCCCTGTTTTAGTAGTCAACATAAAATCTTCATCAATAAACATGACTGCACCTCAATGCTTTTATTTAATAAACTGATATATTAGTATCATACAGTTTTATAATCTAGGATGCAAGGGCTTTCGCTAATTTTTGTTCCCTATCAGAAATGAATTTCACTTCATTTTTTCTGACTCCAAGAAAATTGCAAAAAATCTAGAAAAGTTGCAAAAAACTATTGAAAATTTTTTTGAAGGACGGTATAATCATTTAAGTAATGAGAGTTACCGTTTGTGTTATTTTGCCGGCGTGGCGGAATTGGCAGACGCGCTGGACTCAAAATCCAGTGCCCGTTGAGGGCGTGCCGGTTCGACCCCGGCCGCCGGTATTAACTTCTAACGAATAAAATCGTTAGAAGTTATTTTTTTGCTCAAAAACACAAAAATAAACCCACTTTTTCTAGGCAAGTTGGTTCGCTATTATCTAATATCTATAAATGAATTTCCCTCTTTTTTAACTATATCTATTCTACGATGATTTTTAGATTATCCTTCATTATTGTTGCCTACTTAGAACTTACATATATTTTTATCCTTGTATTCCTACCCAGCCTGCCCCTCTAATTAATCAAGCATTGGTAAAATAGCAGCATATTTTTCCCCCACTCGAACTGTACGCTGGAGGCTATTAAGCATTTGGAATTCCTAGCCACTGGAAATGGCCACTAGCTGATTCAAGTAAACAAAAAAGCCTACTATCTTTAAAATTTGATCTTTGCCTTCCCTTTCAAATCTGAACCCTGACTAGCAAAGGACTAATCAGGGTTCTACGATATGTGGTGCTGTTACTCTCAAATGAGTAAGGACACCAAGTATTTTTTTATAACAAAAAGACATTTGTTTGCCCTATAATTAAATCGCCAAACCCAATCATAGGAGGATAACCAAATGTCCATAACTAAATATATCAAATGTACTGATGAAAATACAAGTAAATCAATTATTCAGCATGCCTACCAAGATAGCTGGATTCAATTGATCCCTTTCGACAAAAAAACAAAAAAGACACCAAGATCAACATCTTGATGTCAAATACCGGCGGCCGGGGTCGAACCGGCACGCCCTCAACGGGCACTGGATTTTGAGTCCAGCGCGTCTGCCAATTCCGCCACGCCGGCAAGTTGAAGGATAATAGTAGTACTAAGGCGCTAACCGGATTTGAACCGGTGATGAAGGTTTTGCAGACCTCTGCCTTACCACTTGGCTATAGCGCCATTATACTATTGTTTGATTTCTAATGAAACCAACTGGGGTAGCTGGATTCGAACCAACGCATGAGGGAGTCAAAGTCCCTTGCCTTACCGCTTGGCTATACCCCAATAAGAAGGGCGATCGATGGGAATCGAACCCACGAGTGCCGGAGCCACAATCCGGTGCGTTAACCACTTCGCCACGATCGCCATAATAAATGGCAGGGGTAGCAGGAATTGAACCCACACTAACGGTTTTGGAGACCGCTGTTCTACCTTTAAACTATACCCCTAGGTAAAATATGGAGGAGAGTGGATTCGAACCACTGAACCCGAAGGAACGGATTTACAGTCCGTCGCGTTTAGCCTCTTCGCTACTCCTCCATGGTGGCGCGGGACAGAATCGAACTGCCGACACATGGAGCTTCAATCCATTGCTCTACCAACTGAGCTACCGAGCCATACTTTTATTTAACCATAATAATCAAAACTTTAAAATGGCGGTCCCGACGGGACTCGAACCCGCGATCTCCTGCGTGACAGGCAGGCGTGATAACCACTACACTACGGGACC
>NZ_JBMRGR010000032.1:0-17744 GCF_049384045.1 Enterococcus diestrammenae
CCGCCGTATACGGAACCGTACGTACGGTGGTGTGAGAGGTCGGTGAGGGAATTAATCTCTCATCTCCTACTCGATTAGACTTGGTATTATAAAGTTTTCACAAGTGAAAACTCCTAATACCAAGTCTACAATCCGGATGATTCTCCGTTAGCAAGGCAATCTTGTTTTCTTATTAATAGGAGGGGATGAAGGTAGCTGTGGGAGTAGCGCATTTCTTTAAAAAAACTGAAAAAAAGATACGTGAAAGCGGTTGACAATTTAAAAAGGTTGCGCTATCCTTTAAGAGAAGTTAGTTAGTTAAACTAAACAACCTATTTGATGGAGGGATTTTCAATGAGTTATTTTCCAAGTATCGACAAGATTCAATATGAAGGCACAGACACAAAAAATATGTTTGCATTCCGCCACTACAATCCAGATGAAGTAGTGATGGGCAAAAAAATGAAGGATCATCTTCGTTTTGCCATTGCTTATTGGCATACAATGACTCAAGATGGTTCTGATCCATTTGGTAATCCAGTAAACCAACGCCCTTGGTTTGGTGAAACCCCAATGGAAACTGCCAAAAATCGGGTAGAAGCCTTCTTTGAAATTTGTGAAAAATTAGGTGCAGAATACTTCTGTTTCCATGATGTGGATATCGCACCAGAAGGCGATAGCTTAGAAGAATTCTTTGCAAATGTAGATGAAATTACCGACTTGATCAAAGAAAAAATGGACCAAACAGGGATTAAATTACTTTGGAACACTGCCAACATGTTTTCTAATCCACGTTTTGTTAACGGTGCGGCTTCAACAAATAACGCTGAAGTTTATGCGATTGCTGCAGCACAAGTGAAAAAAGGCTTAGACATCTCCAAAAAACTTGGCGGTGAAAACTATGTCTTCTGGGGTGGCCGAGAAGGATATGAAACATTACTGAATACCAACATGAAACTGGAACAAGACAATATCGCGCGTCTTTTCAAAATGGCGATTGCCTATGGTGAAAAGATTGGTCACAAACCTCAATTCTTGTTGGAACCAAAACCAAAAGAACCATCAAAACATCAATATGACTTTGATGCTGCAACTACGATGGCCTTCATCCAAAAATATGGCTTGGAAGGCGACTTCAAATTGAACTTGGAAGCCAACCATGCGACTTTAGCTGGTCATACCTTTGAACATGAAATTGCAGTTGCTCGTTGCTATGATTCATTAGGTTCATTGGATGCCAACCAAGGGGATGTCTTGTTGGGCTGGGATACCGATGAATTTCCAACAAATGTTATGGACGTGACTTTGGCAATGTACGAAGTTTTGGAAAATGGCGGGATCGCCCCTGGTGGGATCAACTTTGACTCTAAAGTACGTCGTTCTGCTTTCGAAGCTGAAGACTTGTTCTTGGCGCATATCGCTGGGATGGATACCTTTGCCCGCGGATTGAAAAATGCGGCGAAGTTGAAAGAAGATCGTTTCTTCGATGATTTGAAAGAAGAACGCTATGCTTCCTTTAATGAAGGTCTGGGCAAAAAAATCATGAACGATGAAGAAGACTTGGAAAGCTTGTATGACTATGCTGTAAGCCATGAAGATCCTGTCTTGAAATCCAGTCATATCGAATATGTGAAGAATATCTTGAACGATTATTTATAAGCCGTTTAAATGCTGAGGGGTCTTTTTAGGCCCCTTTTCTTGTACAAAAAATTAATGAAGGTTAGGTGGACTGATGACTCGCGATTTATGTTGGTTACGAAAAGTAGCCAGTCATTCTTTTCAACATTTCTCATTGCCTGCGTATGATTTAGTGGCAAGAAGTATTCGCCGAGAAGTAGGCACATTACTGAATTTGACAACAGAAGTAGCAAGTGAAGGGGACTTGGCCTTTTCACTTGTAACAGAAGAGTGTTTGGGAAGGGAAGGCTATCGAGTAAAAGGGGAGCAAAATCATGTTGCTATTCAGAGTAATACGACAAAAGGCTTACTCTATGGCTTATTTGCCTTGTATGAAAAATTGATATTGGGAGAAGCCTTCACTTCTTTTACAAGTGTGCCAGACCAAGCGCTACGGATGATTAATCACTGGGATAATATGGATGGAACAATTGAACGAGGCTATGCCGGAGATTCCATTTTCTTTAAAGACAATGAATTTCGTAAGGATTACCAACTGATTGAGTCCTACGCTCGTCTTTTAGCATCTGTGGGAATTAATGCTATCTCAATTAATAACGTGAATGTTCGTGGTGCAGCCAAAGCCCTCATTTGCGAGGAGCATTTTGGCGAATTGCGACTGATTGATGAAATTTTGGGCTCTTACGGAATTAAGCTATACCTTAGTGTGAACTTTGCTGCCCCTAAAGCGATTGGTGGTTTGGAAACAGCGGATCCTCTTGCTAAAGAAGTCATCGCTTTCTGGCAAGAAAAAATTGATGCTTTATATCGTTATATTCCTGATTTTGGGGGCTTTGTAGTGAAAGCAGATTCGGAAGGGGAACCAGGGCCTTTTGCTTATGGTCGTGGGCATGATGATGGGGCCAATCTGTTTGGCAGGCTATTGCAACCTCATGGTGGACATTTGGTATGGCGTTGTTTTGTTTATAATCATCAGCAAAACTGGCGGGACCGTAGCATTGACCGTGCCAAAGCAGCCTATGATCATTTTATGCCTTTGGATGGGAAATTTGTTGAAAATGTTAGCCTACAAATTAAGCTTGGTCCACTGGATTTCCAAGTGCGAGAGCCCATTTCTCCTTTGTTGAGTGGGTTGCGAAAGACCAATCATATCATTGAGTTCCAATTGACTCAGGAATATACGGGGCATCAAAAAGCCGTTTATTATCAATTGCCCGTGTGGAAAGAAGCATTGGATTTTGATTGTCGCAATGAAGACGTACCAGGCCAAGTGAAGGAATTATTGAAAACCACTTCACCACAACCAGCTTATAGTGGTATTTGTGCCGTAGGAGTGGTGGGCATGTCAGAAAACTGGACTGGCCACAAGCTGATGCAAATCAATCTCTATGGTTATGGCAAACTGTGTTGGAACAATCAGCTGACCACCCAAGACTGTGCCCAACGTTGGATTGGCTTAACTTTCGATTTAGCTGAGGATCAAACGAAAAAGTTGGCAGATCTTTTGGTGACTTCTCGGGAAACCTATGGCATGTATACAGCCCCTCGAGGTGTCGGTTTTATGGTGACGCCAGGAACCCATGATGGACCCAATATCGATGGTTATGAATATGATCGGTGGGGAACGTATCATTTTGCTGACCATCTGGGTATTGGCAATGATCGGACAACTTCAGGAACGAATTACGTGTCACAATATGCGCCAGCTATCCGAGATTACTTTAATGATTTAACAACTTGTCCCGATGAGTTGTTGTTATGGTTTCACCATGTACCCTACACGCATCGACTACACAATGGCAAAACCTTGATTCAAGACATCTATGATACGCATTTTGAAGGTGTTAAACGAGTTGAGGACTATCAAGCTGTTTGGGAAGAAATCGGTCCTCATGTTGACCAGAATTCTTATCAAAATGTCAAAGAGTTGCTGCAATGGCAACGAGAGCTGGCCGTGGAGTGGCGAGATCAAATCAATACTTATTTCTGGCGGAAATCGGGTATTGCCGATCAAGCAGGACGTAAAGTATATCCATAAAGTTACGCTTATAAAGGGTTCTACGCTTTCAAGCCTTGAAAAAATAAATACGAGGCCATCTGACGCGGGATAGACGAAGGTTTTGAGGTTAAAAAAAGAACTTTAGTCTTCAGAAATTAACATGACGGTAGCTAAACTAGCCCTGTCAAAAGAAAAATGAATTTTTTGTCTGTCGGTGTCGCTATAGCCTGATGAGTTTGTCGGGTGTGGTGAGACCGGCTTTTTTTAGGGAGTAAAGGATTCGCGCAATAGTTGCTCATTAGTGGTTAATGTAGAGGAAGTGGTGTAGCAAAAAAAACCAAAAATTGTTCTGTAAGCGGTTGACTTGTGCCGAGAGGTGTTTTATCATTTAGAAAGTTAGTAAAGCATACAAACTGAATTAGCTGACTCATTTTAATAGCGCCTTATTTCAGGGATACTAGCTGGTGTCCCTCTTCCTTAGCAATTAAAAATGAGAAACGAGGCTAACCATGAATACTTTTACTAATCCAGTTTTGAAAGGCTTTTCTCCAGATCCAAGCGTTTGTGGGGTAGGAGAAGATTTCTATTTAGTGACCTCGACGTTTGCTTATTTTCCAGGTGTTCCCATTTATCACAGCAAAGACTTGGTAAATTGGACACAAATTGGTAATGTCTTAGAGCGGGATAGCCAGTTACCTTTAGACCAGGCGGGGCATTCCCAAGGGATATTTGCACCTTGTCTTCGTTACCATGAAGGAACTTTCTATATGATTACCACCAATGTTACCCATGGTGGCAACTTTGTGGTGACAGCAACCGATCCCAAGGGGCCGTGGTCTGATCCCTATTATTTAGAAGATGCTCCAGGTATTGATCCCAGTCTATTCTTTGATGAAGATGGACGTTGTTATTATGTAGGCACGCGCCCGAATCCAAAAGGTGTCACTTACAACGGTGATTGGGAAGTATGGTTGCAAGAACTTGATCTAAATACCATGCGTCTGATTGGTGTGAGTACTTCTTTGTGGAAAGGGGCCATGCGAGATGTAGTTTGGCCTGAGGGACCGCATCTTTATAAAAAAGACGGCTATTATTATCTGATGATTGCGGAAGGGGGAACTGGCTTTAACCATTGTGTGACGATTGCTCGAAGTCAACAAGTGGCAGGGCCTTATTTGGGAAATCCCAATAACCCTATTTTGACTCATCGACATTTGGGTAAAGATTTTCCTGTTTGCAATGTCGGGCATGGGGATTTAGTGGAAACGACAACAGGCAAGTGGTATATGACTTGTTTGGCTAGTCGAAACTATGAAGGTTACAGCAATCTTGGACGTGAAACGTTTCTCGCTGAAGTTGTCTGGGAAGACGGCTGGCCGGTAGTCAATCCAGGTTATGGGCAGCTGTTAGACGTCCAAGAACATGCACTGCCCCTCAGTCCAGTCCCAGAAACAAGCCAGTTTTCATTGGCTGAAGAAAACGTTGCCTTTGTCTATTTGCGTAATCCGCATCCTGCTGATTACAATCGGACTGTTCGTCCAGGCTGGTTGCGATTGACACCCGGGGAAGCGACTTTATCAGATGTGGCTTCACCCACTTATATTGGGTTACGACAAAAAGCGATGAATTACCATTTTCGTGTCGATATCCAACCATCCTTGGCCAAAGGGGAAGCATGTGGCTTGGCGTTGATTCAAAGCAATGACTACCATGTACGTTTGGAAATTACCGAAACAGAAAATGGCTATCTAGCCCAGCTCATCCGTACTCTAGCTGGCGTAGAAGAAACACTAGGGAGGACGACCTTTACCGGTGATCGTTTCGTATTGCAATTTACCGGTGCGTTGCAACAACTGACAGCCAAGGTAATTGTAGCTGAAGAAGAATATCTTGTCGCAGAAGCGGTGGCTATTCATTATTTAAGTACAGAAATTGCTGGTGGTTTTGTAGGCTGTACAATGGGTCTATATGCTACTAGAACAGCACCACAGGCTACAGGATATGTGGATGCTTATCAAATTGAACACCAGGTCAATTAAGAGAAGGGAATAATCGCTATGAAACAAATTTTAGGCTTAGATCTCGGAACGAGCGCGTTAAAAGGACTCCTTTTTGATGAGGGCGGGAACCTGCTAGCATCAGCAGATAGTGCTTATCCTTTAGATACACCACAAGCTGGTTACAGTGAACAAAATCCGAATCATTGGCAAAAAGCAGCGGAAATTGTGATGACCAAACTGTTGGATTTGCGTCCAGATATGAAGGATGCGTTGGTGGGGATTAGTTTTTCCGGTCAAATGCATAGTTTGGTGTTATTAGACGATGCCAACCAAGTTATTCGTCCTGCAATTTTGTGGAATGACGTACGAACAACCAAAGAATGTCAAGAAATCATGGCAACTTTTGGGGACCAATTGTTAGCCATTACGAAAAACGTGGCTCTCGAAGGATTTACCTTGCCTAAAATTCGTTGGGTTCAAAAAAATGAACCAGCCAACTGGGAAAAAGTGGCTCATGTGATGTTGCCAAAGGATTATTTGGCGTTTTGGCTGACAGGCCAATATTCGATGGACTACTCTGATGCAGCCGGTACATTGTTATTGGATGTAGAAGAAAAAGTTTGGTCAGCGGCTATTTTGAAACAGTTTGATATCGATGAAGCGGTCTTACCAACACTACATGAATCAGCTGGATTAGTCGGCAAGATAGTACCAGAATTGCAATTGAAATTTGGTTTTACCCAAGAAGTAGCGATTTTTGCTGGTGGGGCAGATAATGCCTGTGCTGCATTGGGAGCTGGGATTATCAAAGAAGGCTTAGCGATGGCCTCTATCGGAACAAGTGGCGTCTTCTTGTCTTATGAAGCAGATGAAACAGTGGATTATCAAGGAAAACTCCATCTCTTTAATCATAGCGTCAAAGACAAATTGTATGGGATGGGCGTGACTTTGGCCGCCGGAAATTCATTGAGCTGGTTTCGGGATACCTTTGCGCCAGAAGAAGATTTTGCGACCTTGTTAGCGGATGTGGGGACTGTGGCAGCTGGTTCAGATGGGCTGTTGTTCACTCCTTATATCGTAGGGGAACGGACACCTTATAGTGATGCCAAGATTCGTGGCAGTTTTATTGGCATTGACACTCATCATCGATTGCGCCATTTTGGCCGTGCAGTTTTGGAGGGCATCACTTTTTCTTTAAAGGATTCTCAACAAATCATGGCAGATACGACGGGGCGCCATTTTAAACAGATTGTCTCCGTTGGTGGTGGGGCGAAAAACCCTGATTGGCTGCAAATGCAAGCAGATATTTTCGATGCTGAAATCTTGACGTTGACTACCGAACAAGGTCCAGGCATGGGAGCTGCCATGTTAGCAGCTATCGGAGCGGGATTATTCCCAGATGCTGAAAGTTGTGCCGAGGTTTTTGTGCACTATGACAAACACATCATGCCTGATCCACAACAAGTGGCAAAATATGCGAAAATTTATGAGATTTATCAAGATGTTTATCCCCAAACTGCACCAATCTGTCATCGTTTACTGACAGAAGAGTAAAAAAATGCCTCATTGCCTTGAAAGGTAAATAAGCCATCGGATAATCAGCAAGTCGGCTGATTACTCGATGGCTTTCTTTAAAAAACGATGGAACCGTATTCGTTTGCCCTGGATAGCGGAAGTTTCATGAGCAATTGGAAGGAGCTTACTTTTTAAGCATTCCTAGTCTTAAGTTTTGGATTTTTAAAAAGTGGGAAGTAGCCTGGGCAATGCCACCGTATAGCGGGGCATGATCCCCTAACAGGCTCGTCTGAATGGTGATACTTTGCGTAAAACGAGAGACCATTTTTCGACGTATCCGGGGAAGAAGATCGGGAATTTTACGATAGACAGAGCTATTGACGATCAATAACTCAGGATCTTCTGCCACGATGATATTGTTTAGGCCGATACTTAAATAGTCAACATTTTCTAGGGCTAGACGGATGGCATCCACATCACCGGCATTATAGGCGGCTGCAAAAATATCAGAATTAACAAAATCCAAGTCTTTTAATTTGGCAAAAGTATCAAATAACACTCTGTTGGAGGCATATTGTTCGAGACAGCCCTTATTACCACAAGGACAGGATTTGCCATTAGGGAAAAGCGTGCTGTGTCCTAATTCTCCAGAGAAGCCATGGGAGCCAGATTGTAAAGAACCATTGGCTACTGTGCCAGCGCCAATTCCGCTATGAATACTCAGACTGATAATTTTTTGGTAGTCGCCAGTTGTCATAAAGCAGTATTCCCCGACAGCATTAAGGTTGGCTTCGTTTTCTACAAAGACCGGCACACTGAAAAGTTGCTCTAGGGGTTCTTTGATATCCAAGCCAGACAAATCGTAGTAAGGAGTAAAGGTGATGCGGTTATCGTTGATAATCCCGTGGATGGCCAATGAAATCCCCACTAGACCATGGGGCGTCACTGGGGCCTGACTTAAAAAATTGGTGATAATGCTTTGAACAGTGGGCAAGATATTTTCGCTATTGATAGGGGTATTTTTTCTTTCTTCGAGGCGAATCACTTCCCCATCGAGATAGGCCAACATCCCTGTCACATAGTTATAGCCCACATCAAAAGCAAGCACCAAACCGCAGCGTCCATTAAAATGCAGCTGAATCGGTTTTCGCCCCCCCATCGAACTAGCGTCACCGATACCAACTTCTTCTACGATATCGTTTTCAATTAGGTTTTTGATAATTTGCGAAACCGAGGCCTTATTTAGTTTGGTTAAAGTGGAGATGTTGGCTCGGGAAATATTTTTATTTTCAATAATCGCTTTTAGTACAGTCGCTTCATTTTGTTCACGAATGTCAAGTTTATTAATAATCATGGACAATCCCCTTTTTAAAGTACGTCTTAGAGTTAGTATACTGTGCAAATTAACTGATTACAACTGAAAAAAGGGGATTCATAAGGTTTTGTAACAAATGTTAGCCAATTATAGTTAAAACCACTAGCCAAAATGGTTGTTTTTTTAACTAACTAACTAACTAACTATTACGAGGAGAAGAAAAAATGGAAACTATTCAATTGACAAAAAATATGCCAGTTAGCTCATTTCACAATTTTGCGGATGATTGTATTGGTACTGGCCGGATGGGCTTGGCTTTGCAGCGGCAATACCAAGAACAATTACGTCTCGTACAAGAAAAAATTGGGTTCAAGTATATTCGCGGTCACGGCTTATTTAGCGATGACATGGCAATCTACCAAGAATACGAAGACGAAACGGGACAAAAAGTCGCGGAATATAATTTTACCTACTTGGATATGGTGATGGATTTTTATCAAGAAGTGGGTATAAAACCCTATTTAGAGTTGGGCTTCATGCCACAAAAACTAGCTTCTGGAGATCAGACGGTCTTTTATTGGCAGGGAAACGTGACCCCGCCTCGCTCATACGAAGGTTGGTGCCAATTAGTCCAAGCGACCTTACAACACTTAATCACACGCTATGGTCGGGCTGAGGTAGTGACTTGGCCGGTGGAAGTTTGGAATGAGCCGAATTTGCCAGGTTTTTGGCAAGATGCTGATATGACCGAATACTTTAAGTTATTCAAAGAAACCTTTTTGGCAGTGAAAGCTGTCGATGACCAATTCAAAGTTGGGGGACCAGCGATTTGTGGGGTAGATGATGTCAATTGGCTACAACAGTTTATGGCCTTTTGTCACGAGGAACAATTGGCGATTGATACGGTGACCCGCCATTTTTACACCATTTCTGATCCAGAGACCGCCGGACATTATAGCTATGTGACTTTGCGAGAAGCACGGGAATCCCTGACTGAGTTGGAGATTTCCCGTAGTATTATCGATGACTATCCAGAATATCGTGGCTTGCCGATGCATATTACGGAGTTCAATACGTCTTATCGGCCGGATAGCCCTTTGCATGATACGAATTTGAACGCAGCCTATATCGCTCAGTTGCTTTCAAGGTTAGGAGAAACTAGTGCCTCGTATTCTTATTGGACGTTTGGGGATATCTTTGAAGAAATGGGGGTTCCCTTCACACCGTTTCATGGAGGTTTTGGGCTAGTCGCCAATGGCAATATTCCTAAACCAACTTTTTGGACCTTTGCTTTTTATAAAAAACTACAAAAGAACTGTCTTTATAAAGGGGAACACGGCTTAGTAACTTCAGATGGCAAGGAGCGCTTTGCTGGCATTTTTTGGAATTTAACGGCTGAAGCGATGTCTTTCCAACTAGATTTCCCAGAAGAGGTTGAAAAATGGTGTATCACTTCAGAAGTGGTGGATCAACAAACAGCCAACCCATTGCAAAGTTGGCATGATTTGGGAGAGCCAGCCAATTTGAGTGCTGAGCAAAGAGCGCTTTTGCAGCAAATTGCTCAGCCAAAAGTGACTACCACGGTCACGTCTGACAGCTATTCATTTACTGTACAGCCTCATGGAGTTCATTATTTCGAGGCGCGGCCAAGAAAGCAAACATCCGATCGAGGCTATGATTATCAACGAGTCTTGGCTGGTAGATAAGAAAATTTGTTTATTTGGATTTGATGGGTTGGAAAATTGGTGTGTGGACCACTAATCAAACTACTCGCAATTATTATATTTAGGAGGCTATTATGAGTTATCAATTATTGAATTATCAACGAGAAGCAAAAGAAACAGAGCTTTATGATACTCGGCTGGGATTGGCGATGCATTTAGCATTGGCTGATGAATCAGGAGTGTTTCAGCCATTAAATCAAAACTTTGGGGTCTTGTTTGCCAAAGCACATTCTTTGCCTGATGGGTTTTTAGTAGCAAAAGCCCTTAAAAAAACTTGGATTTGTCAGGGAAAAGAGAAATTTTACATCATCGGGATTCGGGTAAATGCCGATGGAACGTTGGATGAAACCAGTGTGGGTAGCATTTTAGTTTTTGCAACGGAAAACTTTATTCAGTATCAAGAACTACCTTTGCTCCACCTAAGTGACATGCCTCTGATGGATGTTCAATTGGCTTATACGGATGAAGGGTATCAAATCCGGTGGTTAGATAGCTGTGATCAGGCTTATCAAGTGACGACCCCAACCTTAGATCATGTGGATGAGACTAAAAAGGTTGCCATTCAGTGGCAACCACTTTTGGAAGTAGCAACGGATATTGAAGGGGCAATTCCGAGGAATAGTTTGACCATTAGTGAGGAACAAGGAGACTATTTACAAAAAAAATTGATAACACCCCATCATATCGCTGTGGACTTACCGGATGAAGTCGTTGTTGAAAACATGGAAGAACTTACCACGATGAAAGCAACCTTGCGCTATAGTGATGGCTCGAGTCGCCAAGCCGGAATTGATTGGTTTGATTTACCAACAAGCGCTACTGAAAAAACTTTTGTAGCAAAAGGTCAAGTGCATCAGGAACATTTTTCTTTCCCGATTGCGACTTATCGCGCGGATCCTTGTATCGGCAAATGGCAAGGGGAATACTACTTTATTGCCACGAATGATTATGACGATAACCGTAGTCTCTATATCCGTAAAGCCAAGACGATTGCTGAGTTAGTTACTGCCCAAGAGATGAAGATTTTGGATAGCGAGATGTACCCTGAAATTGCCAATCTCTTGTGGGCACCAGAATTTCATATTATTAATGATCGTTTGTATATTTTCCACGGGGCAACACCAGGTCCTTTTGAAGAGGAACAATCCCATGTGATGGCTTTGAAAGAAGGCGGCAATCCCTTGGTGCTAGCTGATTGGCAGCGACCGCAAAAAGTCGTAAAAGCAGATGGTTCGCCTTTGATTACAGGAGGCATCACTTTGGATATGACGGTGATTAAAGATAGTGGCCGTATCTATGCCGCTTGGTCGCAACGTCAGTTTTTCCCAGTGGACTTAGGTGCGTGGATTTATTTTGCGGAGCTCAATCCTGATCAACCGTGGCAATTATTGACAGAACCAGTAGTCTTAGCAAAACCAGATTATGGATGGGACAATAATCATACCTTTGTCGATGAAGGTCCCTATGCCTTGTATCGAGGAGAAGATATCTATTTAACCATTTCCGGCGCAGCTGTCGACAGTAGCTATTGTGTGGGGTATCTAAAAGCCAAAGTTGGCAGTGACTTGCTCAATCCAGCGGTCTGGGAAAAATCAAATTACCCATTGTTGACTTCTCTGAATGTTCCAGGAGAATTTGGACCTGGACATAATGCTTATGTAGAAGATGAAGAAGGCAATGTCTGGAACACTTATCATGCTCGTCCAGGTATCGATGCTCCCCGTTCTTCAGGCATCCGGCGGGTACATTTTGATGTAGATGGACAGCCAATTTTGGGAATGACGGAAGCAATGGATGTCAATCCTGAGTTATCTTTGGTGCAAGTAAAAGTAAAGGTAAAATAAAGCGTAAAAACAGCCTGTGAGATTAAATACTCACGGGCTGTTTTTTTTGAATCACGGGTTGCAAGGGATCAATCAAAATCAGAGTGTCAAAGGTTTTGTTGTTGAAATTGACGGGGAGTCAGCTCAAATTCCTTTTTAAAGGCTTTAATAAAATGAGAATAATTAGTAAAACCAGCATCGTTGCAGGCAATCGTAATTGTGGCCCCTTCTAATAAACGCTCTTTGGCATAGAGCAGTTTCCGTTTTTGGATGTAGGCATGGGGACTAAAGCCGGTATGACGCTTAAATTCCCTAGTCAGGTGTTCGCGGCTAATAAACTGGGCTTTGGCTAGGGTCTCGACTTTGACGGGCTCTGATAAATGGTCTTGGATATAGTGAATGGCGTGGCGAACAACAGGATTTTCTTTACTATTTGTCAAGGGAGTATTTTCTTTTTGCAAAGCTAAAAAGCGTTGATTGAGAAAAAGCAGAAACTCGTTAAAACATTGGGTATAACGCAAGTCACTGCCATATTCTTCAGAGGTACTATATTTTTGCAAGTCTTGAACAAAAGGTTGAACTTCGGGTAAACTCGTAGGCAAAAAATGACTTTGGCGGTTATTGATACGGGAAAAGCATAACGTCAAATCTGTTTTAGCGGAAGAATAACGGTGTAAATAAGATTCGTCAAAGTAACAGAAAACGCGCTCATAACGGGCAGCAGGCAAGGTTAGCATCATGTGATGGATATCATGATGATGAATTAACAGGATATTTCCTGGTTGCATATGATAGACACGATCTTCCACGTAGTAATCCACTTCCCCATCTAATAGACAATAGATTTCATGAAAATCATGGTAGTGGTACTCTGGTAAAAATGTGATGGGGGTTTCGAAATAGGAATCTTTATAATAAAAATCGAAATCTTTTGAATGAAGATGATCTTGAATCGTTGCTACTGGTTTCGTCGGGGGTCACTCCTTTTTCGCAAGTTTCTCTGATGATATCACATCTAGCATGAAATGGGTCACATTATAGCGTTTTTATTGTTTGAAAATGTACGTATAATAGCCGTAACAAAACAAGAAAGAAGGTTCATTTAATGAACAACTTCACCATCACCGGCTTTGCCGATGAAATCGCAAGCGACTTAGCGACTCAAATCAAAGGATTGAAAGAAAACGGCATTTCTCATATTGAAATTCGAGGAATCAATGGGACGAATGTCAGTGAATTGACATTGGATCAGGCCCTTACTTACAAACAAACCCTCCATGAAAATGGTATCCACGTTTCTTCAATCGGTTCTCCGATTGGCAAAATTAGTATTGAAGATCCTTTTGAAGACCATTTGGCTTTGTTTAAACACGTTTTAGCTGTAGCGGTGGCTTTTGAAAGTCCTTATGTCCGGATGTTTAGTTTCTTTATTCCAGAAGGCAAAAATGCCGATGATTATCATGAAGAAGTGGTGAATCGCTGGCGCCAATTTTTGGCGGTGGCTAAGGATTATCCACAAATCACCTTGCTTCATGAAAATGAAAAGGATATTTACGGGGATGTACCCGAACGTTGTGCCAAACTGTTGGCAGAATTGAACAGTCCCCAAGTCAAGGCCGCTTTTGATCCGGCCAACTTTGTCCAATGCGATGTGGAAGTTTATCCTCACGCGTATGAGTTGATGAAAGATTTCATCGATTATATGCATATTAAGGATGCCCATTTCGCAGATCACAAAGTCACACCGGCAGGGCTTGGGGATGGCCAAGTCGAAGCGGTATTACAAGCGTTAGTGGCAAAAGGCTTTACAGGGTTTGCTTCATTGGAACCCCATTTGTCAATCTTTGATGGGTTTGCGGCCTTGGAAAAAGTGGGGGTCTCCATTGAAGAAAGTAAATCTGATGGGGAGAAGTTGTTTACTGTCGCTAGTGAGGCATTGAAAAAAATACTTGTGGAAAACATGGGTCAGGAGTGGAAATAACGTGGAAATAGTAAAAATCGGTATCGTCGGAGTCGGCAATATTGGCTCTTTTCATATGCGTAATGTCTTAGGTGGCGAGTTGAAAAACGCTGAATTGGTGGCATTGTGTGACATCAATCCGGAAAAATTGGACCGTATTCAAGCACAATACGGGGATCGTTTCAAATTGTATCACGATGTGGATGAGTTGTTGGCTGATCCAGAAGTGGATGCCATCATCATCTCTACGCCTCATTATGATCATCCAGTGATTGCCATTAAAGGCTTGAAAGCTGGCAAACATGTCTTGGTGGAAAAACCAGCTGGGGTGTACACGAAAAAAGTCCGAGAAATGATTGAAGAAGCCAAAAAACATCCAGAACTGTCCTTGTCTTTGGTGTATAACCAACGGATGAACCCGACCTATCAAAAGGCGAAAGAACTGGTGGAATCTGGTCAAATTGGCGAATTGCGTCGCACCAATTGGATCATCACCAACTGGTACCGATCCCAAAGCTATTACAATTCCGGTGGCTGGCGGGCTACTTGGAAAGGAGAAGGTGGCGGTGTCCTCTTAAACCAAGATCCTCATCAATTAGACTTATGGCAATGGATTTGTGGCATGCCAGAACGCATTTTTTCCTTTGCTTATTATGGCAAACGCCGGGACGTAGAAGTGGAAACAGAAGTCACGGCCTATTGTGAATACGCAAATGGCGCCACTGGGGTCTTTGTGACAACCACTACCGAAACACCGGGAACGAACCGTTTTGAAATCGTAGGCTCTCAAGGGAAAATCGTGATTGAAGACGAGCAGTTGAAATTCTGGCGAACAGTCACGGACGAAAAAGAATGGAATGAGACGTATACTGGGGGCTTTGGCGAACCTGAAGTTTGGGAAATCAAGATTCCCGTTGCCTTTGACGGCAGTACGGGGCATTTGCGAGTGACCCAAAACTTTGTCAATAACATTCTCTTTGGCGAAGAATTAGTAGCACCGGCCACTGATGGCATCTACGGCTTGTCCATCTCCAATGCCATTCACCTCTCCTCTTGGTTAGGCCAATGGGTGGAGTTACCGATTGATGAAGACTTGTTCTTGGAAGAGTTGAACAAAAAAATTGCCGACTCAAAAGATAAAGATGTGAAAGAAAAAGTGTTGAATACCGAAAATACTTACTAAAAAGAGTGTGAAAAAATAATGCGATTCGGAATTGTGGGCTGTGGCAATATCTCCGGGACCCACGCAGAAGCTCTTCAGAATATTCAAGAAGCCCAGCTGACCGCTTGTTGTGATACGGATGAAATCAAAGGCCGGCAGTTTGCGGAAAATCACAGGTGCCAGTTTTATGCGGATTACCAAGACATGTTAGACCATGGGCCGATGGACACGGTAATTATCGCTACCCCCCATTACCTTCATGGCCAGATGACAATACAGGCTTTTGAAGCGGGGAAACACGTCCTATGTGAAAAACCGATGGCGGTGACAGTGGCAGAAGCAGAACTGGTTTTGGCGAAATGGGCTGAACACCAAGACTTGCATTATGCCGTGTGCTATCAAAATCGCTTCAATCCTTCGTATGGCAAGCTGAAAACGATGATTGACCAACAAGCGTTTGGCCAATTGAAAGGGATCAAGTGTGAACTGACTTGGCATCGGGACCGGAACTATTATGAAGCGGCTTCGTGGAAAGGCACCTGGGCAGAAGAAGGGGGAGGCACCTTGATCAACCAAGCTATCCATACCCTGGATGTCGTGACGTGGATGGTTGAGTTGCCACAAAAGATCAAAGGGAAGATTATGACCACCTTACTGGAAGACACGATTGAAGTAGAAGATGCGGCGATGGCAACGGCGGTTCTTTTAGGCGACGTTCCAGTGGTGATCCATGTCTCCAACAACTATTCCTCAGATCCAGCGCCAACGGTCACTTTTGACTTTGAGGAAGCCGTAGTGGTATTGACCGCCGATAAACTGGTGGTCAATGATGTAGTGGTGCCCCTTGAAGAAAGTCTGGTGAGCGATGTGGCCAAGGCTTACTGGGGATCAGGGCATTTGCGTTTTGTGCGAACCTTTGTCAATCAGCTGATCGGTTTGCCAGATCCTCACGTAGATACTCTAGCAGCCGCGGATGCCCTGGATTCCTTGAAGATGGTATGTGGGATTTATGAGTCGGATCGCAGTGGGCAGTGGGTTCAACTGAATAAATAGTAAAAAACCATGGAGACTAGTTGGATTAGTGCTTCATGGTTTTTTTGCTGGGGTGCATTCAATTTACTACAACAATTGTTGATAGTAGAGATTGTCAAAGCGAATCAATGTCGGCTCTTTCCGTCTGCTGCGGGCATTTTTCCGATAATCTTTTGGGGAGTGACCAGTTTTCTGCAAAAAATTACGATTGAAGGTTCGCGTATTTTGAAAACCAGATAAGCTAGCGACTTCTGTTATAGAATAATCGGAGTTTGCTAGTAAATAGCAAGCTTGATTGATGCGGTACTGGTTGATTAGTTTTGGAAAGGTGGACTCAAGTTTTTGGGCAATGACCTTGGATACGTAATCTTTACTATAGCCGATATCTTCACTAAGCTGACCCAAAGTAACTTCATTTTGAAAATGAGAAGAGACCCACAATAGAATTAATTCTAAAATATTCTCTTCGCCGCGTGTTTTGACTAGCTTGGTATGTTGCTCATATAGATATAAGATTTCATATAAAGCGGCTTTGTGTCTAAAAAATGAGTTACTCTCAAATAATGAATCGTAGAGCTGATTAGATTTAGTGCGTCCCACCGGAATGACAGGATTTAAGAAGGATTTTCCTTTAATTAATGGAAGATAGTCTTCTAGATACTCGGGAGAAAAAATCCAAATATGACCAGAGTTTTCCATTTCAGCTTCTACTCGATGGGTTTGATAGGGGAGAATTAGGGCGATATCGCCAGCTTTTAAGGTGTGAATTTCAGAATCGATTGTCAATAGAAATTCGCCAGTTTCACCAAACCATAATTCGAAACTCCGATGAAGATGCTCAGGATAGCTGAGATTCTCCGGATGGTATTCCACGTGGGAAATTTTTTCCCCGAAGTGATAGGATTCCAATTCAGTCATTTTTAACCCTCCCATTTAAGAAATCATAGTCAACTGATTACGTCTATTAGTGTACTGAAATTGTCTTGTTTTTGCAAGCGTTTCAGAGTAAAGTTGAATCAAGGAAGAGAAGTAAGCGCTATTAATTTATTTAAGTCAGGGTTTAGAAGGAGGTTGTGTCGCAAGTTTTTTTTATGTATCAATGTTTGTTATTTAAACATACCAACGGAGGGGAAACACATGAAAAAGTTTGGAAAAGTTGCAGTGACAGCAATGGCACTAGCTTTATTGGCTGGGTGCAGTAGTGGAAATGGTAAAGGAGACAAAGATGGTGGCACGCAAGCCACAGATAGTGATGGCAATAAAAAATATACAGCCTTTATGGCGGTACCTGGTTCTGAAGTTCCCGATGATTCTCGTTTAAACAATGCTTTTGCAGAAGAATTTGGTTGGCGAGTGAAAGTGAGCTGGCTGACTGGTCAAACTGCGAAAGAGCGAATTGGTGTGATGGTTTCTGGTGGCGAATATCCGGATATTGTCGATGCTTCTGATGGCCGTTCAGCAATGATTGATGCTGGTGCTTATATTCCATTAGAAGATAAATTAGATGATTATCCGAATTTAAAAGTAAGCGGGAAATAATCCAACGCATCGACAAATAGCCCTAGTCTCACTAAAATTTAGTGAGATTAGAGCTATT
>NZ_JBMRGR010000033.1:0-9697 GCF_049384045.1 Enterococcus diestrammenae
CCATTCTCTTAGAATTTGTTATTATTCTTTTTGCCAATTCAACTAGTTATCACTTGACTTATAATAGTTAGTCTCTCTTGACCCTGCTAGCTTCTCAAATTAATAGCAATATCAAAATTGCTAACAACAACGACTTTTGATTTCCCTAGTCCTCACATCTCAACTCACTGCCTCTTCTGGAGCAAGGGCCGTACCATAGGCAATAGCCGCCTCGCGTACCCAGTCCAGTCGCTGGGGTGCAGTAGCCAGAGGTACGGTGCAATCGGCTCCCAATAACACCCCTTGTGTACCCGCCTCTTGTAGCAGTCGTCGCGTTTCAGCAAATACTTCTTCTTGAGAGCCTTGATACAAGATGCCTGCTGTTGTGTTGTTAAAGCCCCCCAACACAGGTCGTTGAAACAACCGTTGGCCCGTCGCCAAGCTCACCCCTTCCACCGTCACCGCCCAATTCACAGCGGTTGCCGGGTAATCCAAGTACCAGGTCAAATCATTTTGGGCACCTTCATAGCCACAGATATGCAGCACCGTTAAGCCCGCGACCGCCTCAGCTGCTTTCAAAACACTTTTCTCGGCTGGCGCGATCACTTGCTGATACAGTGAAGCAACCACTCGTGAATCCTGCAAATTTTGTACGGAGAAATAAATGCCCTCTGTCCCACTTTCTTGAATCACCAATTGAGCTAAATGGGCCAGATCCTTCGCAATGACTTGCAAGGCTTGCGCCACGGCCGCAGGATCAGCCACAATCAGCTCTGCCAGTTGTTTTTCACCCCCGGGCAATTGCCACTTCAATAAAGTCGCCGGTGAAAAAATATTGTAGAAAGAAACAATCTCCTCCACAAACTGTTCCCGCTGGCGACGTACCAAAGCCACTTGTTTAGTAAACCAAGGATGATTTTCTGACAGCCCTTTGATTTGCGCCAAATCCGCCGGCGTCTGCACCTGCTCCAACGCCTCATCTGGATAGCGAAAATAGCCATCACTCATCAACTTGATAAAATCCGGTGCCACCGCCTGAATAAATTGCTGATGCCCTGCCACGTTTGCCTCAGCAATCTCACTATCTGTCAAGGCATCTGCATGCAACTCATCCTTTACAAAATGGTGCCAAAATCCCACCGGCACCCGCTCTACCTTTTCACCACGTAAAGCAGCTAAAACCAATTCTCGTTTCGTCATCTTATTTCCTCCGTCCCTGAAAGTCACTGCTCTGGCCTATCCCACCAGTATTTTCGTCAATGTATCCCGCATCGACCTGTCCAAAAACCTTGTAATCACAACTCAACAACTAACAATCCATCATCGCTAAACTCCTAGTTTTCGAAACGTCCCTCTTCGAAAACAGAAAGACCATACTTTCGCTCCACAACTCTCCGAAAAAAGGTTTTTGCAGGAGCAGCGCGTCCACGATATACTTACTCCTACAACCTAACTCCGAGTTTTCGAAACGCTCCTCTTCGAAAACAGAAAGTCCAAACTTTCGCTCCCAATCGCTCCGAAAAAAGAAAAAAAAGAGGGCCTGATCGTTTTTCGATCAAGTCCTCTGGCATTTTTGTAAAAGTTCCACCAGCTTATTTAGAAGCTAGCACCGTTAACAAAAGTTTGCCAAAGAACACGATGGACAAAGACACATCATGTTTTTTGACATCATTTGGTTAGCACTGACAGTTGTTGACAATTTTGCATGCGTCTTAGTCATCCTGTTCTCCTCCTTTAAGTTGTTTTTGAAGTGCTTCAGCGGTTCCTCCGCTAGAAGCTTTGCTAGTTGTTTAAAGCTTGTGATGACTATACCATGAAGGATTCCATTTGAATAATCGCTAAAATTTATCGTTAGGTATTGGTTTTGCTTATGGATAAATACTCGTCAACTTATCACCATTTTCCGTCAACTATGCTATGCTAGACCTATCAAATGTTGCAGCGCTGATACTGACAGACGCTGACAATTCCCCAAAGGAAAGGATTTATTGCTATGGCCGTCAAAGATCAAGTTTTAGCCTTTATGAAGCAAACACCGGAAGTCTTTTCTGGTGAAAAACTCGCCCAAATACTAGGCGTTTCCCGTACTGCCGTCTGGAAAGCCATCAAGGAACTGGAAAAAGCTGGCTGGCGTTTTGAACACACAGCTGGTGGCTATCGCTATTTACCCTCGGATGTCCTAGATGTCGGCGAAATCCTCGGACGACAACCGATGGATTCCTCCACCACCGCCCGCCAAGCAACGATTGAAAACTCCTTTCCAGCTCCCCAAAAATGGACAGCTAGTGGTCTTCCCGCAGATTTAACGATTGAAATTACCACCACCACCGAGTCCACCATGCTAGATGCCAAACGAGCCATTACAGCTGGCGCCAGTACTCCCCGGCTATTTTTGACAGAAACTCAAACTGGCGGACATGGCCGTTTTGGACGACCTTTTTTCTCACCGGCAGGGCAAGGGATTTATATGACTCTACTGCTCAATCCGAACCACAGTTTTCAAGAGACACCCCAATATACCCTACTGGCAGCGGTGGCAGTGTGTCGAGCAATCCATGAACTCACCGGGCGTGAGGCCCAAATCAAGTGGGTCAACGATATCTATCTTGATGGTAAAAAAATCGTTGGTATTTTATCTGAAGCACAATCAGATATGGAGTCGGGTACCATCAGCCATGTAGCTATTGGAATGGGGTTAAATTTCTCCACGCCTCAAGCAGATTTCCCTACCGAAATCGCTAAAAAAGCTACTTCCTTGTTTGCAGCTGGTCAGCCTTCCATTACTCGCAATCAACTGATTCAGGCTATTTGGCGCCACTTTTTCCAATTGCTCGCTGGGCTACCAGAAGATACCAGCTATCTTGAGGAATACCGCAGACGTTCTTTCGTCTTAGGCCAAATGGTGACGTTTCGTCGTCAAGGAGTCGAATACCAAGGAACCGCCACCGCTATTACCGATTTGGGTGAACTAGTTGTTACGACAGCTTCCGGAGTGATTACTTTGAACTCTGGTGAAATCAGCTTAAGCCAAATTGGTCAACAAAACCTACGATAAACTGGAGGAAGTTGGGGCTTTCACTCTTTGCCGCAAACATCTCGACTGCAGTTTTACTTGCAACAAGCTGCTACACCCAGCGTCTCCTCGAAAAACAGCAAAACGCATGAATACTCCTAAAAATAGCGAGTTCATGCGTTTTGTTATTTTTTTACTGAACTAACGTGCCAAGACACATCGATTGACCGTGTCGGTGATACAAGTCTGCAAACTGATACGTTCACCACCAGCATCGAGCATTCGTGGATAGACATCATCAGTTAAATCATTGTTATTATACCCATCATCAGTCACATCAATCACTTCATAAACCGTGTAACTCCGTGCATTGCCATTCCCGTCCGTAACGGTGATGACTGCACCTACCCCAAGGCTCATGACGGCTGAAAAATCACCAGGATTATGACCGATAAAATGAGTTGGCGCGCCATCTGTCGTATTGCCAGTCCCCAGCCATGCTCCCGCTCCAGTAGCTGGTGCCGCCCCGACACCTTGAGATTGGACAAAGGGTATCGACACACCGGCAAATTGCAAGCTAGAAGCTACGACCGTAGATTCTGGACGGCTTCCGACTTTTTCTTCTGAGGAAGCCGGCGTTGCAGTCGTCGCTTCAGATTCCGATGTAGGGGGTTCTGCTGCTGATTCTTCCACCGATTCTGAACTTACCTCTTGAGCCAATCCAGAATTGCCATCATTTTGCCATTGACTAGCTGAGACGCTGGATTCAGTCGTCGCTATTGCTTTGCTAGCTGTTGATTCTTCAACTTTGGCGGAGGCTCCTGCTTCATCGGTGCTAGCGGTTGTGGTGGCTTCCGTTTCTTTAGCAGTCGCTGTTTCTTCACTTGTCCTTTGTGTATCTTGGTCTGTTTTGGCTTCGACTGCTGGCGCTTTCGGAGTTTTTTCCATTACAGTGACAATTACTTGTTTCGTTGCCAGATTGCCAGCTTGATCCCGAGCTTCAATCATCACCTTTTGCTCTCCGACTTTTTGCCTATCGTAGCCCTTGATTGTCAGATTAGCTAGTGCCAATTTTCCACCCGTATCATCACTAGCAGTCACGGCCTCTAGCGGAAACGCCACGCCGGATTCAACAACTAATTCTTTTGCCACCGTGATTATCGGAGCCACATCATCGATGACACTCACATTGGCGCTACGATGGATGACCACATTTGATGGCATTTGGATGGTCAAATTCATTTTGTAAGTGCCCGGTACCAGCTCCTGCAAATCCGTCAGCTGATCCACTTCCAGCTTGGTGACAGTTCCAATACGATCCCCTCGCGTCAACGTCGCCAACTCAGCCGCGGTGATCCGTTTATGCTTGGAAGTCTTCAAAGTCAAGTGCTCCACAAACAATAAATCCGCCTCTTTACGTTCCCGAGCAACTTGGGCTTGATAGTCCTGCTCATCAGCATAGGAACTGTAACTATAAAAACCAACACTAGTACTTATACCAAGAAAAATTGCCACCAATAGAATAACGCCACTTCTTTTCTTCACGTAAAACATCCATTTCTATATTTTTTATTATGTTCAAAGATAGCGAAAATCTCAGCTGTTTTTGCTTTAAATATTATCGATATTTCCCTATCCTCCGTAATTTAACATGTTTGACCATCAAGAATCGCCTTCCATGAACTCTCAATAATTTTCGTTTTATTGAAATAAACGGTCCGGATAACAATAGTTTCAATAACTAAATCGCGACATCACTAATCGCTATAAAGAGATTTGCCATTGATCACATAACAATTTTTCAGAACATTTCCCCTCGTGGCTTTCCTTGCTCCCAACCTTCCTAGTGGTAATTCTTTCCCCATTGATAATTTCGTCTACAAAAAAGCGTCCAAACCCCATAAATGGTTTTTGGACGCTATTTCACTGGCTTATTCTTTTTTGAAGTGCTGCTTATGCTAACTGAACCCATACCACTGGCTTTTTCTAGTTAAATCACTAAATCAAATTTCAAAGTGACCCCTACTCTAATTCAGCCACTGCCAAACAATTCCTAATGCCACTCCCAAGGCATAGCTGGTATTAAACAGCACCATATTCTTCAAGGAATAGACAAAACTATGAGGTGCCGGTAATTCACGACGATGAGCCGCCAGATTTTGCCGCACCTTAGGCAAGGTAGTCAAGACAATCAGAATCGGCCACTGGAAGACCCCTGTCAACAAGCCCACGATAACCGCTACATAACACCCATACATCAGGATTGAAAACAATCGCAATCCCGTCTCCCGCCCCAAATAATAGACTAACGTGTAACGATGGTTTTTGATATCTGCCTCCAAATCTCGCAAATTATTGGCCAGCATAATATTGGCAATGGTGAAAACCAAGGGTAGAGAAGCCACTAACAGCGCCAAGACCGACCAGAAATTTCCCGTCAAAGCAAACTGACCACTAGCAAAATCCACATCCAGGTAAAACGCCCCAAGATCATAGGTATTGATGTAGACTACCATGGCAAAAATCCCCAGCCCCATGGTTAAACCACTAAAAATTTCCCCCAGAGGCATCCGGGACAAAGGAATCGGCCCTGCTGTGTAGAAAACACCGATAAAACAACATGCCAACCCCATCACCAATAACAGCCAACCCGTCTGCCAGCTCAAAAAACTACCCACTGCTGCTGCAAATACCAACATCCCGATTATCAGCCCTCGTACCCCATTCAAACTCAAACGCTCGACGCCAATCACATTTTCCTGCTGACGGTAAGCATCCGTTTTTGCTTTTTGATAATCCATATAATTATTGATGGCTGTCGTGGTCATGTCAAACACCAACATCCCCACAAAGAAAATAACTGTCAATCCCCAATGAACCTGCCCAAAAAAGCTCAAAGAAAATAACGTTCCAATCACAAAAGGGAATAAACTAGCAATCTTCGTACGAATTTCCACCAGTTCCCAAAATGCCGCCCATGTCATCTCTTTCATCCTTCCTAATTTCGCTCCTTAAAGAAACTTCTCTCCAAGTCGTTACTACTCTACTTGAAATGAACTTGCAAAAGGGCAGTACCGTTACGGCCTGCCCTAACTCAGTTTTATTGTAACGACTTCTCAAGCAAAACGCCAAGATTCTGACGTCTAAAGCTTGAAACTATTTTGTTAGCTCACTGCGATCCCCCATCGTATACCCGGAATCTTTACCGATGACGAAATTGTCCTCTAAGCCTTTGGTAATGTAGACCTTGTCTTCTTTTGTAACAAAAATCGCTTGGGTGCCATCATCCATCGCCTCGACAAATTCCAGACCTTTTTTGGTCCCCATGGCAAAGACTGAAGTTGATAAAGCATCCCCATCAATTGATTTGTTAGTGACAATAGAGACACCCGCGATATCGTTATCGAAAGGATAGCCGGTTTTGGAGTTAAAGAGATGATGATACTTCACGCCATCCACTTCCAAAAAGCGTTCATAAATACCGGAAGTAACCACTGTTTTATTGGTTTCTTTAATGGTACCTACGACAGTCCCACGAGCTTGATTGGGATCTTGAATGCCGACATTCCAAGGTTCATTTTGACCCCGGAAACTATTGCCCATCACAAAAACATTTCCCCCGAGATCCACCACGGCACAGGTCACGCCTTGCCTCTTCAAGACTTTCACTGCCTCATCGGTGATGTATCCCTTGGCAATCGCCCCCAGATCAATCAAAGCATCCTTGTCTTCCAAATAAACTGTTTGGGCCTGATCATCAAAATCGACTTTCTCAAAATCGATATGTTTTAAGGCTTCGTCAATCTCTGCTTGTTCCGGTTTGCGGGCATCATCAAAGCCGATGCGCCACAGCTGAGTGATGGCCCCGATAGTCATATTGAAGGCCTCGTCGGTTTCTTTACTATAGTTATACGCTGCCTTTAACAGATAATAGATATCATCACTGACTTTCACCGGTTCAACCCCGGCTTTGGCGTTGATAGCGTCAATTTCAGAGCCTTTTTGATTGATGGTAATCTTGTCTGCCAATTCTTTAATCCGATCAAAAGCCGGTTCCAGTGCACTTTCTTTGCCATCATCGTACACGCGAATCCGCACATAAGTCCCCATCAAAAACTTTTCCTGGGCATAAGGTTCTTCTCGTAATTTTACTTTCTCGGCTTTTTTGCCACAGCCTGCCAGAACCAAAACCATCATCATTGCGACTGTCAGCCATGGCAGGTATTTTCTCACTCGTCTTTTCATCTTGTAACCCTTTCTCTTACTACTTTTTTCAGCCTTCTTATCATAACATGAAGCCTGCTTTCCTAAAATAAAAAAGCGTTTCTGAGGGACTTTTTTTAAACATTTTCAAGCAACAGGCTCGACGAAACAGAAAAAAAACCAATTCCCACATATCAAGTGAGAACTGGCGGATGTTATTGCTTATTTAGGTGCTTATTTTGTCGCTTCGTTGGCTGCATCGACAATCAATTGCAAGTAGCCTTTTGCATCAGTGAAAGTAGCCCCAGATACAACATCGGCAACGTTTTTACCTTCGTCGTCGATTTTACCAGCAGCTTCTTCAATTTCAGCAACCGTTTTGCCTTGAACGAATTTTTCAATCGCCGTTGCACTTTCTTGCCAAGTTTTTGTCGCTTGTGCATGGTCTTTCATCAAAGCAGAGTAGGCATCATTGTTAGCCAATTTTGAAGCCAACACTTGACCGTCTGCGATTCCTTCGCCAAAGGCCCCGTTAGAGTTTGGTACACCACCGAAATCAGCCGGATCAGTATATTGGAATTCATCCAAGAAAGTAGCAGCAATCTTATCGCCATCCATCGCGACGGTTACTACGCCAAAGGATTTGTCTCCATGAGGCGCGCCTAAAATCATCGCTTCTTTCAAACCATCTGCATTGGTGATTGCTTGTCCTTCTGAAACCATTCCCGAAGTCGCAGCATCAACAATCGCTTGTAAATAACCCCGAGTATCGGTAAAGGTTGAACCAGATACCACGTCAGCAACGTTGCCACCATCATCAGCGATTTTTGCGATTTCTGTTTCTAAATCAGCTGCCGTTTTGCCTTTTGCAAAATCAGTAATCGCGGTGATGCTTTCCTGCCACGTTTGCGTCGAACCAGCGTGATCTTTCATCAAAGCAGAGTATGCATCGCTGTTTTCCATTTTAGCAACTAAGATATTGCCTTCTGGGAATGCTTCACCAAAGGCACCATCGCCATTTGGAACAGCTTTCCAATCGTCTGTTTTTTCTACATATTGGAATTCATCAATTTTAGCAGATAAGATTTTTTCACCATTCATCGTGACATTTACGACAGCAAATGATTTGTCTCCATGAGGCGCTGCGTACAATTGACGCATATAAACCGTGCCTTCCGCCGGTACTTTCGCATCTTCTGATTTGCCATCTGCAATCGTAACTTCTGCGTTTGCGGCACTGGATTCTTCTGTAGAAGCTTGCGCTGAAGATGAGACCGTCGTGCTTGAAGCTGCTTGTGAAGATGAGTCAGCGCTACCGCCATTATCCGCACTACAAGCCCCTAAGATCAAAGCAGAAAAAGCCAACGCACTAACCCCTGCAATCAATTTTGTGGATTTCATTTTTCTTTCTCCTTTTCGATAAATGTTATTGTTTGTGACCTCTTTCATTTTGTCGTTTTTCGCAGCAGATGTCAACTAAAACGATAACAAATCTACCTTTCTGAGGGGAATCAATTTGTTGTTAGACACAGATTATTCAAGATTGTAGATGAAATTCACAATCGCTGATAAAAAGCGTATTTTAATAGGGATAAAACCACTCATTACCATGAAACAAAGCAGTTCTTTTCTGTAATTTTTTTGGTTACTTAATATTTTCTATGTAAGTTAAAATAACTAATCAGTAAAATTGGTCAGGCGATAAGCCTACCTTCCCGTGGTTCCACAACTTGAACAATCGAGTAGGAGACGAGGGATTATTTCCCCCGTCGACCTCTCACAGCACCGTGCGTACGGATCCGTACACGGCGCTTCGGTAAAACAGTCCTCTTGGCTGGTAATTTCCGCTTCATCTCCCCGCTAGAACTATGCTCTCTGGAAATACGCTTTCGATTTCTCATCTCTACTAACATCATTATCCAAAGCGTTTCTCATATTTTCTGCACTTCGTTTTTCGCGACTACTATTTCAATTCGGAAATTCATTTACCGTTCGGTCCTTCGCTCTTACTTGCTTTCGCAAGTCGTCCTCACTACTACGACCTCTGCTGACTTCTTACGATTCATCCCAATGTCACCACTGGGATTGTGATGGTTCATTTTCTTTCAATTCCCACATCACCCTCATAAGATCTCCCCCGGTAAGGCGTAACAACTTTCACTCCATGTCACCTCTTGATTTACACGATACACTTCTTGTACAGTTATTGGGCTTTAGCTTCTTTAGCAGCCTTACCCGTGTATCCCGCCTTCTATCAAGTTTCTGTTCGTAAGTGCAGAGTTTTGCTTTAGGCTTCCTTCAGATTCCACCTCACGATGGACACCCTTGCCATCAGCTAACACTTCCCACTGTCGGGCGTGTAGTGGACTTTCACCACCAAGTTGCTACCCATGCAGGGCGCACTAAAAAAAGAGCAACTTTTCAGGAAGCTGCTGAAAATCTCTAAGAATTATGTTTCTAATTTTAAATGATAGACAAAAAAATAGGACTTCAATTCAATTT
>NZ_JBMRGR010000034.1:0-7021 GCF_049384045.1 Enterococcus diestrammenae
AACATCCAGTCCACAACAACGTTCGACAACGACTTCCATGTAAATCACTCCTCAAAAGTATTGAGTTGTGACAGATTTGCTTTGGAAAAATCGAAGAAATTTTATATACGTGCGCAAAGCGACAATTCGTTAGTCTCACAAAGCGAATCACTCGGTTTTTTATACGGGGAAGGCCACCAATAAACCGCTCGAGCTTGTGTCACTCCTCAAGTTCATTATAAGTGCTCCTTCGTTTTCAAGACAGCGTTAGAGGTTCGGCAAAATTTGCCGAACCTTATATGTTTTTTATAGACTAAGATATTATGAGTTTTAATCTATGTGACATTCTGTTTTACCAAGGTTTATAGCGAATTTCACACTATTTTTCGATGGTACAAAAATAGTGAAATTTAGCGACCTAGAAATTGAAATAGCTGTAGCTGGACCGGAAAATGCCAAACGTAAAACGTGTTTGGCATTGCAAGTTCATCTTAGCGGTTTCTGCTTAGATGTAACTGTATGCGCAAATGAACTTTTAGCTTTCCCTTGGAGCTTCAAACTTAGAGTAAGTGTCGCAAGCCGCCACCAACTCTAAGTACATTTGCTAGTCTTTCTTAGCGGTCTCTGCTTAGAAATGACTGTATGCGCAATGATTTTATAGCCATCTCACATCCTGTGAGCTACTGCTATTCAAATTTTATTACGCTAAATTTCACCATTTTTACGATAGACTCAGATGTAAAAATCATCGAATAACTTAAAACGAATAAGGATAAAAAAGTTTATCAAAAAAATCGGTTAGTCTTGCTGTAGGTGGATTTCTCGGGTAGTAGTGTCAAGAATGTCCGAGGGCTAAAGGAGCCTATCCCATACCGTTCACCTAAGCGGAAAACGCTAAGATGAGCTAGCAAAATGACAACCGTTTTTTGATTGGCATTTGCCGTTCCCACTACCACCCGAGGGATTCTCCGGAAGCAAGATTGGCCGACTTTTTTATAAGGCAGCGTTATCCGCTTATTTTTGGTTGAAATAGTTAAATAGTATTTTGTCTAGCTGAGAGGAAACTACTCTGCTAAATTAACAATCTTGGTACCGTGAGCTTCCTTGGCACCAAGTTCGGTAACGATTTGACCGACATTTTCATAAGTGATGCCAGCGCCGGGTAAAATCAGTAGGCGGCCAGCAGCATAGTTTGTCAATTCCTTCAGACGAGGAAGGTTGTCTAAGATATTGGTGCCCGCTGCGCCACCATGGGTCAAGATGCGATCGACGCCATGTCCTGCTAGCCAATCGATGGCTTCGAACTGTCGGGCTGCTGGAATACTATCAAAGGCCATGTGGAAAGTGATTTGTAAGCCTTCAGCGGTATCAATTAAAAGCTCCAAAGCTTCTTCGTCCAACCATCCACTGGGCGTCAGACAGCCAAAAACGACGCCATCGGTTCCCATTTTTTTAGCTTCGATTAGATCAGTATGCATGATTTTTAGTTCGATATCATTGTAAATAAAGTCTCCACCGCGAGGGCGAATCATCGTCATCACCGGCACATTTTTTTCGCCAGCATAGCTTAATACTTCCTCGATGACCCCGGTGGAAGGTGTGGTGCCACCGACTGCCAGATTGTCACAAAGTTCGATACGCTTCGCACCAGCATGGATGGCAGCGGGAATATCCGTATAGTTTTCGGCACAAAATTCTTTGATTAACATAAACTCACGTCCTTAAAAGTATAGTGATGAGGTTTGTCTTCTGTGTAGAATTCTAACATATCTCTGTGGTAAAGTAGAGGGCGAGGTAGCCGTGGCTGCTCGTGGTAGTCTGGAAAAGAGGTCAAAAAATGGAAAAGAAGATTGATTGGGGGAAACGCTTTGTGACAGAACAAGCGCAGTTGTTTCGCTGTCCCATCTGTCATGATTCAATGACAGCCAGCAACAGTGGCTTGCTGTGCCAAAACGGGCATCGTTTTGATGTCTCAAAAAAAGGGACGTTGTTTTTCTTAACCCATCAAGTGAAAACCGAATACGATCATGATATGTTTGCGGCAAGAGGACGGATGATTCAAAGTGGCATGTATCAGCCCCTCATGAAGCAGCTAGCAGATTGGTTAGGAACAGAGGGCACTGTTTTGGACGTGGGCTGTGGCGAAGGTAGTTTTCTCAATGCATTACTTGAGGAAATACCTCAACAGGCAGCTATTGGCTTTGATATTTCAAAGGCGGGGGTCTATCTAGCCACCCAACAACCTCAACCGGCTTTTTGGTGTGTGGCAGATTTGACGAATTTACCCTTTGCTGATGGTCAGCTGGATTGCGTGTTAAATATCTTCTCCCCGTCTAATTATCGGGAGTTTGCTCGGGTGTTGAAACCGGGGGGCCAATTATTGAAAGTGGTCCCAGGCCCCCGCTATTTGCAAGAATTGCGCCAAGCCTTCTACCCTGATGATGTCAGCAAGCAACAGTATTCCAATGAACCAGTTCTTAAAAAATTCACAGACTCTTACCCCCAGTATGAGGCGAAAGAAATAACCTATGAATTTGCCATTCCAGAAGCTAGACAGTTGGATTTGTTGGAGATGTCCCCTTTGGAATGGGGGGTTAGCCAGGAGCGGAAAAGGCAGGTTAAAGAACAACCACTGCGTAAAATTACAGTCGACTTACTGGTGCTTCGTGGGAAAAATTCGGCTTTTTTGTGAAGTTTTTAAGCTTTTCCTGTTGCAAAATCTCAAAATCGGTGATATAGTAACAACAAGTCATTTTTCATTGGTTTTTATCAGGTTCCTGTTCTGATAAAAGTTAGTGAAAAGAGCTTCACTAACGTATCAACTTGCCGTGCTTGACACCGAGTTGCTACGTTTTTTTTGTGTTTTCAGCAGGAGATTAGCTGCCGGCTAGTTACATGGCTTTGTGAGCAAGGTAGGTATTGATCGAAAGAAACTGGGCTAAAGCAGTAATCTTATGAAATTCTTGACAGGGAAAACACCTATCCCACAAGAAATTCTTGCGCATTTATGCTATAGTAAACAAAGAATTTTCGAGAACATCAGACCTTTTGATCCTCGACAGAAATGGAGTCTTGATTGTGAACCACATTGTGTTATTTGAACCTCAAATTCCCGCCAATACTGGCAATATCGCCAGAACTTGTGCAGCGACAAATACCTGGCTGCATTTGATTGAACCACTGGGCTTTTCCACCGATGATAAACATTTGAAGCGGGCCGGACTGGATTATTGGAATGCGGTAAATATCGCTTACTATCCAGATTTGGCGGCTTTTTTGACGTATCTGGAAAGCCAAGAAAAGGCCCAACTACATTTGATTTCCAAATTCGCGAATCAAGTCTATTCAGAGGCAAACTTCGCTGATGGTGGCGATCATTATTTTCTATTTGGGAAAGAGACGACTGGTTTACCCGAAGCGTTTATGCGGGAAAATGCGGAAAAATGTTTGCGAATTCCCATGAATGATGAACATGTCCGTTCCTTAAATCTCTCCAATACAGCGGCGATGATTGTCTATGAAGCGTTGCGGCAACAAGGGTTTCCTAATATGGAATTGACGCATCATTACGAACATGACAAATTGGATTAATTGAAAACACTGGATCTAGTGAGATTATCAAGAAAAGAGCGTATTTGATGGAACTTTATTTTACCCGCCATGGAAAAACTGAATGGAATTTGCAACGGCGCTTTCAAGGGATGCTAGGGGATTCCCCTTTGTTACCTGAGAGTCTTGAAGAGGTAGCTTTGTTAGGCAAACGCTTGGCAGAAGTCCCTTTTGAAGCCATTTATTGCTCCACATCAAAGCGGGCTAGGACAACGGCGGAAACCATTGCCAGCTACTTGATTAAGCCAGCGCCGATTCATTATACGGATGGCCTGCGGGAGTTAGGTTTGGGCTGTTTGGAAGGGCAACTGATTGACGAAGTGAGTGAGGAGCACCCGATTCAGTTGGATTATTTGCGTAATCGGCTAGATTTATATGATCCCCGGGCTTTTGCGGGAGAATCGATTCAAGATGCCTTGGCGCGGATTGAAACCGTGGTTGCTGATGCGGTGATGCAACACGAAGGCCCCTTATTGTTTGTCGGCCACGGTGCTTCTTTGACGGCTGCGATTCAATGGATAGCAGGCAAAGATTTGGCCCACCTACGAGAAATGGGCGGCTTAGTAAATAATAGCCTCACCATGATGGTGGCCCAAGAACCGCAAAAACTGACGCCTTATGATTTGGTTGTCTATAATGACGCTTCATTTTTAGGAGAAAGCGCCGGACGAGATGCATTGTTGTAGGAAATGAGCGGCAGTCATTACCGACTAAGGGAAAGGAGCGGCACCAATGTCAGGAACTCAAGGCACCATTGACGGCACTGTGGCCGCGATTTTTTATCAAAATGCGGGGAACTTTTTCAAGGTTCTCCTAATTAAAGTGGATGAAACGGATTTGGATTATCGGGAAAACGAAATCGTGATTACCGGTACCTTTGGGGATGTCCAAGAAGGAGAGGCATATCGTTTTACAGGAACGCTGGTGGAGCATCCGAAATATGGGTTGCAGTTAAAAGCCGATAGTTATCAACAAGCCCGTCCGACGTCAGCTGCTGGGTTGATTCAATTTTTCGCCAGTGACAAGTTTCCTGGTATCGGTAAAAAAACCGCCGAACGGATTGTGGATACTTTGGGAGAAGATGCCATCAGTCAGATGCTAGCCAATCCAACCCTGTTATCAGATATCCCGGGATTGACTCCCGCGAAGCAAGAGCTGATTTTGGAAACCGTCCGAGCCAATCACGGCATGGATCAAGTCATCGTCAGCCTTACCAAGTACGGATTTGGTAGCCAGCTGGCTTTTGCGATTTATCAGACATACAAAAACGAAACCCTCGATATTATTCACGAAAATCCCTATCAATTGGTGGAAGACATCGACGGGATTGGCTTTAAAAAAGCCGATCAATTAGCGGAGCAGCTGGGGATTGCGGCGGATTCGGTGCAACGCATGAAAGCTTGCGTGATGCATCAAATCAGCAACCACTGCCTGTCGTCAGGAGATACCTTTATTCCGGCCCAAGAGTTGCTAGAAGAATGCTTGGATTTGTTGGAAAGCAGTCGTCCAGTGGAACTTTCACCAGAACAGTTGGCCAACGCGATCATCCAACTGGTAGAAGAAGGGAAGATCCAACAAGAAGGGACCAATCTTTACGAGAACTCGTTGTATTTTGCCGAGTGGGGTGTGGCAAAATCGGTGGATCGTTTGTTGCAACGGAAAAAAGATATCACGTACGATGACAAACGTCTCAAAAAAGAACTGCGTAAAATCGAAAAAGAACTGTCGATAAGCTACGGTACCTCCCAAGAAGAAGCAATCTTTGAAGCAATTAAAGCTCCGTTATTTATTTTGACAGGCGGCCCGGGAACGGGGAAGACTACTGTCATCAATGGAATCGTCAAACTATTTGCAGCCTTAAATGATGTCGATCTCAGCCCTCATAATACTGGGACGGAGCTTTTTCCTATCAAATTAGCTGCTCCAACTGGTCGTGCGGCTAAACGCATGAATGAGACCACTGGACTGCCGTCAGGGACGATTCATCGTCTATTGGGTTTGACTGGACGGGAAAAGGCCCCTGCCGCCAGTGCCAAAGAGCTAAGTGGCGGGCTATTAATCGTGGATGAGATGTCCATGGTGGATACTTGGCTGGCGAACACGTTATTTAAAGCCATCCAAAACGATATCCAGGTAATCTTAGTAGGGGACAAAGATCAATTGCCTTCTGTTGGTCCCGGACAAGTCCTCCATGATTTGTTACACATCACTGAGATTCCCCAAAGAGAATTGACAGAGATTTATCGACAAGAAGATGGCTCAAGTATCATTCCCTTGGCCCATGAAATCAAAAATGGCCACCTACCTAAAAATCTGACAATCAATCAAAAGGATCGCTCCTTTTTTGCCTGTGAGACCCAGCAAATCGAACCGATTGTGGCGCAAATTGTCGGCAAGGCTAAAGCGAAGGGATTCACTCCACAAGATATTCAAGTGTTGGCTCCTATGTATCGCGGGCCAGCGGGTATCAATGCATTGAACAAAATGATGCAAGAAATTTTCAATCCTAAAGTTGGCAATAAAAAAGAAGTGCTCTTTAACGAAGTCGCTTATCGTATCGGTGATAAAGTACTGCAATTGGTTAATGATGCCGAACAAAACGTCTTCAACGGTGACATGGGGGAAATCGTAGGAATTACCTATGCCAAGGACTCAGAGGAGAAAACGGATGAGCTGACGATTCGATTTGATGCGGTGGAAGTGACCTATAAGCGCAATGAGTGGAATAAAATCACCCTCTCTTATTGCTGTTCCATCCATAAGTCCCAAGGTAGCGAGTTTAAGATGGTTATTTTACCCATGGTGCATCAATACCAGCGCATGCTTCAACGCAACTTACTCTATACGGCAGTTACCCGCAGCAAAGATTTACTGATTTTGCTAGGGGAGGTACGGGCTTTTGAGGTAGCGGTTAGCCATGAATCTGCTACCAGACGGACCACTTTGCAACAGCGAATCGCTGAGGCTTCTGGAATTACTCCAGCCTTGGTGCAAAAAATTAATCATTATGAAGATCAATTGGCAGATGAAGGACATACCGGCTTGGTGACTTCCTTGCCTTTAGCTAAAGAGCATGTGGCAGTCAGGACCGAGTCTACTGAAAAAAACACTACAACCTCTGAAACCAAAGAGATTTCACCAACGGCTGCGGTAGTAGAAACGAGTACCGAACCCTCCGTTGCTGCTAGTCAAACAGTAACAGACTCAGGAGCAGCCTCTGTCATTGAGGAAGCACCGCCATATTTGACCCCAGCACTGCTTCAAGCGGGTACCGTTGACCCGATGATTGGAATGAAGGATATCACGCCTTATCAGTTTATGGAAAAAGCTAAATAAAAAACCGGACTGGCAAAATTGGAAGCTGCTGAAAAAGTTAAATAACTTTGGCTACATAAAACAAAATTTGTTTTATGTAGTTTTTTTTTCTTCATTT
>NZ_JBMRGR010000035.1:0-2916 GCF_049384045.1 Enterococcus diestrammenae
AGAAACACGTGCAAAGCCAAGATGGCTTCACACGTGTTTCTGTATCTAATTATTCTAGGGACTTTTTCAGCAGCCTCCAATATTCTTGAGACGTCTTTTTATTATATCTATACTGATAGTTTACTTACGAACCAGTTCGATTCGATCACCACTTGGGAGGCTAACACTTATATTCGAAAACTCATCGTATCCACCGTATTCAAATCGAAGTTTGTATAAGGTGTCCTCACTCTCTGAAGAAGCCTGAAGTAATCGGTAGGAATATGAACGATCATTTTTTTGAACATGAATCATTGGAATTGAGTCATCGAAATCAGATTCAAAATATTGTTCAAGCTTATCATTGTTTTTTATATAAATAATAAAAGAACTCGGATATGCCACAGCACTCACAACATCAAGTTTATTCATAGCAGAGGGGTCTGAAACATATTGAACTGGTTCGAATTGTCGGATATCATCCGATTTTATATCGATGCTCCAAGTTCCGTCAATTTTTTGAATTTTATTTTGTGATTTCCCTGGTTTTATCTCTCGTTGATTAGCAGAAATTTGTATTACTTTAATTCTTGCGTTTTTTAAAGATGGCAATGTTCCATCTTCCTTAGCAGTCAGTTGGTAGGCGAACTCAATTAAATTTTCATCCCTATCCGGATTCACCTGATAGGAAACCGTACCTAATAGGTCATCCTCGCCCAAACCACTATTAATATCTGCTACAACAGTCCCATCACCATTAACTAAAGCAAACTTCAAAGAATAGTCATCCATTTCTTTAGATAGCAGTAATGATTTATCTGGAAGAGTTGCAGTTAAATGCAGCCCTATTTGGTTCTGATCAGCATATATCTCATCTAAGGAAATCTTCACTGAACTAGAGTTTGCAATACCTGACTGTGGATTAACAAAGTTTGAATCTAATAGACTTTGCGAGGTAAAATTACCTAAGCTTAGTAACTTTGAAAATGCGTCACTCAAAGGAGAAAAAGTAAGACTACCTAAAACACCTAAGCTAAGAACAACTATTGCAATCATAATCATTTTAGTCTGTTTCATTATTGGTTTATATTTGGGCTGGGATGATAAAATTTTAGCATATGTCTGATCTATAGCTATCCTAGTCCCTTCTGTAATTGGCTGCTCATCTTTGAGTTCATCTTTAAATGCTTGTTCAAATTCTTTCAAAATTTAGTACCCCCTTTTTATAATGTAGATAATCTTTTTGGAGCAAAGCCCTTCCTCGTGATAAATTTGATTTTATCGTACCTTCTGGCAATGATAGGATATTACTAATTTCCTTAACCGAAAATCCAGTATAGTAAAACAAAACAATAGGAACTTTGTATTTTTCATCGAGCTTATTCAATAGTTCTTTCATAATTATTCTATTTTCTGTTGGACTATCTACAGCACTATCATTATCGAATAGTTCATAATGAGTAGGTGAATGAAAATATTTTGTGCAATTATTAATAAGTATTCTATACACCCAAGTATTGAACATTTTATCTTGTTTAAGTTGGTGAATATTTTGAAAGGCTGTTAGAGCAGTTTCTTGCATTACATCTGCTATATCCTGTTCATTTCGTAACATTTTTCGGGCAGTATTATGCAGAACTGGCTCATAGGCTTGGAAAAGAGTGACAAATGCATCAGGATCCCCTTTTTTGGCACGTTTTACTAAAAATATATTTGATTTCACTATGCTAGCCTCCGAATTTGGAAAGAATGTCATTCACTTAGTTAGAGAAAAAAAGAGTCTTCTCGGTTGCATTTTTTTCGCATTTTTTTTATTCGACAAAAAAAAGAGAATAAACAATCGTAGGTTATAACTATCCCTATAGTTTAGAGAAGAAAGAAAGAGAATTGGTTGCAATATTTTACAGAAATACAAGTTTTCAGTCAATTAAATTAAAAAACTCTCACAATATATCAAAAAAGGAATTTGATATGATGTAATGAATACACACATAGGCAAGCGCTTACTATAGTGTCATTATTTTTTTAGAAAAGAGGGAATTATCAAAATGAAAAAAATTGCTTTGATGGTTTTAACTGGAATTTCATTTGTTTCGATTTCGCTTCTTGCTTTCAATCAAACTTCACAGGCTGCAGAAGTTCAAGGGGAGCCTATTTTGATGAAAACCAATTTGGACTTCTTGGATCATCTAAAAGATTCAGACTCATTACTGTGCTTACCGGATGGTGGTTTTCTCCATGGAACAGCAGAACTTTCAACTTACGGGGATGATAAAGTTTTAGAATACTACAATAGTGATACTGATAGTAATGCTACCACAGTTGGCACTGTAAAAAAGGCTCTTGCTGAAATGCCTCAGGAAAAGAGTAGTCCTTTCATTTTTAATTTGAAAGATACTCGTGGTGCAAAACCCGCTACACAAGTGATGAAGTTAGGACTAGACTCTAGTTATTCTTCTAGTAAATTTTCAGCGAGTGGTATTAGATTTGCAGGCTACCTTTTCCAGACAAAGGGAACTGCTGGTGATAGATTAAGATACTATTCTTATAACACTGTAGGAGCTGCGGGTTCAAAAACTGACGCAAGCAAAGTCTACTCAAGCAATACATGGAACGCATATGGATGGTTAGTTTATTCATATACTTATACGTATGTTGGAGGTGTTTCTACTTATTGGGTAAATAATCCCAATTCAGGAACCTACTATTATGTTATAAACAAATAATATTAATTGGTAACACAGCGATAACATATTCTATAGAAAAAAAATTGTGTATAAGTCCTTATCATAAAACTACCTAAAGTGACCGGAAATAGTCTTTTAGGTGGTTTTTTGCAAAATAAAAAAGCACAGGTGGTAATCGAAGCTGCTGAAAATCTCTAAGAATTATGTTTCTAATTTTAAATGATAGACAAAAAAATAGGACTTCAATTCA
>NZ_JBMRGR010000036.1:0-1690 GCF_049384045.1 Enterococcus diestrammenae
GAGGCTGCTGAAAAAGTCCCTAGAATAATTAGATACAGAAACACGTGTGAAGCCATCTTGGCTTTGCACGTGTTTCTTCGTATAATTGAAGTATCAATCAAACTAATGGTGGTTAACATTATGCTGAAAAGGCAAGAAGAACTAGTTTTGAGTCCATATTCTGAGCTGTATGACCTGCTGATTCCAGCAGATCACGAACTACGGTTGATGCTGGAACTAGTTGACTTTGAATTCATTTATCAAGAGCTAGAAGATAAGTATTGTCTGGTGAATGGTCGAAATGCCGTTGACCCAATTCGCATGTTTAAATTTCTTCTCCTGAAGGTGATTTATAAAATGTCTGATCGCGACTTGATAAACAGAACAAAAACAGACCTGGCTTTCAAATTCTTTCTTGGCATGTCACCAGAAGATGGTGTGATCGATTCTTCTTTATTGACTAAGTTTCGCCGGCAACGATTGAAAGATAAAAATTTGCTAGATATGCTTATTGCTAAATCAGTTCGCATAGCGATCGATCATAACGTCCTCAAGAGTGAGACAATTATCGTTGATGCCACTCATACAGTATCACGGTTCAATAAAAAATCCCCAGTGGATATTTTACGGAATTATTCTAAGAATCTTCGAAAAGTGGCTTATGGCTTGGATGAAAATCTGAAAGCTAAACTTCCCGCTAAACCAACATTCAACGATTTGGACACGGAAAAAGTCTATACACAAGAAGTGATCAAGACGATTGAAAAACAACCCTACGCTGTTATCCCTGCTGTATCGGAAGCAATGAATATGTTGAAAGAAAAACTTGATGATATCAATGAGGCTTCCGCAGAGTCCTTCGATGATGATGCGCGTACTGGGCACAAAACGGCAGATACTTCATTTCTTGGATTTAAAACGCACATTGCGATGACTGATGAACGAATCATTACAGCTGCCGTTATTACCAGTGGCGAAAAAGGTGATGGGCCTTTTCTACAAGAACTCATTGAAAAGTCTGAAGATAATGGGGTTGAAGTAAAAGCGGTTCTTGGTGACCGCGCATATTCCGGAAAAGAAAATATTGAATACACAGAAGAAAAAGAAATTGAACTGTACGCCCGATTAAACCCGCAAATTTCCCAAGGCTCTCGTAAAGAAAGCTGGGACTACAATAAAGATGCGGAGAGGTTTATTTGTCCTGCCGGTCATTTGGCAATCCGTAAAGCAAGAACTGGTAAAAAAGGACAGAATAAAAATCAAGTGACTACCTACTACTTTGATGTGGAAAAATGTAAGAACTGCCCAATTAGCGAGGGCTGTTATAAAAATGGTGCAAAAAGTAAAAGTTATAGCGTCTCGATATTATCAGACACGCATTCTACGCACAAAGAGTTTCAAGAAACAGAACGCTTCAAGAAAAAGGTCAAGGACCGATACATGATTGAAGCTAAAAATGATGAACTCAAGAACCGGCATGGGTACGATGTGTCCCAAGGCAACGGTTTATTAGGTATGGACATACAAGGGGCAACGACGATATTTGTCGTAAACCTGAAGCGAATTATCAAATTGAATCAAGAAAAATAAGGTTAAAAGGTCAAAAGAAAAGAGCCGATTCTCGTTTTTTGTGAGAATTGGCTCTTTCTTTACAGTAGATAGTTTTTAGAATATCAATTTAGCTGAAAAGTGATAGTTTTTCAGCAGCCTC
>NZ_JBMRGR010000038.1:0-1607 GCF_049384045.1 Enterococcus diestrammenae
TTACTCCTTGTATATTGTATTTAGGGTTTTAGTCTTCATGATTTGTAAGGATAACCCTATGAACCTGTGTTATTAAAATTGGTATTACCTCAGTAGCTCTGAGATAATATAGATAAGGATTGAGAGGCAGGCCGTTCACTCCTTGAGCTAAGAGCTCGTACTCGAGAGACTGGTCCCTCTCTCTGTTTGGCAGATTGCGAATGAGTTAGATGTTGAAGGCTCGGTGCCTTACTCCGTATCTCGAACAAGGTAGTGACGCTTTTCAGATGAGTGGCAATCAATCCTAATACGATTAAGAAGGTGTGCTTATGTTTTATCTTGGAATTGATATTGGCAAACGTACACACGCTGCTTCCGTTATGGATGAGGCTGGTAAGATTCTCCTCAAAGGTTTCTCTTTTTCAAACTCGACTGTCGGGGCTGAGGCGCTGTTTGGTGCCTTACATAAATTTTCTGCATCTCCAGAGGACTTCATCGTTGGTATGGAAGCTACGGGCCACTACTGGTTAGCTCTTTTCTCATACCTTGACGAAAGACACTTTCTAACTCATGTCTTGAATCCGATTCAAACAGATGGTTGGCGTAATGCCACTGAGATTCGCAAGCGAAAAACAGATACGATTGATTCTGTGCTAATTGCGGATCTTATTAGATACGGTGACTTTACTGATACCAGTTTAATGAACGAAAATGTCATCTCCCTGAAGAATCTTTCGCGCTATCGAACATATCTGGTTGGAACAACTAGTGACTTCAAAAGAAAAGTCATTGCTGTATTGGATCAAATTTTCCCTGAATATGAAACGCTATTTAAAGGTACCGGAGTCTTCGGAGCCGCTTCAAAAGAGGTTCTTCTCACTTACAGTGCTCCAGAAACATTTGAAAATGTCACTGCCGACGAGCTTGGTCAAGCCTTGAGAAAGGCAAGTCGTGGTCGTTTAGGAGCTGATAAGGCCGAATCTATCAAGCAAGCAGCCTCGTCATCATTTGGCGTTCGTTTTGCCCAAGAAGCTTATGTCTTTCAGCTTCGGTCGATGATTGAGCAGATTAAGTTTCTTGAAAAGCAAGTCAACGAGGTCGAGAAGGAAATTGAAATCATTATTAATCAATTAGACTCCGTTATCATGACTGCACCTGGCATCGGTCCTATAAACGCAGCTGCGATACTTGGTGAGATTGGCGATATTTCCCGTTTCTCTACTGCTGCTAAGTTGGTGGCTTATGCGGGCTTGGATGCTTCAGTAACTAAATCTGGCGAATACGAGGCTACTCACAATGTTATGAGTAAACGTGGCTCACCTTATTTGCGCAAAGCTTTGTTCTCAGCTGCGTTTGTCGCATCATTTAATGATCCAGTATTCAGTGCGTATTACCAGAAAAAGCGTTCAGAGGGCAAGCATCACTTGACAGCAGTTGGAGCTGTAGCTAGAAAACTTACCTACACAATCCATGCAATCCTGACAAAAAATGAGCCTTACAAAGTACAGATTTAAAAAAATTTACTATTCGTCAGGCTTATTTGTGATGCATCCATTCTCTTAGAATTTGTTATTATTCTTTTTGCCAATTCAACTAGTTATCACTTGACTTATAATAGTTAGTCTCTC
>NZ_JBMRGR010000040.1:0-1367 GCF_049384045.1 Enterococcus diestrammenae
AAGATTGTTCATTGAAAACTGGATATTGAAGTAAATCAAAACAAACCGAGAACACCGCGTTGAATGAGTTTTTTAAGAAGTTCAATTGCTTATTTTCTTGAGTAAGCTGTCATCGCTGGCAGAACTGCTCAAAACCCAAGACCGTAGGTCTTGTAAGGTTAAGTGAATAAGGGCGCACGGTGGATGCCTTGGCACTAGGAGCCGATGAAGGACGGGACTAACGCCGATATGCTTTGGGGAGCTGTAAGTAAGCTATGATCCAGAGATTTCCGAATGGGGGAACCCAGCATCTTTGATAGGATGTTACTGCTACGTGAATTCATAGCGTAGTAGAGGTAGACGCAGAGAACTGAAACATCTAAGTACCTGCAGGAAGAGAAAGAAAATTCGATTCCCTGAGTAGCGGCGAGCGAAACGGGAAAAGCCCAAACCAAGAGGCTTGCCTCTTGGGGTTGTAGGACTCCAACCTGGTAGTATTTTCAGATAGTCGAATGACTTGGAAAGGTCAGTCAAAGAGGGTAATAACCCCGTAGACGAAATTTGGAATGCACCTAGGAGTATCCTGAGTACGGCGGAACACGAGAAATTCCGTCGGAATCCGGGAGGACCATCTCCCAAGGCTAAATACTCCCTAGTGACCGATAGTGAACCAGTACCGTGAGGGAAAGGTGAAAAGCACCCCGGGAGGGGAGTGAAATAGAACCTGAAACCGTGTGCCTACAACAAGTTAGAGCCCGTTAATGGGTGATAGCGTGCCTTTTGTAGAATGAACCGGCGAGTTACGATTGCATGCGAGGTTAAGGTGAAGAGCCGGAGCCGTAGCGAAAGCGAGTCTGAAGAGGGCGAATGAGTATGTAGTCGTAGACCCGAAACCATGTGATCTACCCATGTCCAGGTTGAAGGTGCGGTAAAACGCACTGGAGGACCGAACCCACGTACGTTGAAAAGTGCGGGGATGAGGTGTGGGTAGCGGAGAAATTCCAAACGAACTTGGAGATAGCTGGTTCTCTCCGAAATAGCTTTAGGGCTAGCGTCGAAGTTGAGAATGATGGAGGTAGAGCACTGTTTGGACTAGGGGCCCATCTCGGGTTACCGAATTCAGATAAACTCCGAATGCCATTCATTCATATTCGGCAGTCAGACTGTGAGTGATAAGATCCATAGTCGAAAGGGAAACAGCCCAGACCACCAGCTAAGGTCCCCAAATATATGTTAAGTGGAAAAGGATGTGGGGTTGCACAGACAACTAGGATGTTGGCTCAGAAGCAGCCATCATTTAAAGAGTGCGTAATAGCTCACTAGTCGAGTGACCCTGCGCCGAAAATGTACCGGGGCTAAACATATTACCGAAGCTGTGGATTGTACCT
>NZ_JBMRGR010000041.1:0-1327 GCF_049384045.1 Enterococcus diestrammenae
AAGCCTAGAAACTTAAACTCGGGATTATTTGGTCTTACAATCTTAGACTTCTCGGCATTCACAATTAGCCCTAGCTTATCCTCAATAAATCGCACAATATTACGCATGACTCGTCTTGCAGACATCTCACTTTTGACAAGTATGATACAATCATCGGCATATCTTACAAAACGTAATTGACGTGACTCGAGTTCTTTATCTAGCTCATTGAGCATAATGTTACTGAGTAACGGGGATAAGTTCCCACCTTGAGGTGTACCCATCGTTGATTCAATATCACCTTCATCTGTACGAATCCCACTCACCAAATATTTTCTGATAAGCGATATGACGTCGCCATCTTCTATTGTTCGAGCCACAAGATTCATAAGGCGGTCATGATGAACGGTATCAAAGAATCGCTCCAAATCAATATCCACTACCCATTGATAGCCTTCATTCATATATTCTAACGCCTGCTGAATGGCCATTTCAGCTCGTTTACGAGGGCGAAAACCATAGCTGTATTGGCTAAACTCAGCGTCGAATATAGGCGTGATGACTTGAGATATTGCTTGTTGGATTACACGGTCGACGACCGTGGGTATTCCCAATAAACGTACACCGCCATTAGGTTTTGGTATTTCCACTCTCAGAACTGGTTGGGGGTTGTATTGTCGTTGAAGTATTTGTTTTCTCACCTCTAGGCCATTTCGTACAAAATAAGCTTTCACCTCATCGACAGTCATACCATCAACGCCAGGTTTTCCTTTATTTCTCCGCACTTGTCCAATTGCCAGTTCAATATTTTCGTGACTTAATATCTCCTTCATCAAGTTCTTTGTATACATGTCTGTTAGTCCTTTCTGTTTCGTGAAGTCGGTATCTACTTTTACGCTCAATGCCAGTAGTCCTTTGCCTGCTTCCAATTGAGAATTCTTAACAATAAAACTGTTCAGCCCTTCACTCCTTCTACCTTTCGATAGACGTCTTCATTACTATGGCTTCGGCTGACTTCTCACGTTCCAGTCCTATATCACTATAAGAGTTTGGTGCAGAGACGTGAGACCTCCCCAGTTAAGGTACAAACTCTTCCTCTCCATCTATCCGCCACATTTACACCACTTGATTATGTCAGTAACTATTGGGCTTCAACTTCTTTTGCAGCCTTACCCTCAAGTGTCGCCTTTTATGTGATTTCTGTTCGTCGGACCAGAGATTTGCTTTAGACTTCCTTCAGATTCCACCTCGCGATGGACACCCTTGTCTTTAGCTATACGTTTTCCGTTACTGGGACACGTTAGGGACTTTAACCCTTAAGAGTTTGCCCATGCTGGGCAAACAAAAA
>NZ_JBMRGR010000042.1:0-1253 GCF_049384045.1 Enterococcus diestrammenae
GGACGCAAATTAGCACGCACAGAGTTGAATTATGTTCCTGCTCATTTAGAGAAAAATGAGTATTACGAAGAAGCTTATGAATGCAGGGAATGCAAGAAGAATGGACAAAACAATATCCATCGTTCAGAAGCACCTAAACCAGCTTTGCCTAAGAGCTTAGCTGGCCCTAGCTGTTTAGCGAATACCATCTATCAGAAACTAGAAATGAGCCTTCCATTTTATCGTCAGGAAAAAGAATGGCTACGCCATGGGTTAGCTGTCTCAAGACGAACCTTGGCCAACTGGCATAATAAAAGCCTTCTGGAATGGGGCGTGCCGCTATACGAAGCTATGAAAAAAGAACTTCTCCAGCAGGAAGTCTTATCCGCAGACGAGACGGTTTATCAAATTTTGTATCGTGAAGATGGCAAACCAGCTACTAGTGATTCTCGTATCTGGCTCTTTCGGACCGCAGAGACGGCACCAGTTCCGATTATCCTTTACCACTCTTCTGAAACTCGAAGTTTTGCGGTGGCAGAAAGCTTCCTTCGTGGATTTAAAGGATTCCTCCATTGTGATGGTTATCAAGTTTACCAGAAACTTCCTGATGTTCTACTTCAAACCTGTTGGGCACATGTTCGACGTAAATTTATCGAAACCAACGATCCTTATGGACAAGGAGCAGTAGGCGTGAGGTATTGCGATGAATTGTTTCGATTGGAGCGGATTTGGAAAAAAGAAGGGCTATCTGGTAAGGAGCTGTTAGTCAAACGTCAAACTGACGCAGCAACTTTAGTACAACACTTTTGGGATTGGATGGAAGGGCTAGTCGTGATGAAAGGACCATTACGAAAAGCAATCAACTACACCTTAAAACTCAAAACGAGCTTAGGTGCCTTTCTAGAAAACAGTCAGTTGGTCATCTCCAATAATCTCGCAGAACGCAGTATTCGCCCGGTTACAGTGGGACGTAAGAACTGGAATTTCAGTACTAGCCCAGAAGGAGCAAAAGCGAATGCCATCGGCTACAGCCTCATTCAAACCGCTAAGGAAAATGGCTTGGAGCCTTTTCGTTATTTGACCTGGCTGTTTACTGAACTACCCCAGCAAGAGATTTTCCAACATCCGGAACGGGTCAAAGATTATCTGCCGTGGTCAGCACAGGCGAAGCTTGCTTGTACGATGACCAACAAAATAGCAAAATAGCTCTAATCTCACTAAATTTTAGTGAGACTAGGGCTATTTGTCGATGCGTTGGATTATTTCCCGCTTAC
>NZ_JBMRGR010000043.1:0-1018 GCF_049384045.1 Enterococcus diestrammenae
AATAAATTACCGACTAAATACACTGGAACGGAGCTGAAAGAAGAGTTACGTTATTCAAATGATTTGCTTCACGTTCTTGAAAAAGAACCAAAGGTTTCATTGATTCCTGGAATAAAAGAAAGCATGAATTTGTTAGAGGAAACTATTGAAGATGATCTAGAACATATGAAAAGTACAATGGATCATGATGCAAAAATTGGACACAAAACAAAAGATACTGCTTTTTTTGGATATAAAACACATATCGCAATGGATGATAATCGTATTGTAACTGCTGCTGTAGTTACTACTGGCGAAAAATCTGACGGAAAGTATCTCGCTAATTTAATTGAAAAAAGTGAAGCAAATGGAATAAAAGTTGAAACAGTTTTGGGAGACGCGGCATACTCTGGAAAAGACAATCTTAAATATACGAACAAAAAAGAGATCACTCTTGTCGCGAAGCTGGTACCAGCTGTTTCCAAAGGCTTTAGAGATAAAAATGACGGCTTTGAATTTAATAAAGATGCTGGAATGATGGTCTGTCCTGCAGGAGAAATGGCGTCAAGGAAAGCAAAACAAGGCAAGAAAGATCAAAATACTAATCAGACGATAACGTACTACTTTGATGTTGAAAAATGCAAAAGATGCCTGATAAGAGAAAATTGTTATAAAAATGAGGCAAAATCAAAAACGTATTCTATCTCTATCAAGTCTGAACTTCATCAGGAACAAATGCATTTTGAAAAAACAGAACGATTTAAAAAGCTTTCCAGAAACCGATACATGATTGAAGCGAAGAATAGTGAAATCAAAAACCGCCACGGTTTTGGAACTAATAAAAGTGACGGTTTGTTTGGCATGAATATTCAAGCTGCCACCACACTATTTGTTGTAAATTTAAAAAGGATTTTAACGCTAATGGACGAATAATACACAAAAAATAGGACTTCAATTCGTCAAAATTGAATTGAAGTCCTATTTTTTTGTCTATCATTTAAAATTAGAAACATAATTCTTAGAGATTTTCAGCAGCTTC
>NZ_JBMRGR010000044.1:0-679 GCF_049384045.1 Enterococcus diestrammenae
AATCTGTCACAACTCAATACTTTTGAGGAGTGATTTACATGGAAGTCGTTGTCGAACGTTGTTGTGGACTGGATGTTCATCAGAAAACAGTCGTTGCCTGTACACTTGTGGGAAATCTTTCAACCAATCGACCGAAGAAACTTATTAAAACTTTTGGGACAAGGACCTTCGAGCTACAAGAACTAGCCTCATGGCTTCACGAGCAAGAGATTTCTACCGTTATGATGGAAAGTACCGGACAATACTGGTGTCCTATCTGGAACGTTTTGGAGAAGGAAGGATTCAAATTGATTCTTGCCAATCCTCAACGCATTAAAGGAATTCCTGGTCGAAAAACTGATCAAAAGGACGCCGAATGGATTGCCCAACTTGGTCGTGTGGGGTTAGTTCCACAAAGCTATGTACCGCCAACAGCTATTCAAGAGCTACGTTCCCTCACTAGAACTCGTACCCATCTTATTGCCGAGCGAACCCAACATAAGAATCGTATCCACAATATCCTCCAACAAGGAAATATTAAATTAACGGGATTTTTGTCAGATATCTATGGAAAGACTGGTAGAAAGCTAGTCGATTTACTACTGAGTGGTGAGAAAATCGAAGAGGAAAACATCCTAGAATGTCTCCATTCTCGGGTAAAAGCTTCCTCAAAAGATATTGTCGAATCGCTAAAAGGTAC
>NZ_JBMRGR010000045.1:0-618 GCF_049384045.1 Enterococcus diestrammenae
ATGTTGGCAATAATATTCATCAAGTTTTCGATTTGTTTGGCTTGATTGTTCAACTGCTCGGTCATTATTTCTAACTGAGTGGTCGTACGAGCGAGCTGTTTCGTTAGCTCTTTTTCTAATTCAGTCATCGCAGCTCCTCCTTCCTTGAAACACTTGTGTATCGTACCAAGATTCAATGGGGATAAGAGGAAAGGCACATCAAGAGTGCTTAAAATTTCTAGGTGAGGGCACCAATTTTTGCTGGTTGAATTTTTTGCTTTTGGTAGATGGAGAGCCCGTCAAAAAGCCAATCTACTTGTTTGGGGGACAGAACTTCCACAGAATCAGCTTTTCTCGGCCAGTTTAACTGTCCTTGATCGTAGCGTTTGTATAGCAGAAAAAAGCCTTCGCCATCAAAGTACAGTGCTTTGAAACGATCGCAACGTCTACCGCAGAAAAGGAAAATAGCTTCTTCAAATAAGTTTAAGCCATATTTTCCAGTTAGGATGGCAGCTAAGCCGTCAATGCCTTTTCGTAAGTCTGTATAGCCAGTAATTAAATAGCATTTGGGTACACTGGCAAAGTTGATCATCATAAAAACCCTCCTCATATTTAGCAATAAGCTAAGTATAAAGGAGG
>NZ_JBMRGR010000046.1:0-563 GCF_049384045.1 Enterococcus diestrammenae
TTTGAGCGCTCTCTTAATATTTCAATTGGCGATTTAGCATTGTAGGCAGATTTTGTGTGAGTGGCATCCACAATAATCGTTGTAGAGTTGATCACGCCTTTTTGAAGAGCGATTTCTACCGATTTGGCAATAAGCTTGTCTAAGAAGACTTCATCTTTCAAGCGGAGACGACGAAACTTCGTAAGGGAGGTTGCATGGATAACATTCTCTTCCGGTGCTAACCCCAAAAAATATTTAAACGATAAATCCGTGAATGCGCGTGAAACCAAATCCCGATCAGATAGGTTGTAGATAACTTTCAAAAGGAGATACTTGAACATTTGAATAGGGTCAACTGCGTTACGACCATCATCAAGACAATAGTTTTCACGTACTTCTTCAATGATGAATGAGAAATCCACGAGATTATTCAATTTGCGAAGCAAATGATCTTCTTTTACTAAAATATCATACAAGCATGAATGAGGACTCAAATCTAATTCTTCTTGAAAGTTCAACATATCGCATTCCACCAATCAATTTTCTATTTTCATTATCTCAAATTTATAGAAAAAAACGTATAG
>NZ_JBMRGR010000047.1:0-539 GCF_049384045.1 Enterococcus diestrammenae
GGATTCTTCTGGGGAAGGAAGGAAAGAAAGTATCTTCCAAAGCCACATGAGATTGCCATCAATAATTTTCGTAAGAAAATCAAGTATCTCACTAAACGTAGTTGGGGAGTGAACACAAAGTATCGTGTTCAGAAAATCAATGAGAATATTCGTGGATGGGTCAATTACTTTAGGATAGCCAGAATGAAAATGGTACTAGACAAAATTGATAGTAATCTACGAGTACGTTTGCGGATGTGCATTTGGAAACTATGGAAAACACCTAAAAACCGACGAAAGCAGTTACGCAAGCTCGGAATGTCGACAAATGAAGCATACAAAAACAGCTATTCTAGCAAATCATATGCCAGAATAGCCTACTCTTGGGTTTTAACCACTACCATAACAAATGAGCGACTAGCAAGATTTGGCTTACTATCCGCAAGTTCATATTATCAGACAAAACATGTCATGTAAAACTGAACCGCCGTATACGGAACCGTACGTACGGTGGTGTGAGAGGTCGGTGAGGGAATTAATCTCTCATCTCCTACTCGATT